>NZ_CP048751.1:3055582-3383373 GCF_011064825.1 Brevundimonas mediterranea
TCGTCTATGTGAAATACGCCGAGGGTGTGAAGCTGCCCAGCCTGTTCGAAACCACCCTGGGCCTGTTCAGCGCCGCGCGTCCGACCGAGGGCATGAAGCCTGAGCGCGGCCGAACATGGGAAGTCGGCGCCAGCGCCATCCGCCGCGACCTGCTCACCGGCGGCGACCGCACCGCCTTCAAGGTCGCCTATTTCAACACCGTGATCGACGATCTGATCACCCGCGACTACCGGAGCATTTCGGCGGGCCTGATCCGCAACATCGACACGTTCAAGGTGTCGGGCGTCGAACTCCAGTCGAACTACGACAACGGCGTCGTCTTCGGCGACCTGTCGGCCCACTATTATTTCGAGGCCAAGACCTGCGCGCCCGACATCGCCGCCGAACGCCGCGCCTATGGCGCCAGCCGCAAGAACGCCGAACTGATGGCCACGCCCGACTGCGTCGACGGCGGCTTCGTCGGCGCCTACACCAACACCCAGAACCCGCCGCGCTTCAATCTGAACCTGACTCTGGGCGCGCACCTGTTCGACGACCGCCTGACCCTCGGCGGTCGGGCGGTCCACAACTCGGGTCCGATCAGCAAGCTGGACAAGGCCTGGAACGTCGGCCTGTCGGCGATCCAGCAACTGTATCTTGAGACGACCGTCTATGACGCCTTCGCAAGCCTGAAGGTGACGGACCAGACGGCGCTGGACCTCAACATCGACAATGTGATGGACGAATACTACCTCGACCCGCTGGCTCTGGGCGTCATGCCCGCGCCCGGCCGCACCGTTCGCCTCGCCCTGACCTATCGTTACTGAGGCCGCCATGATCCAAGTCGAAACAAGCCGCGCGAAACGTCTGAAGTCCGCCAGCCATGGCGTCCACGAAGGGCTGGACAAGGCCATCATGGCCGCCAAGCCGTTCAGCAGCCGCGAGACCTATGCCGTGTTCCTGCGTATCCAGCAGATGTTCCACCGCGACATCGCCGCCCTGTACGCGGCGCCGGAATTGGCGGCCCTGTTCCCGGATCTGTCCGGACGCCGCCGCTACGAACAGGTGAAGGCCGATCTCGCCGATCTGGGCGCTGCGCCGGCCGATGAAACGCCGGTCCCGCGCTTCGTGGAGGGCGCATCGGTGGATCTGCCGACGGCCCTGGGCTGGCTCTACGTCGCCGAAGGGTCGAACCTGGGCGCCGCCTTCCTGATCAAGGCGGCGGCGGCGCTGGGCCTGTCGGCCCAATTCGGCGCCCGCCATCTGGCCGCCTCGCCCGAAGGCCGCGCCAACCACTGGCGCAGATTCACCGCCGCCCTCGACGCCCCGGATCTGACAGACGAGGAAGAGGCCCGCGTCATGGCCGGCGCCTCGGCCGCCTTCACCCGCGTGCGCGGCCTGGTCGATGTCGGCTTTCGCCATGGAGCCGCCGACCCGGCATGACAGCCGCGCCGCGCGCCACGATCCTGAACGACGTCGGGGGCCTTGCCCCCCGGCGTCCCAGGGCGCGCGCCCGTCGCGCCCTGGCCCTGGGCGCCGCCCTGGCCCTTCACGCCGCGCCCCTGCTGCTTCTGATCCATTTCGTCGTCCCGGCGCCCATGCCGCTGGAGGAGCCGCCCGTAATCGTCGTGGCTCTGGTCCGCAGCAACGCCGCACCGCCCCGACCGCCATCCGAACAGGTCGATGGTCCCAAGCAGATCCAGGCCGCGTCCAGCCGCCCCCTCCCGCGCCCGCCAGTCCCGCTCCGCGTTCACGCCGAGGCGCCCGAAGCCGTGGCCATCCCGGTCGCGCCTCCCGTCCCGCGCGCAGCCGAACGCCAGACGCCGGCGCCCGCCACCACGGCCCCCGTCTCGCGCCCTGCGCCGCCTTCGCCCAGCGCCTCGACCGCCCCGCAAGACTGGAAAGCCCGCCTCCTGGCCCATCTGGACAGCAAGAAGCGCTATCCGCCCGGTGCCCAGCGCCTGCGTCAGGAGGGCGTGGTCCATGTGCGGTTCACGATGGACCGCGCCGGCCGCGTCCTGGCCTCAAGGATTGAACGCAGTTCCGGCCGCGCCCTGCTCGACCGCGAGGCCCTCGCCATGCTGGCGCGGGCCCAACCTCTGCCCGCGCCCCCGCCTGAAATCTCCGGCGCCACGATCGAGCTCACGACCCCGGTCGAGTTCTTCCTGTCGCGCTGAGCGGCAGCCCCAAGACGTGTCCCGCGCCTGGACATCTTTCGACAACGCGCCAGTTCATCTTCAACCCCTGGAGTCCCGCGACGCTTTCGGAGTTGGCAAGTCGGGAAGGGTGCGAACGACATTGGCGATCGCGCCTGCCAGGAAGTCCATCTCCTGCATGGTGTTGAACAGGTTGGGGGTCACCCGGACGCAGCCGCCTCGATCGACGCCTCCTCGAGCCACGGTGAAGATGCGGTGGCGATCCAGCAGCTGGCGCGCGATGGCCTCATTGGCGCGCATCGAGGTCTGTCCTGTGATTCTGAAGGCTGTGATCGCGCCATACAGGCCGGGCTCGTCAGGGGTGAGAATTTCGATTCCTGGAATAGCCCGTGCGGGTTCGACCCAGCGATCGCGCAGGGCGCGCAGGCGCGCGCTCTTGCGGTCCAGGCCGATGCGGGTCTCGAACGCGAGGGCCGATGGCACGGTCAGGAAGGCGGCGGCGTTCAGCGTGCCGGTATGGATCCGTTCGCTGATGACGTCCGGAGCGTCGGACGCTGTCGCCAGGTCATGGTCGATGCGATCAAGGGCGCTCTTGCGAATGTGCAGGACGCCGACGCCCAGGGGCGCGGCCAGCCATTTGTGCCCGTTCAGGCCGACGAAGTCGCAATCCAGGTCCGGCAGGGCGAAGTCGAGTTGACGCCAGCTGTGGGCGGCGTCGACGATCACATCGATGCCGCGTTCACGCGCCAGGGCCGCTATTTCCCGGACAGGCAGGACGAGACCGGTTCTGTGACTGACATGGGTCAACAGCACCAGGCGCACGTGCGGATGTCTGTCGAAGGCCTCGGCATAGGCGTCGATCAGCCGCATTCTTGTGGCCGGTTCGGGCAGGGCGATCCTCACGACCTCGGCCCGCTCGCGCAGGGCCAGTCGATCCATGCAGTGCTGCATGCTGTCGTAGTCCAGATCCGCATAGAGGACCGCGTCGCCGGGGGTGAGACGGTTGTAGCCGCCGATCAGCGCCTTCAGCGCCTCTGTCGCATTCCGCGTGAAGGCGATCTCGTCGTCGGGGACCCCCAGGGTCTCGGCGAGGCGGCTTCTGACGTCCATCAGATCCCGCCCCATGCCGCGGCGGGCGTAGTAGCTCGTCTCGCGGTTCACACGGGACAGGACCTCGACATAGTGCGCGTGGACCGGCCTGGGCATCATGCCCCAGTTGCCGTTCTCGAGCTGGATGACGTCCCGGGTGACGTCGTACTCGGCGGCGATGTCGCGCCAGAAGGCGTCGTCGTCGGAGGCTGCGCGGGCCGGCGTGGGCGTCAGTGCGGCTCCGGCGGGGAGGACGACGCCGCCAGCCAGCAGCGCACGACGGTTGAGCTCAAGCATGGAAATCTCGGCGATGGCCCGGACGCTGCTGCAACGTCGGGAAGAGCGGGAAGGGCGTGGCGGTCCAGCCGCCACGCCCCATGGGATCCTGATCGGGATCTGCGTCAGAAATTATAGCCCAGACGCATCCAGTATTGCCCGCCGTCGGTGTCGAACGGGGCGTTACGCGAGTAGAGCAGGCCGCGATTGGCGTCGAGCGTCGCCCGGTCGGGATAGGAATCGAAGATATTCTCCCCCCCGACTTTGACATTCACGCCGTTGGCGAAATCGTACGAGACACTGAGATTGGCCAGCACCATCGGATCGAATTCCTGCCACAGGCGGTCGGCGTCGTCCGGGTCGGTGCCCATGTCGATCCAGGTCCCGTAGTAGCGGATGCGCGACGAGACCGAGAGCGAACCCAGGTCATAGCCGAATCCAGCAGAGACGCCCGCGCCAGGCCGCGAACGGCGGGCGAACAACTCCTTGTTGAGCGGGTTCAGCGGCGCGAGACGGTCATCGAGGATCTCGGTCTCATTCTGATTGTAGGACAGGCTGGTGTTGAACCGACCCGGACCGATGTCGCGGCGGTAGGCGGCGACGATGTCCACGCCCTGGGTGCGCGCTTCATAGGCGTTCATGAAGTAGCTGAGGGACGTGAAGTTCTGGGGGTTCGGCGTGCCCGCCGGAACCGACATCGAACGGGTCGTGAGGCGGTCCTTGGAGTCGACACGATAGACGTCGATGCTGAGCGTCAGCCCGTGGTTGTTGTAGACGACGCCCAGGGCGCTGTTCTTCGAAGTCTCGGGCTTCAGCGGCTGGGCGCCGAGCGAGATCGCCAGCGGATCGTTGACGTTCAGGCGGCCGCTGTTGTTCACCGAACCGTTGGTCAGGTTCAGGCTCTGGGTAAAGGCCGACGAATACAGGTCGAACGGCTTCGGGGCGCGGAACCCGGTGGAGTAGGTGCCGCGGACCGCCAGACCGACCGGCAGTTCATAGCGGGCGGCCAGACGGTAGTCGAAATTGCCGCCGAACGAATCGTGGTCCTCGTAGCGGCCGGCGGCCCCGAGCGTCAGCGCTTCGACAGGCCGCCATTCCAGGTCCACATAGGCGGCGTAGCTGCGGGCGTCCCATTCCCCGGCGCGCGCCGGGCTGTAGCCCGGCATGCCGTTGGATCCCACGGCCAGACCGTAGGCGGCCCCCGGTCCGATCTCCCACGAGGCCTTGTCGCCGACCTGTACGCCATAGGTCACGACGCGGGCCTCGGCGCCGAAGGCGATGTTCAGCGGCTCGCTGCCGCCAACCGGAAGCCGATAGACGAAGTCGGCGTTGGCGACGAAGTCGTCCTGATACTCGCGGCCGAGGAAGAAACTGGTCGGGCTCTTCGGACCGAGCGAGGCGTTGACCGTGTCGTCCAGGCTGAAGGCGACGCGGCTGGTGCCCCAGGTCAGGGCGAGGTCATAGGTCAGGCGATCCGACAGGTCGCCCCGGACGCCGCCTGACAGATGGTAGTCCTCGATCTTCGACCCGAACTGGGGCGTGAAGCCGCCCGGGAAGATCGACAGGAAGGAGAAGCCCGGGAAGGCGGCCGTCGCCTTGTAGACGTTGCTGGTGGCGTCCGGATTGCGCCAGTTGAAATCCGTCATCCCCTCGCTGTCGTTGAACAGGCCGAACGCGTAGAGTTCGTGGTTGCCGGACAGGCGATAGTTGGCGTTGAGCGAGCCCTTGAGCCGTTCCTCTTCCGGCTGGCCCCACTTCTGCACCGGATCGCGCAATTCAACGCCGGGGTGGGCGAGTTCAAAGGCGAGGGCGTCCGGCCGCTGGACCTGCCGGCCCGTGCGGCCCTGCCGGTTGTACTCGAGAGCGCCGCTGATCGAGCCATTTTCGCCGAGCGCGAGACCGCCGCCGAGACCGAAGCGATACTCTTCGCCGTCCCCCTGATAGTAGCGCGAGAACTGGCTGAAGGCGCGCAGCCCCGGGCGGTCGTCGAGGATGATGTTGATCACGCCGGCGATGGCGTCCGAGCCGTACTGGGCGGACGCGCCGTCACGGAGGATTTCCGTGCGACGGATCGAGGCGGAGGGGATGGTGGACAGGTCGGGGGCCTGACCCTGCGCGGAGTTGTGGTAACGCCGGCCGTTCACCAGCGCGAGGACGTATTTGCCCGGCATGCCGCGCATGGTCGTCGGGCGCACGAAGGCCGGCGGGTCGGCGTGCAGGCGCTGCACGTTGAAGGACGGGGCGAGCAGGGTCAGCGTGTCCTGAAGATCGCCGGACACGCTCTCGCGGATCTCTTCCTGGGACAGGACGTCGACGGGCGACAGGGTCTCGGCGGCCGTGCGCGAGGCTTGTCGGGTGCCGGTCACGATCACTTCGTCCAGCGCCTCCACGCCGCCCGGGGTTCCCAGCGGGGGCGGCGCAGACCGGGTCGCGGCGTTCGCAGCCGGTCTGGCGGGTGCCGCGCGGACCGGCGCCGAGGGAGCGGCTTCGATCAGCACAGCGTCGCCGACGATGCGGGCGGTCAGTCCACTGCCGCCGACCAGTCGGGCGAGGGCGTCAGCCTGGCTGAAACGACCTTCGACGGCCTGGCTGCGGCGACCCTGGAGCAGGGCGGGGCGCGCCGCGACCTGAAGGCCGGTGGCGCGCGAATAGGCCGTCAGCGCCCGGCCCAGATCCTGGGCGGGAATAGAGAAGGCCTGGTGCGCGGCCTGGGCCGTGGCCACGGCCGGCGTCACGGCCAGAGCGGCCGCGAGTGCGAAAACGGAGGCGCTGAGCGCCCGTGTGGAAGTCATGTCGGTATCCCCCGGTGAATCGTCGACTGTGATCGACATCGGTTCGATGTCCGGCCAGGGCCGAACCCGACATTTCTTTTTGTGAAACCTTAGCGACGGTCCGGCTGGCGAGATCCGCTGCGGACGACGATCGTCTCTCCCGTCGTGTCAATGCGCACGTCATAGGCTCTCTCGATCAGCGCCAGCGTGGCAGGCGGGTCCGTCAGGCGGAAGCGTCCGCTGACCGGGATACGGCTGGCCTGGCCATCAATGACGACGGGCGTTCTCGAGAAGCGGTCGATTTCGGCCACGAGGCGTCCCAGGGTCGTTTCCTCCGCGTCGAACCAGCCGTCGGTCCAGTCGGGCCGGGTCGAGAGACTGTGTGTCGTCGGGCGGATACGGCCGTGTTCCAACATCGCGCGGTCTCCAGGCTCCAGGTCGAGGATCTGGCCTCCGCGCGTACGCAGTCGGACCGCGCCTCGATAGAGAGTGACTTCCGCCCGACCGCAGGCCATCCGATCCACATTGAAAGCGGTCCCCATGACCCGTACCTCGCCTTCGCCCGCGTCGATGACGAACGGCCGACCGTCGTGCCGCACTTCGAACCAGGCCTCGCCGCGCTCGAGCGTCGCGGCGCGCCAGAGAGGGCTCTGCCGGATCGACAGGCGGGCGTCGCCATTCAGCCGGATCGAGGTGCCGTCCGCCAGCGCCACCGTCCGGGTCTCGCCGCGCCGGGTCTCCAGGGTTCGGTGGTCCATCCAGGGCGCGACAAGCACGGCGGCGATGCAGACGGCCGCCATCGCCAGGGCGGAGGGCGCCGCCAGACGCCACGGAACCCGAAGGGGGCGCCGGAGATCGGCCCGCTGCTCCACCTCAGCCGCCGCCTGGCTCAAGGCGTCGGAGCGCCACAAGCCGATCATCTCGGCGAAGGCCGCGCGGTGAGCGGGACTCGCGTTCATCCAGCTCTCGAACGCTGCGGCGTCATCGAGATCCGCATCCGGGTGCGAGGCTCGGTCCGCCCAGGCGGCGGCCTCCGCCATGATGCGTTTGTCATTCGTCATCAGAGCGCCGTCCTCCGCCCGCGCCGCTTCTGACCGCAGGCCTCATTCAGGTCCAGCAGACCTCGGGTCACATGTTTCTCCACCGCCTTGACGCTCAGGCCAAGGTCCTCGGCGATGGCGGCGCAACCCTGGCGGTGGATGCGTCGCCGGATTATGATCTCTCGACGCAGGCGCGGCATGCGCTTGAGCGCGCGTTTCAGGACCTCCACGGCCTCGCGGCCCTCCACAACCCTTTCGGGCGAAGGTTGGCCGCTGGCGAGCGTTTCGCTCAACCCTTCGACCCTCCAACGTCGCTCACGCCGATACTCCTCGTTCACGAGATTCTCCGCGATGCGCGTGGCGAGGCCGTACAGGTTGTCGATCCGGCCGCCGCGTTGGTACTCGATAAGCCGCAGCAAGGTTTCCTGCGCCACATCGTCCGCCATATCCGCGCGCCCCAGCCGTCGATGGGCCAGTCGACGGACGAAGTCGCGGACCGGCGACCACGTAACCGTCGCCAGCTTCTGATCCCCGTCGTACGCCACGTCCGCGCCCCCGCCGAAAGGCGTGCCTGCTGTCTGTTCGGCGCGGTGTAGCGGGGTCCTGTGAAGCTTGAGTGTCCCGGACATGTCCTGTTGGCGACACACCGCAGCGCCCACGAGATCTCCTGCTGGTTCAGCTGGCGTCGAACAACGCCAGGCGCGCCGCTGGCCTGTTCCGTTGCGTGAACCGGTCGATCGGCGTCAGCAGGGGAAGCGCCGGCACATACCGCTCCAGCGATAACCGAGCCGACTGGTCGATTGGTCGGTCGTCCATCATCGCGGCCCGCCGGCTCCCCGCCGCGGCTCTAGGTTCAGGACTTGGGACCAACGGCTGCTAGGGGCAGAACCCGGCGAAGCTTGTGAGCGGCGGGTCAGGCCTTTCCGTATTTCCCCAAAGGCGTATGGATCAGTTTGCCGGACGCCGGCCAGTATTCCACCTTGCATCCGGAACGCCCGCCGCAGATCGAATCGACGATCTCTATGCCCCGGTCAGCGAGGAAACCCTCGGCGAAGGCCACATTGTGCGCCCCCACATTGTAGAACGAATCGCCGGGACTGGCGCCGCCGAACACCATGGCTTCGAGACAGTGGGGATTGGCTCCGGCTTCCAGCAGGCCATCGACCAGACGCTGCATGAGGTAGGAGCCGTAGCGCGACGGGTCGTCCTGTTCCGAAAGCGGCGTCGGAGATTCGGGGAGAACGAAATGGTTCATGCCGCCCACGCCTCGCTTGGGATCGCGAATACAGGCTGCGACACACGAGCCGAGGACCGTCGTGATCACCGCGTCCGGGTCGTCGCTGATGCTGTATTGGCCCTGCGATATGGAGGTAAGGTGGACGGGCCGCTCGCCCTGGTCCCAGGTGCGACTGCAAATATTGTATCTCATGACGATCTGAGCCGGGATCTGGACCCAGTCCGGGGTCGTGTCTGAAGTCGCAAGATTTCGACTGTAGCGAACATTGGTATACGGACAATGTACGCAACGGCAAAAATGAAGGGCGCCGGGACTTTCGCTGGGACCTCACGCTCCCTAGCTAAGCAGTGCTTCAGCTGAGGAGAATGACCATGGCCACCGCCCACGAGAAACGTCTGGCGCCGTTGAAAACCCCCACCAGCCTGTCGGAGGCCGCGACGCGGGATATTTCCGCCGCTCTGACGACCCTGCTGGCGGATGTCTTTGCTCTCTATATCAAGACCAAGAATTTCCACTGGCACGTGTCCGGCCCGCATTTCCGCGACTATCACCTGATGCTGGACGAACAATCGGCCGAGATCCTGGCCATGACCGATCTGATCGCCGAACGGGCGCGCAAGATCGGCGGGACCACTCTGCGCTCTGTCGGTCAGATCGCCCGCGAATCGCGCGTTCTCGACAATGACGCCGAGTTCGTGGATGCGCTCGACATGCTGGCCGAACTGCGGGACGACAACAACGACCTGGTCGGGCGTATGCGCGAGGTCCACGATCTTTGCGACGAGCACAACGACGTGGCGACCGCCAGCCTGCTGGAGAACTGGATCGACGAGAGCGAGAAGCGCGTCTGGTTCCTGTTCGAATCGAGCCGCCGCGGCAACGTCTGATCCGACGCACGGACCGTCCGGAACCCTCCGGCTTGCAAAGTCTTAACGATCGGTAATATCTGGTCGGAAAGACGCGGAGGGGATGATGCGGACGGTCCTGATCGGTTGCGGCCTGGCGCTGGGCGTCGTCGTCGCCTCTACGGCCCCGGCGCGGGCCGATATGGCGGAGGCCTTTGGCAACACCATCGTGTCTCACTATCCCAACGGCCAGTGGGTGAAGCATTTTTTCGAGCCGGACGGCCGCTATGTGTCCCAGTTCTCGGACGGGCGTCAGTTGAGCGCGCGCTGGAGCCGGGAGGGCGACAAGATCTGTTTGACCGGGTTCAGGCCACGCCAGATTCTGCCACGCTTCTGTAGCCGCATGGTCGAGGCCGACATCGGTCAAAGCTGGCAGGCTCGCGATCCCCTGGGACGGACGATCCGCAACGAACTGGTCGCCGGACGCCGCTGAAGGCCGCTGGAGGCTCTTGTCAGGCGACGTCCGGCCCTCTAGAGCCCACCACCTGCCCAAGCGGATGTGGCGGAACTGGTAGACGCACTGGATTTAGGTTCCAGCGCCGCAAGGCGTGGAGGTTCGAGTCCTCTCATCCGCACCAAAGCAAAAAGGCCCCGGATCGCTCCGGGGCCTTTTCTTGTTTTGGCCTATCGCCCTCGCGGGCCTACTTGAGGCCGGTTTTGGGCTGGTCGCCCTCAGGACTTATGGCCGTTTTGGTTGGCCTGCCTGAGGACATCAGCGCGTGTCTCAGCTGATCGGCGGGACAGGCGGCGGCGGCAGGTCGCTGTCGGTCTCGTGGACCTCGATCAGGCCACGGCCCAGGTGGCTCTTGCGATAGCCATACAGGAAATAGATCAACAGGCCGAAGCCGCCCCAGATCGGCAGCACCATCTTGGCGTCGTGCGGCAGGTTCCAGAACAGGAAGGCGCAACCGAAGGCGGACAGGGGCGCGAAGAGCCAGATCAGCGGCGTCCGGAACGGACGTTTGCGGTTCGGTTCCTTGACCCGCAAGATCAGCACCGCGATCGACACCATGAAGAAGGCGAACAGGGTGCCGGAGTTCGAGATGTCCGCCAGTTTGCCGACCGGGAACAGGGCGGCGCCGATGGCCACGGCGATGCCTGTGAAGGCGGTGACGATATAGGGCGTCTTCCACTTGGGGTGCATCTTGGTCAGGCCTTCCGGCAGCAGGCCGTCGCGCGCCATGACGAAGAAGATACGGGTCTGGCCGTAGATCATCATCAGGATGACCGAGGGGAGGGCCAGCAGGGCGGCGGTGCCGAGGGCGTTGCCGATCTGGGGATGACCGATCACGCGCAGGACGTGGGCCAGGGCCTCGTTGGAGCACACCAGGGCTTCGGCGTTGGCCGGCAGGGCGCAGGCGGCGACGAAGGCGGGCGAACCGGGTTGGACGGCTTCGCCGGCGGCGCCGAGCACCGGCTGTGCGCCGATGGCGCCGGCCGCACCAAGCGCGACCAGAAGATAGAAGACCGTGCAGATGGCCAGCGAGCCGATCAGACCGATCGGTACGTTGCGTTGCGGGTTCTTGGTCTCTTCAGCCGCCGTCGAGACGGCGTCGAAGCCGACATAGGCGAAGAAGATCGAGGCGGCGGCGCCGACGATTCCCATGCCGGAAGACGCGCCGAACAGCCCGTTGGGGGCGAAGGGCGACAGGTTGGCCGTCTTGATCACCGGCAGGGTGATGACGATGAAGACGGTCAGGGCGGCGACCTTGATCAGGACCAAGACCGCGTTGACCCGGGCTGATTCCGTCGTGCCCAGCATCAGCAGGCCGGTGACCAGCAGGGCCACGACGATGGCCGGGATGTTGACGATCCCCGCCGAAAAGTCGGGCATCGGAATGAAGCCGTTCATGGCCCAGGTCGGTCCGGCGGATAGGAGGTCAGGGAAATCGAACCCGAGCCCCTGTTCTATCAGTCCGAGGACATAGCCCGACCAGCCGACCGAGACGGCTGCAGCCGCGACGGCGTATTCCAGGATCAGGGCCCAGCCCACGCACCAGGCCAGAAGCTCGCCCATGACGGCGTAGGTGTAGGTATAGGCCGAGCCCGAGACCGGGGCCATGGCGGCCAGTTCCGAATAGCAGAGCGCCGCGACGGCGCAGACCGCGCCGGCGATGACGAAGCTGACCATCATGCCGGGGCCGGCCTTCTGCGAGGCGGCGGCCGTCAGCACGAAGATGCCGGTGCCGATGATGGCGCCGATGCCCAGCAAGGTCAGTTGAATAGGTCCGAGCGACCGATGAAGCGATTTCTTCTCGGCCGTGGCCAGAATCGCGTCGAGCGACTTAACGCGCCACATAGAATACCCCCACGTTTACAGCGGCCCCTCGGCCGCGTTGGGCGGACGCTAGCGGCGGATCGAATGGCGCGCAACGCGCATGACGAGGCGGTAAAGCCCTCACGACGCTTTCGTGATCACGGCGCATCGGTGGCGCATCGGGGGCGCATCGGGTTAGAGGCGGGTGATGTTGCCGATCCACGCTGTTCTCGAACCCCTGAAAGCCGTCCTTGCGGCCGGAAATACGGCGGTGCTGGCCGCGCCGCCGGGGGCGGGCAAGACCACGGTCGTGCCCTTGGCCCTGCTGGATCAGGCCTGGCTGGGCGAGGGGAAGATCCTGGTGCTGGAGCCGCGCCGTATCGCCGCACGGGCGGCGGCGGACCGGATGGCCAGCACCCTTGGGGAGACGGCGGGCGGGACCGTCGGCTATCGCACCCGGCTGCAAAGCCGGATCGGACCGAAGACGCGGATCGAGGTGATCACCGAGGGCGTCTTCACCCGGATGATCCTGGACGACCCCGGTCTGGAGGGGGTGGGCGCCGTCCTGTTCGACGAATTCCACGAGCGCAGCCTGGACGCCGACCTGGGGCTGGCCCTGGCGCGGGAGACGCAAGGGGTGCTGCGGGAGGACCTGCGGCTGCTGGTCATGTCGGCGACGCTGGACGTGGCGGGGGTGTCGAGACTGCTGGACGGCGCGCCGGTGATCGAGGCGGAGGGGCGGGCCTATCCGGTCGAGACCCGCTATCTGGGGCGCAATCCGGCCGAACGGTTCGAAGAGGCGATGGCGCGGGGGTGTCTGACGGCGCTGGGCGAAGAGACCGGCTCGGTGCTGGCCTTCCTGCCGGGGCAGGGCGAGATTCACCGGGTAGCGCGGCTCGTCAGCGAGCGGCTGCGGTTGCCGAATGTCGATGTGGTTCCGCTGTACGGCGGGCTGGACCGGGTCGAGCAGGATCGGGCTATCGAACCGGCGGTGGAGGGGCGGCGCAAACTGGTGCTGGCGACTTCGGTGGCGGAGACCAGTCTGACCATCGACGGGGTGCGGGTGGTGCTGGACGGCGGTCTGTCGCGCGTGCCCCGGTTCGAGCCGTCCAGCGGCCTGACGCGGTTGGCGACGGTGCGGGTCAGCCGGTCGTCGGCGGAACAGAGGCGGGGCCGGGCCGGGCGGACCGAACCGGGCGTCTGCTATCGCCTGTGGGACGAGGAACAGACGCGGGGCCTGGTCCCGCACCAACGGCCGGAGATCCAGGAGGCGGACCTGACCGGTCTGGCGCTGGATCTGGCGCGGTGGGGCGCGCGGTCGGTCGAGGGGCTGGCCCTGCTGGATCCGCCCCCGGCCGGGGCCATGGCGGAGGCGCGCAAGGTGTTGAGCCGTCTGGGGGCGCTGGACGCCGAAGGCGGCCTGTCGGATCATGGACGACGTCTGACGCGCATCCCGCTGTCGCCGCGGCTGGCCCATATGGTCGCCGTGGCCTCGGACGCCGGGGACGCCATGACCGGGGCGCGGATCGCGGCGGTGCTGAGCGAGCCGGGCCTGGGCGGCTCGGGCGTGGACCTGGCGGATCGTCTGGTCGGGCTGGAACGGGATCGGTCGCCCCGGGCGCGGGATGCGCTGAAACTGGCCGACCGGTGGGCGAAGGCGGCGGGCGGCGGCAAGGGCGAGACGGTCGAACCGGGCCTGTTGCTGGCCGAGGCCTTTCCCGAACGCATCGCCAAGGCGCGCGGCAAGACGGGCGAACTGTTGCTGGCCAGCGGGCGCGGGGCGGCGCTGGACGCGGCCGATCATCTGGCGCGAGAATCCTGGTTGGCGGTGGCGGAGCTGTCAGCGGGTGGGGGCGGCGGCGAGGCGCGCGACCGGGTGCGGCTGGCGGCGGCGCTGGACGGGACGCGGATCGAGGCCGACCTGGGGCGATTGATCGATGTCGAGGATCGGCTGGTCAAGGAGCCGTCCGGCCGGATGGTGATCCGGCGTGCGCGACGCATCGGCGCCCTGGTGCTGGATGAAAAGGTGATCGGGGCGCCGGACGCCAAAACCATGACGGCGGCCCTGCGCGCCGAGATCGAGGCCGAGGGCCTAGGCGCCCTGCGTTGGGGCGAACAGGCGACGGGGTTGCGGGCGCGGCTGGCCTTTCTGCACGGGTTGGATGCTGGCTGGCCGGATGTTTCGGACGCCGCTCTGCTGGAGGCGCGGGCGGACTGGCTGTGGCCGGTGTTGGAGGGGGCGAAGTCGCTGGAAACGATCAGCGACGGGCGGCTGGCCGAGGCCCTGCGGGGGCTGGTTCCCTGGGATTTGCAGCGCAAGCTGGATGATCTCGCGCCCGGTCGGCTGGACACGCCCCTGGGGTCGGCGGGGATCGACTATGGCGCCGAAGGCGGGCCGCGCGTGGAGATCCGCGTGCAGGAGCTGTTCGGCGTCGTCACCCATCCGACCGTCGGCGGCGGACGGGTTCCCCTGACCCTGTCGCTGCTGTCCCCGGCGCGGCGACCCGTTCAGGTGACGAAGGACCTGCCGGGGTTCTGGGCCGGGTCCTGGGCGGCGGTGCGGTCGGACATGCGGGGCCGTTATCCGCGCCATCCCTGGCCCGAGAACCCGGCCGATGCCCAGCCCACCAACCGGGTCAAGCCGCGCGGGACCTGAGCGCCGGACTTGACCGCGCGGGACGGGCAAAGCATTGGCTTTGCTCCCAAGCAGGATTTCACCGTGTCTGACGCAAAGAATGTTTCGCCGACCGCCCGGAAGGGGCGGGTTCTTTTCGCCAGCCTGATCGGCACCACGATCGAATTCTACGACTTCTACATCTACGCCACGGCGGCGGTGTTGGTGTTTCCGCGCCTGTTCTTCCCCGGCGCCGATCCGACGACGGCCATGCTGTCGTCCTTCGCCACCTTCTCCATCGCCTTCTTCGCGCGGCCGGTCGGCGCCCTGGCCTTCGGGCATTTCGGGGACCGGGTCGGGCGCAAGGCGACGCTGGTGGCGGCCCTGATGACCATGGGCGTGTCGACCGTGGCCATCGGCCTGCTGCCGACCCATGCCTCGGTCGGGATCATCGCGCCCCTGTTGCTGGCCCTGTGCCGGTTCGGACAGGGGCTGGGCCTGGGCGGAGAATGGGGCGGCGCCGTGCTGCTGGCCACCGAGAACGCCCCGCCCGGCAAGAAGGCCTGGTTCGGCATGTTCCCGCAGCTTGGCGCGCCGATCGGCTTCATTCTATCGACCGCCTCCTTCATCGTGCTGACCTCGACGATGAACGAGGCTCAATTCGAGGCCTGGGGGTGGCGTCTTCCCTTCCTGGCCAGCGCCCTTTTGGTGTTCGTCGGTCTGTGGGTGCGGTTGAAGATCACCGAGACCCCCGAGTTCCAGAAGGCGGTGGACCGCAACGAGCGGGTCAAGGCGCCGGCCGTCACCCTGTTTGCTCATCACAAGATGGCGCTGTTCCTGGGGACGTTCAGCGGGGTGACGACCTTCTCGCTGTTCTATCTGATGACCGTCTTCGCCCTGGGTTGGGCCACGACGGGCATGGGATATGAGCGGGCGGACATCCTGCCGATCCAGTTGATCGGGGTGCTGTTCTTCGCCGCCTTCATTCCGGTGACGGCCCTGCTGGCGGACAGGTATGGGCAGGTGAAGGTGTTGATCGCGTCGTCGGTGGGCATCGGCCTGTTCGGCGCCCTGTTCGCGCCCCTGTTCGGCGCCGGTCTGACCGGACTGCTGATCTTCTTCGCCCTGGGGTTCGGGCTGATGGGCTGCACCTATGGCCCCATCGGCGCGGCCATGGCGCGGCCCTTCCCGACGACGGTCCGCTATACGGGGGCGTCCATGGCCTTCAATCTGGCGGGCATCGTCGGGGCGTCGCTGGCGCCCTATCTGGCGACCTGGCTGGCGCAGAACTATGGGCTGGCGGCGGTCGGCGGTTATCTGGCCCTGTCGGCGGTGGTGACCATCCTGGCCCTGTGGGGCATGGGACGGGTCAGCCCGGAGACCGAGCTTTAAGCCTCGTCCGTGGCGGCGTAGACCATGATGCCCGTGGCGATGGCCAGGTTCAGGCTGTCGGCCCGGCCGCGCATCGGGATCTTGACGTTGACGTCGCAGGCGGCGGCCAGTTGGTCGGTCAGGCCCGCCTGTTCATTGCCCATCAGGATCAGCGACGGCTTTTGCATCACCGCAGAGCGGTGGCTGACGGTCGCGTCCAGGCGGGTGCCGACGACGCTGCCGGGCCAGGTCTTGCGCCAGGCCAGGAAGGCCTCGGGGTCGGTCCTGGTGATGGAGACGGCGAAGACCGAGCCCATGGTCGCGCGCACGGCCTCGACCGAATAGGGATCGACGCAGTCGCCGATCAGGATGACGCCGCCGCATCCGGCCGCGTCGGCGGTGCGGATGATGGTGCCCAGATTGCCGGGATCGCGCACCTGCTCCAGGGCCACCCAGCAGGGCGCTGACGTCGGGTCCAGGCTGTCCAGCGGCGCATAGGCCTGGTCGAACACGCCCAGCACGGTCTGGGGATTGTCGCGGCGGCTGATCTTTTCGAGGATGGCGTGGGTGACGATGATGATGTCGCCGCCGGCCTTGCGCGTCTCGGCCTTGGCCCGGTCCAGCAGGGGGTGGGGGCGAGCCTCCTCGCCGACCAGCAGCATGCGCGGCGCGCGACCCAGGTCCAGGGCCTCGCCGATGAACTTCAGACCTTCGGCCAGGAAGGCGCCGGTCAGGTCGCGCTCCTTGCGCATATGCAGGGCGCGGACGCTCTTGATCGTGTCGTTCGTCAGGGAGGTGATGACGCGATATTCGTCTCTGGCGCTCATCGGCTCCACCGCGCGAAGAAGGACAGGCCGATGGCGCGGGCGTCCGGGCCGTCTTCGGACAGGGCCAGTTCGCCCCAGTCGATGCGGCCGCCGCGATCATGCGTCGCCTCGGCCATCAGATGGGCCAGGGACAGGCCCGAGACCCGGGCGGCATAGGCGTTCAGCAACAGGAAGTCGGCGTCGTCGGCCAGCAGGGCGGCGCAGTCCTTCAGCAGGAGCGGCATGTCCTCGAACAGGCGCCAGACCTCGCCGGTCGGGCCGCGCCCGTATTTGGGCGGGTCGAGGATAATGCCGTCGTATTTGGAGCCGCGACGAACCTCGCGGGCGACATATTTGCGGGCGTCTTCGACGATCCAGCGGATCGGGTGCTGGGACAGGCCGGACTGTTCGGCGTTCTCGCGGGCGTAGGCGACCGATTTCTTCGAGGCGTCGACGTGGGTGACCTCGGCCCCGGCGGCGGCGGCGGCCAGGCTGGCGACGCCGGTGTAGCCGAACAGGTTGAGGATCTTCGGGGCTCTGCCGGCTTCGCGCGAGAAGCTGCGCACGCGGTTGTCCAGCCATTCCCAGTTGGCGGCCTGTTCCGGGAAGAAGGCCAGGTGGCGGAAGGGGGTGAAACGGCCGGTGAATTTCACGTCGCGCCATTTCAGGGGGAAGGCGTCAATGGGGCCGTGCTGGTCGAACCGCCAGCGGCCCGAGTCTTCCTCCTCCTGCTGGGGATCGAAGGTGGCCGTGGCGTTCTCGAAGGCGGCCGGATCGCGCGGGGACCAGAAACACTGGGGCTCGGGGCGGACCACGGTGTAGCGGCCGTAGCGCTCCAGCTTCTTGCCGTCGCCGCTATCCAGCAGGGCGTAGTCGGACCAGCCGCGGGTCACGAGGGTTTCGGGGGTGGGGGAGAGCAGGGGCGCCATTGTGCGGCTGATAGGCGGTCAGGCGGCCTCGCGTCCAGCGTCCACCGTCATCACGGACGTGCATTCGGCGTCGATCTCGGCGTCGTGGGCCGTCTTGTCCCATGCATAGGGGGCGACGATCAGCCGCCAAAGGGCATGGATGAAGGCCAGGCTGAGCAGGGACCAGTAGGCGGGCGCGGCCAACATGTCGGTCAGCCTGTAGTCCTGCCCGGCCCGTCTTGCGCCCACCGCACAGCCCATCCAGGCGGCGATGACGCCCACGGCCAGGACGGCGAAGGAGGCCAAAGGCACGACTGGAGCCATGCCGATGTTGAGGGCGACCATCAGGGCCGCAATGAGCCAGGCCAGGGTGGGCGCGTGGGAAGCCGCCGAGACGATGGCGGCGCCCAGCGTCATGGCCAGCGACAGCTGGCCGCGCCGGCCCAGGGCCCGAGGCGCACGCGTGTGGACGCCCCAGGTCTGCATATAGCCTTTCAGCCAACGGGTGCGTTGCGGCAGCCAGCGTTCCAGCGCCCCCGGCGGCGCTTCCCAGGTCGGGCTTTCGAGCACCCCCAGCCGCCATCCCGCGGACCAGAGCTTGAAGCCCAGATCGGCGTCTTCCGTGACGTTGTAGGCGTCCCAGCCCCCGACCCGACGAAGGGCGGCGGTTCGCAGGTGATTGCTGGTGCCCCCCAGAGGAAAAGGCAGGTTCAGCTTCGCCATGCCGGGCAGGTTGACCTCGAACAGGGCGGCGTATTCGAAGGCGAACTGGCGGTCGAGGAAGGTCGAGAGTTCGGCGTTGCGCCGGCGAATCCGCAGGGGGGCCTGAAGGCAACCCAGTTGCGGCTGGCCGGCGAAACGTGAGGCCGCCTCGCGCAATTGGCCGGGATCCGGTTCGTCTTCGGCGTCATAGATGGTCAGGAGCTCGCCTGTCGCGAAAGCCAGGGCGTGGTTCAGTGCGCGGGGTTTGGTCTTCGGAGCGCCTGGCGGGACCACGAGGATCCGGAGCCAGCCCGGCCGGCGCGCGGCCTTGGCCGCATCTATGGTGGCCTGATCATGGGCTTCCAGCACGAGAAAACCTTCGAGTTGACGCCGCGGATAGTCGATTTTCGACAGGCGCTGGATAAGCTGGGGCACAACGGCCGCCTCGTCATGAAGGGCGGCCAGAATTGTGTAACGCGGCCACCGGGAGGGTTTGGGCGACGACGGGGTAGGACGAAGACAGGCGATGACCAGGGCCGCGCGCCACAGGGCCGAGGCGACGAAGCCCATCTGAATCCCGATGAACGACGCCGAAAGCGTCGAGCGGGGCCAGACGATTCCTGCGGCCACAAGCGCCGTCGCCAGGCTCGCGACCATGATCGCCTGCCCCAAGGTCGGCATTCGCCGCGCCGCGCCGGTTTGCGCCGCATCCCTCGTCGTCATGTCCGTTCGCCCCCGCGCCCGGCGCAACACAACTAGAAATACGCATTTCGCGCAACCTTGTTCTTCGAGGCGGCGATTGGCGTCGATGACAGATTGTCGCTATTCAGGGCGGGCAAGATCCGGAGTCGCCGTTGCCCGTCGTTTCGCCATCCTCGCGTTCCAGTCGCAAACCCAAGGGCGAGGGCCATTCACGGCGTGGCGAGATCCTCGCTGCGGCCGAACGCATCTTCGTCGAGTACGGCTATGAAGGGGCGACGATCCGCAAGATCGCCGACGAGGTCGGCCTGTCTTCGACCGCCCTCTATATGCATTTCTCCGACAAGGGCGCGATCCTGCAGGAAATCTGCCGCCACGCGTTCGGTGAGCTGATCTCGGCGGCTGAATCCCTGTCCGCCCTCGATGGGCCGCCCGAGGTCCGCCTTCGGCGCATGATCGAGGTCTACGTCGATTTCGGGTTCGCCAATCCGAACGCCTATCGCCTGATCTATCTGACCCGCCCCGTCGAGGCCCGGGACGGCGCCCAGAGCCTGTCGCAGGAACTGGGGGCGGGGGTCTTCGCAGCCTTCGAGACCCTGGTCGGTGAAACCGTGGCCGCAGGGCGAATGGAAGGGGATCCCCGCATGATCGCCCAATCGATCTGGGCCTCGGCCCATGGCGTCGTCTCCCTGATGATCACCAAACCCTATTTCCCTTGGGCGGGGCGCGAGGTGTTGGTGAAGACCACCCTGGACGCCGTCTTTTCCGGCCTGCTGAAATCGTGAACCGTGCTTGGGGGTTGGCGGCGGCGGTCGCGGCCATGGCCGTCGCCGTCGCCCAGGGCGCGCAGGCGCGTCCTTTGCGGGTCATGGCCCTGGACCAGTGCGCCGACCAGTATGTGCTGGCCCTGGCCCCGGACGCCGATCTGGCCCTGTCGCCGCGCGCCGACGATCCCGACGCCTGGTTAAGGCGCGAAGCGGCGGGCCACAGGCGTCTGCGGCCGACGCTGGAGGCGGCTGTGGGATTCAGGCCGGATGTGGTCGTGCGCTACTGGGGCGGGGAGCCCAGGCTGCTGAACTTTCTGCAAACCCAGGGCGTCACGGTGGTCACCATCGCGGACGCGACCGATATGGACGGGGTCCGGGCCAATATCCGCACGGCGGCCCGGGAATTGGGCCAGGTGGAACGCGGCGCACGGCTGGAACGGGCCATGCAGGCCAAACTTGACCGGGCGGCGGCGGCGGACCGCCCCCGGCCGGGCGCGGTCTATCTGACCTCGGGCGGGTTCACCTCCGGACCCGGCACCCTGATGGATGCGATGATCCGGGCCGCCGGGTTTCGCAATCTGACGGCCGCGCCGGGGTTCGGCGCCATCAGCGTCGAGCGGATCGCGATGGAGCCGCCGATCCGGTTCGTGCTGGGCTTCTTCGATCAGTTGCGGGCCGACTGGCGCGGGGCGGGGCGGCATCCGGTGGTGCGGCGCGCGGCCCAGGGACGGACGGCGGCGAAACTGCCGGCGGCGGTGCTGACCTGTCCGGCCTGGTTCGCGGCTGACGGGGTCGAGATGATGGCGAGAGGGCGGCCATGAGCCGGATGTTTAGGCTTTGCCTGATCCTGGGACTGGTCATCCTCGCGGCCCTGGCGGCCGCTGTGCTGATCGGCGAGACGCCCTTTGACGCCGCCCAGTATGCGGCGGCCTTCAGCGATCCGTCGTCCGGTCCATGGGTCGTCCTGTGGCAGGTGCGCGCGCCGCGCGCGGTCTGCGCCCTGGCGGTCGGCGCCGCACTCGGTCTGGCCGGGGCTGTGATGCAGGGCCTGCTGCGCAATCCGTTGGCCGATCCCGGCGTTCTGGGTGTGTCGGCGACGGCGGCCCTGGGGGCGGCCCTGGCCATTGTCCTGGGCGGCGCCGGGGTGGCGGGCGTGGTCGAGATGTCCGCCCTGTTGGGGGCGGCGGCGGCGGGCGGTCTGCTGATCGTCGCCTCGGGCCTGATGCGGGCGCCGGAGGCTCTGATCCTGTTCGGGGTGGCCCTGTCCAGTTTCGCCGGGGCGGTCACCGCGTTGATCTTCAACCTGTCGCCGTCGCCCATCGCCCAGGCCGAGGTCATGTCCTGGCTGCTGGGGTCGGTGCAGAACCGCAGCTGGGTCGATGTGGCCTGGGTCACGCCCGCAGTGGTCGTCGCGGCGGTCTTCGCCGGCCTGTCGGCGGGAGGGCTGCGGATGCTGACCCTGGGCGACGAGGCGGCGGCCGCGTCGGGTCTGTCCATGGGGCGGGTTCGCGCCTTGGCTCTGGTCGCGGCGGCGGTGGCGACGGGGGCGGCGGTGGCCGTGGCCGGCGTGATCGGCTTCGTCGGTCTGGCGGCGCCCCATCTGGTGCGGGCGGCGGTGCGGGGCGATCCGGGGCGGATCCTGGCGCCCTCGGCCCTGGCCGGTGGCTTGATGCTGGTGGTCGCCGACCTGCTGGCGCGGTTGACGCCGACGGATCAGGAACTGAAGCTGGGGGTGTTCACGGCCCTGATCGGCGCGCCCCTGTTCGCCCTGATCGCCTGGCGGGCGGCGCGGGAGTGGCGGCTGTGAGCCTGTTGTCGTTGAACGCCGTCCGGGCCAGGATCGGGCGTGAGCAGGTGCTGGACGGTGTCAGCCTGACCGTCTCGGCCGGCGAAGTCGTGGCCCTGTGCGGCCCGAACGGGGCGGGCAAGAGCAGCGTGATCCGGGCGGCGGCGGGACTGCTGGCGGCAGAAAGCGGCGAGGTGCGACTGGGGGACGACGACATCGACCGTCTATCGCCGCGTCAGAGAGCCGAACGCCTGTCCTATCTGCCGCAGGAGCGGCGGATCGCCTGGAATCTGCCTGCGGTTGAGGTGGCCGCCCTTGGCGCGCCCTTCCTGGCGGGAGAGGCGGCTCTGGATCGGGCCAAGGAAGCGCTGCTGGCCGTCGGGGCGGGCCATCTGGCGGATCGAGGGGTGGCCGAAATGTCGGGCGGCGAGCGGGCGCGGGTTCTGCTGGCACGGGCCCTGGTGGTCGATGCGCCGCTTCTGCTGGCGGACGAGCCGACGGCGGGTCTGGATCCAGACGCTCAGCGGCTGGTGCTGGAACAACTGCGGGCGCGGTCTAGAGCCGCCGCCGGGGTGCTGGTCAGCCTGCACGATCTGACCCTGGCCGCCGCCTTTGCGGACCGGGTGGTCGTGCTGGACGGCGGACGCATCGTCGCCGACACCGCGCCCCTGGACGCCCTGGCGCAACCCGTGTTGCGCCAGGTCTTCGGCCTGGACGGGACCTGGATCGAGGGGCCGGACGGGCCGCTGCTGGCGGCCCGTCGGGCTCAGTAGGCGGCGTAGGGGCGGGGACCGGCGGCCGCGCCGCGTGCTATGTCGGACGAAGTCGTCAGCGGGGCCGATCCCCCGTTCAGCCGGGCCTTGTAGACCGCCATATTCTCCATCACCCGCATCATATAGTTGCGCGTCTCGGTGAAGGGCGCGCATTCGATGAAGTCGATGGCCGCATTGGAATCGCCGCGTGGGTCGCCACAGCGGGCGATCCACTGGCTCGGACGGGCCGGGCCGGCGTTGTAGCCGACCGTCGCCAGCAGCATGGAGCCGTTGTTGGCCGCCATAAGCTCGCCCAGGTGATAGCTGCCCAGGGTCATGTTGTAGTCCGGATCCCACAGCTGCTCGGCCGAGAAGCCCATGCCCAGGCGACGGGCGACGCCCGAACCCGTGGCGGGCAGGAACTGCATCATGCCGCGCGCATCGGCGCCGGAGCGGGCGCGCGGGTCGAAGCTGGATTCTTGGCGGGTGATGGCCTGGGTGAATTCCAGCGGCGCGGCGCCGGCGACCTGGGGCGGGACGCGCACGGGGTACATGCGTTCGGGCAGGACGAAGCCGCGCTGGCTGGCGGCGCGGCCGACCATCATGGCGGTGAAGCCTTCGCCATAGCTGCGGGTCAGGTCCATCAGCAGGGCCAGATCCTCGATGGTCGGCAGGTCGTTGTCGAGCTGATAGGCGAAGACCCGCAGCAGGCTGGTCTCGCCGGTCTCGCCCAGGATTCGCATGGCGCGGACGAGCTCGTTGGATTCGAACCGGGCGATGTCGGCCTGGGTCGGGGCCGGTTCGCCGGGCAGGGTCAGGGTGGTCATCCCGGCTTTCTCGGCCGCCAGTTGGCCGTAGAAGGTCTGCCAATGCTGGGCGCCGTTGCGGTAATAGCCGAGGGCGGCGTCGCGCTCGCCGCGGGCCTCGGCCGCCCGGCCCAGCCAGTAATAGGCCCGACCCTGGGTGATCGGGGTGGAGGAGGCGGTGCGCAGGGCCTCGAAATGGCGGGCGGCGACCTCGGGCTGGTTCAGCTTGGTCAGGGCGACCCAGCCGGCGAAGAACTCCGCGTCCACCATCCGGTCGCCGGAGGTGAAGCCGTGGCCGTTCATGGCGTCATAGGCGGCGCGCCAATTCCCCTGTTGCAGGGCGTCGAGGTAATAGTTGCGGCGCTCGGTCCACAGGGTGTTGTCGCCTGCGGTATGAGCCGGGGCGGGCGGCAGGTTGGCCAGCAGGGGGAAGGCTTCCGACTGGCGGTTCTGAGAGCGCAGGATTCGCACCCGTTCCAGCGTCACCGCCGGATCGGCGGCCTGGGCGGGCGTCAGGGCGGCCACCACGGCGTCCGGGCTGTAGGCGGTGCGCAGGCTCATGACCGCATTGGCGACGGCCGCCCGTTCCGGCGAGACAAGATCGAGCATGGCGCGCGTCGCCGGGCCGTGCGGACCGAGCAACAGCATGTTCAGCCGCGCCTCGTGATCGGCCGGGGTCAGTTCCCCGCCCCAGCGCGCGAGGATGCGCGATTGCGGCTCGGCGTCGAAGGATCGGGTCCGCCACCAGTCGCGAATCAGGGCGCGGGCCTCGCGGTGACGTCCGCGCTGTTCGAGCGCCGAGGCGTTGGCGATGGCGCCTTGGACGGTTTCGGGCGGGTGGTCGGAGAAGAGGGCCATGACGGCGTCCGGCGTGGCGCCGACGCGGTCCAGAACCGATTCTGCGGCGGCGCGACGTGATTCGGCGCGCGGCCAGCCCTTCAAGGCGGTCTGGGCCTGGGCGAGTTCGGCGTAGGAGAGTTGTTCGCCCGAGGTGTCGATCAGGGCCCACTCGATCAGCTTGCGCGCCGTGGGGTCGCGCATCTGCGAGATCGCAGCCTGGGCGCCGGGGATGTCGCGCGCCCGCGCCGCCGCCAGGCCCTGACGGAACAGGGCCGTGTCCTGGTCATCGAGCACGCGGCCCTGATAGGTGGGGCTGTAACCCGGCACGGATTGTGAAACGGCGGAATAGGGAACAGGTTGGCCGGGAAGGGCGTCCTGCGGGGTCGGGGCGATGACGGCGAGGGCCGCAGCCAGACTGGTCGCGATCATGATATTTCCTGTTCTCATTCATCCCGGTTGCGGCGAGGCCGCTGGCGACCTAACGTCCCGCGCTCTCAAGACAGAGGTTCTGGACATCCGTCCATCGCCCCTCCCCACGCAGGCTAGCTAGTCCCATGACCGCCCCCTTGTTCAAGGGCGTGATCACCGCCCTGATCACACCACTTCATGACGGAAACGTGGACGAAGCCGCATTCGCCACGCTCATCGAAAGACAGATCGCCGCAGGCGTCGACGGGCTGGTGCCCGTCGGCACGACGGGCGAGGGCGCCAGCATGGACCTGGACGAGCACAAGCATGTGATCGATCTATGCGTGCGGCTGGTGGCGGGGCGCGTCAGCGTCATCGCTGGAACCGGATCGCCCTACACCAAGGAAGCCATCGACCTGACCCGGCACGCCAAGGCGGTGGGTGCGGATGGGGCGTTGATCGTCACCCCCTATTATATCCGCCCCTCGCAGGCGGGCATGGCGGCGCATTTCGAGGCTATCGCTGACGCCGTTCAGCTGCCGATCCTGCTCTACAACGTCCCGTCGCGTACGGGAGTCGATCTGGCCAATGAGACGGTAGCGCGGCTGGCGGCCCATCCGAACATCGTCGGCGTCAAGGACGCCACCGGCGACATGAGCCGGGTCAGCTGGATGCGCGCCAATATCGACGGCCAATTCGACCTGATCTCGGGCGATGATTCCAGCTATCTGGGTTATCACGCCTGTGGCGGGGTCGGACTGATCTCGGTGGCGTCCAATGTCGCGCCCGAGGCCATGGTCGCCCTGCACAATGCGGCGGCGGCCGGCGACTACGCCACCGCCCGCGACTGGCAGAATCGACTGATCGGCCTGTGCAAGGCGCTGTTCCTCGACAATTCTCCGGCTCCGACCAAATACGCCCTGGCCCGGTTGGGCCTGTGCAGCGAGGAGGCGCGGCTGCCGTTGTCGCCGACGTCGGAAGGGGTCAAGCCGCTGATCGACCGCGCCATGGCGGATGCGGGCGTCGTCTGATGGCGCCGCAGCCGCAGTCGAAGTCCAAGGTCATCGCCGAGAACCGCCGCGCGCGGTTCGACTATTTCCTTGAGGACAATATCGAGGCGGGTATTCAACTGCTCGGCACCGAGATCAAGGCGCTGCGGGACGGACGGGCCAATATCGCCGAAAGCTATGCGGCGGTGGAGGGGCGCGAGATCGTCCTGATCAACGCCGACATCCCGCCGTACAAGCAGGCGAACCGCTTCAATCACGAGCCGCGCCGACCACGCAAACTGCTGCTGCACAGAAAGCAGATCGACCGGTTGATCGGGGCGGTGCAGCGCGACGGTCAGACGATCATTCCGCTGAAGCTGTATCTGAACGACGCGGGCAAGGCGAAGCTGGAGATCGCCCTGGCCAAGGGCAAGAAGCTGCACGACAAGCGCGAAGCCTCGGCCGAACGAGACTGGCAGCGCGACAAGGCCCGTCTGATGCGCGACAAGGGCTGAGGCCCGAGCACTACCCCAGCGGCCGGGCGTCCGTGACCCCCGGCAGATCGGCGAAACCATAGCCGCCCGCGCCTCCGGTCCCTGTGGACGGATGGAAAAGGCCGCCTGTGATCAGGGCCAGGGCCGTGATCACAATCACGAGGACCGCGGCCAGGATCGCGATCCTGCGCTCGCGTCGCGTGAATAATCCGTCAGTGCGTCGCATCGTCCAGCCTCCCGCTGGGAGACGAACGCCGAACGCTCGCCTCTGTTCCGCCTTATTTCAGCATGGCAGAGTCGTGCGACACGCACGCAACAGTAGAGGGTTAGCGGGCGATGATCTCGCGCGCCCGATCAAACACCGCCTCGAACATGGCCGGGGTCAGCCGGCCGGTGTTCGTGTTCAATCGGGAGCAGTGATACGAGTTCAGGATGACGTATCCGCCGGCCTCGCCCTCTGCGCCATGGCCGGCCGGCATGGCCGAGGCCGGCCGGCCGAACGCCTTGAGGATGTTGCGGCGAGAGACGTCGCCCAGGGTCACGATGACCTTCAGATTGGGCAGCAAGGCCAGGCGGTCGATCAGGAAGGGGCGGCAGGTCGTCTCTTCGATCGGCAGCGGCTTGTTGCCGGGCGGGGCGCAGCGGACCGCGTTGGTGATCATGCAGTCCACCAGCGTCAGGTCGTCGTCGCCGTTCGGATCATAGTGGCCCTGAGCAAAGCCCGCCTTTTTCAGGGTGTCGTACAGCAGCCAGCCGGCGTGATCGCCGGTGAAGGGCCGCCCCGTGCGATTGGCGCCGGTGCGGCCGGGCGCGAGACCCGCGACCAGCAGCCGGGCGTTCGGATCGCCGAAGGACGGGGCGGGGCCGTTCCACCAGTCGGGGTTCTGGCGGGCGTTCTCCTGGCGATACTCGACCAGGCGCGGGCACAGGGGGCAGTCGCGGGGGGGCTCGGGTCTCAGGCTCATTGACCGGCGCCCGTCTTGGGACGACAGAACTCGGCCATCAGGTCGTTCAGATCAAGGAAGGCGTCGGCCTGGCGACGCAGTTCGTCGGCGATATGCGGCGGCTGGGTCTTCTGGGTCGAGACGACAGTGACGCGCACGCCTAGCGCCTGCACCGCCTGCACCAGTCGCCGAAAGTCCCCGTCGCCGGAAAACAGCACGGCGTGATCCAGGCGGGGGGCCAGTTCCAGCATGTCCACCGCGATCTCGATATCCATATTTCCCTTGATCCGGCTGTGGCCCTGGCCGTCGGTGAAGCGCTTCACCGGCTTGGTCACGACCGAAAAGCCGTTGTAGTCCAGCCAGTCCACCAGAGGCTTCACCGGCGAGAACTCTTCGCCCTCGACCACCGCCGTGTAATAATAGGCGCGCGTCAGGATGGATTTCTCGCGGAACCAGTCCAGCATCCGCTTGAAGTCCATATCGTGCTGCAAGGCGCGGGCGGCGGAATACAGGTTCGAACCGTCGATGAAGATCGCCAGGCGGTCGGTGGAATGAAACATGGTCGAGGCCGTCAAAAGAAATGAAGAAAATGGCGCCCGGCCGGACGCTGCGGTCGATGTGGGAATCGACGGCGCGCCCGATCTGGACGCTGCAGTCATCGTGGCGCTGGGCTGCAATGACAAGGGGGTCTGGGCCTCCTGCCGCGAGGCGCTGGAAGCCGCCTTGGCGCGTTTTCGCAGCGAGGGGATTGATGTGGTGGCGCGGTCGTCCTGGTGGTCGTCCATGGCCTGGCCCGATCCGCAGGACCCGCCGTTCCTGAACGGGGTGGTCATTGTCGCCACGCGCCACGATCCCCACGCGCTGATGGCGGCCCTAGGGCGGATCGAGGATGTCTTCGGCCGTCAGCGGTCGGTCCGCAACGCCCCGCGCACGCTGGATCTGGACCTGATCGCCTATGGTCGACTGAGCGGGGACCTGGACGGGCTGATCCTGCCGCACCCCCGCGCGGCCGAGCGCCGCTTCGTGATGGGGCCGATTGCGGAGATCGCGCCGGACTGGGTCCATCCCCACGGCGGGGTCGCCCAGGCCCTGGCGGCTTCGGCGACGGTGGGGCGCGACGCCCATCCGGTCTGAGGCCGCACTTTCGCCGCTCTGGCGTTGCAAAAGTCAGTCCCTATCTGTATTTCACGCGGTTCTCCCCCGCGTTCGAGGAATTTCATGGCCCGCGTCACCGTCGAAGACTGCATCGAAAAGGTACCGAACCGCTTTGGTCTGGTGCTGATGGCCGGCCACCGCGCCCGCAGCATCGCCAACGGCGCCGCCCTGACGATCGACCGCGACAACGACAAGAACCCGGTCGTCGCCCTGCGCGAGATCGCCGACGACACCGTCGTGCCGGATGAACTGCGCGAGACCATCATCACCACGCTGCAACGCGTCGATGAGCGCACCGAAGCCGAGGACGAGGCGGAAACCGTCGCCCTGCTGGCCGAACCGCAACACATGAACATGGCCGAGGCCGAGCTGATCCGCGCGCTGCAAAGCGACCGCGACGGCGGTCAGGAGGAGCGGTACTGACGCCCGAGGGAGCCCCTGGCGTCACTATCCTGCCGGCGCGGACCGAGACGGTTCCGCCGGCGCCCCAAACTGCAAACAAAAACGAACCTGTTTCAACGACTGCAGAACCGGCCCCCGCCATCAAGCGTGCGCCGGTTCTTCGTCAGTTCGAGCTGATCGAGGCCGTCAAGGCCTATGACCCTACCGCCGACGAAGCGCTGCTGAACCGCGCCTATGTCTATGCGATGAAGATGCACGGCTCGCAGATGCGGGCCTCGGGCGATCCCTATTTCGCCCACCCGATCCAGGTCGCGGGCATACTGACCGACTACAAGCTCGACACAGCCACCATCGTCACAGCCCTGCTGCACGATGTGGTCGAGGACACCTCGGCGACGCGCGACGACATCGCTCAGATGTTCGGCGAGGAGGTCGCGGTCCTGGTCGAAGGCGTGACCAAGCTGAGCCGGCTGGAGCTTCAGGCGGAACACACCCGCCAGGCGGAGAACCTGCGGAAATTCATCCTGGCCATCAGCCGGGACGTCCGGGTGCTGCTGGTCAAGCTGGCGGACCGTCTGCACAACATGCGCACGCTCCAGTACGTCAAGCCGGAGAAGCGCGAACGGATCAGCCGCGAGACGCTGGAAGTCTATGCCCCGCTGGGACGGTCGATCGGCATCCACTCGATTGCGTCCGAGTTGGAAGAACTGGCCTTCACCTATCTGAATCCGACGGCGAAGACGGCCATCGAACGGCGGCTGGAGGCGCTGAAGCTGGAGCATGGCCGCGCCATCGAAGGCGTGTCCGGCGAGGTCGAGCGGGTTCTGTCCGAGGCGGGCGTGGGCGCCCATGTGTTCGGGCGGCAAAAGACCCCCTATTCGATCTGGCGCAAGCTGCAGCGCAAGTCGGTCGGTTTCTCGTCCCTGTCCGACATCTATGGTTTCCGCGTGATCGTGGAAGCCGAGGACGACTGCTATCGCGCCCTGGGCGTCATCCATCGCGAATGGCCGATGGTGCCTGAGCGGTTCAAGGATTTCATCTCGACGCCCAAGTCGAACAACTATCGTTCGCTTCACACCACTGTGGTGGGGCCGCGCGGCCTCCGGATCGAGATGCAGATCCGCACAGAGGCGATGGATCGCGTGGCGGAAGACGGGGTGGCGGCCCATTGGCGCTACAAGAACCAGTCCTATGGATTCGACCACGAGGCCATGGCCAAGGGCGGCGGACGCGATCCGCTGCAGAACCTGCGCCATCTCGTTCAGGTGATTGAGCACGGCGAGGGCGGCGAAGATTGGGTCGAGCACGCCAAGCTCGAAATGTACCTGGACCAGGTGTTCGTCTTCACGCCCAAGGGGCGGCTGGTGACCTTGCCGCGCGGCGGCATGCCGCTGGACTTCGCTTATGCGGTCCACACCGAGGTCGGGGACACGGCCGTGGGGGTCAAGGTCAACGGCGAACTGAAGCCGATGCGGACGCCGCTTCAGAACGGCGACGTGATCGAGATCATCCGCGGGGCCAAACGCGAAGTGCCCGCCGACTGGCGCAGCCTGACGGTCACGGGCCGGGCCCGTTCGGCCATCCGCCGCCACATCCGGACTTCGGAACGCGAGGAGTTCGTCAAACTGGGCCGAATCGCCCTGCAGCAGACCCTGGCCCGAATAGACAAGACCCTGGCCGAGGTGTCGCTGAAGCCGATTCTGGAGACCCTGGCGGTCGCCGGTGACGATGATGTGTTCGAAAGCCTGGGGCGCGGCCGACTATCGCCGACGACGGTGGCGGAGACCCTGTTCCCCGCCATGAAGGGGCGGCTGAAGGCCGGACCCGAGAAACAACGGATCGAAAGCGACACCGCCCGTCTGTTCGTGCGCGGCGGCGGACTGACGCCGGGCGTCAGCGTTCACTTCGGGCAGTGCTGCACCCCGGTGCCGGGCGATCGGATCGTCGGCATCCTGGAGCCGGAGATCGGCCTGACGGTCCATACGATCGACTGCCAGTCCCTGGCGGCCTTCGCCGATGACGACTCGGTCTGGCACGACCTGCAATGGACGCCCCAGGCCGAGACAGACGCCGTGGCGGCGGTTCGTCTGAACGCGACCATTCGCAACGCGCCGGGGGTGCTGGGGCAGGTGACGACCCTGATCGGCGAGGCGGGCGGCAATATCATCAACCTGTCCATGGCCTACCGCCAGCAGGACTTCTTCGATGTGACCATCGACGTCGAGGTCGAAGACGCCAAACACGCGACCATGCTTATGGCGGCGCTGCGGGCCAATCCGTCCGTCGACAACGTCGATCGCGGTCGAGGCTGAGCCTTTGACTCGAGGGGCCGAGGCGCTAAGACCGCGCCATGAACACCCAAGACGTCCTCAACGAATTCCGTGACGCCGGCGCCCTGCGCGAAGGCCATTTCGTCCTGTCGTCCGGGCTGCACAGCCCGGTCTTCCTGCAGAAGAACCTGGTCTTCATGCAGACCGACCGCTGCGAACGCCTGTGCAAGGCCCTGGCGGACAAGATCGTCGCGACCGTGGGGCCCGTGGATGTCGCCATTTCGCCGGCCGTGGGCGGGATTATCCCCGGATATGAGACCGCGCGTCACCTGGGCGTGCCGTCGATGTATGTCGAGCGGGAAGGCGGGCAGTTCAAGCTGCGGCGCGGGTTCTCGGTCGAGCCGGGGCAGAAGGTGGTGATGGTCGAGGACATCGTCACCACGGGCCTGTCGTCGCGCGAGTGCATCGCCGCCATCCAGGCTGCGGGGGGCGAAGTGGTCGCGGCCGCCTGTATCGTGGATCGGTCGGGCGGCAAGGCGGATGTGGGCGTGCCCCTGATCGCCCTGGCCTCGCTGGAAGTGCCGGCCTATCCGGCCGACGCCCTGCCGCCGGAACTGGCGGCTCTGCCAGTCGAGGATCCCGGCAGCCGCAGACTTTCGAAGTGATGTTCGGTTTGGCGAGGAGCTGAGATGCGCGAACGGGTCAGGCTGGGCGTCAACATCGATCATGTCGCCACCGTGCGGAACGCGCGGGGCGGGACGCATCCTGATCCGGCCCGTGCCGCCGAGGCGGCGCTGGCCGCCGGCGCCGACGGCATCACGGCCCATCTGCGCGAGGACCGTCGCCATATCACCGACGCCGACATCGATGTTCTGAGCGCCCTGTGCGCCCGGGCGGGCAAGCCCCTGAATTTCGAGATGGCGGTGACGGAGGAGATGCTGGCCATCGCCCTGCGCCATCGGCCCCACGCCGCCTGTCTGGTGCCCGAACGGCGCGAGGAGGTCACGACCGAGGGCGGTCTGGCCGTCGCGGGGCACGAGGCGCGGATCGCGCCGGTGGCCCAGGCCCTGGCCGAGGCGGGCATCCGGGTGTCCCTGTTCATCGAGCCGTCGGAAGACCAGGTCGAGGCCGCCGCCGCCGTCGGCGCGCAGGTGGTGGAGTTCCACACCGGCCGCTACTGCCTGCTGACCGATCCCGGCGAGCGGGAGGTCGAGTTCGAACGGATCGCCGCCGCCGCAGCCCAGGCCGACATCCTGGGGCTTGAGGTCCATGCCGGCCATGGGCTGGATTACGACACGGCGCCGCGCATGCTGGCGATCCCCGAAGTTCGAGAGCTGAACATCGGCCATTTCCTGATCGGCGAATCCATCTTCGTCGGCCTGGATTCCGCCATTCGCCGCATGCGGGCGGCGATGGACGCCGCCCTGTGATCCTCGGCGTCGGGGCGGACCTGTCCGATATTCGGAGAATCCAGGCCTCGCTGGATCGGTTCGGCGAGCGGTTCAAACAGCGCTGTTTCACCGATCTGGAGCGGACGCGATCGGACCGCAAGCCCGATCCCGCCTGGAGTTACGCCAAGCGGTTCGCCGCCAAGGAGGCCTGCGCCAAGGCCCTGGGCACCGGGATGAGAGCCGATGTCTACTGGCGCGACATGGGGGTGGTGAACCTGCGCTCCGGCCAGCCGACCCTGGCCCTGACGGGCCACGCCTCCGACCATCTGGCGCGACTGACGCCGGCGGGTCATGAGGCGAGGATTCACCTGACCCTCAGCGATGAACACCCCTATGCACTCGCCTTCGTGGTGATCGAAGCCTTGCCGCTGTCGTAATCGCGATATACCCGTCACGGGACGACCGCGCAGACGCGGCAAGGGGATGCTTGATCGCATGAGCGAAGACCAGAAGCCGCACGACGCCGATGCTGCCCAGACCAACGCGACCGACGCCACGCCGGAGGAAGTCTTCGCCGCGTCCGAGGCCGATGCGCCTGTGGAGGCGGTGAAGGATCCCGCCGCCGAAAAGCGCCCGGTCTGGAGCGACAAGGGGGATGCGCCGTTCGAGGACGAGCCGACGACTCCGGTCTATGCGCGCAAGCCCGCCAAGAAGGCCAAGGGCGAACAGAGCGCCGGCGACGAAACGGTCGAGATCGTCAAGACGATCTTCTTCGCCCTGCTGATCGCCATGGTGCTGCGGATCTTCCTGTTCCAGCCCTTCACCATCCCGTCGGCCTCGATGGAGCCGAACCTGTACGAAGGCGACTATATCGTCGTGTCGAAATGGTCCTACGGCTATTCGAAACACTCGATCCCGTTCAGCCCGCCGCTGTTCGACGGCCGCATCATGGGTTCGGCGCCCAAGCGCGGCGATATCGTGGTGTTCAAGCTGCCGCGTGACGACAAGACCGACTTCATCAAGCGAGTGATCGGCCTGCCGGGCGACCGCATCCAGATGATCGCCAACAAGCTGTATATCAACGACAAGCCGGTTCAGGACGTCGTCGTCAGCCAGGGTGAGATCGACGACATCTTCGGCGCGCACACGATCGCCGAGGTCCGCGAGACCCTGCCGGAAGGCAAGAGCTTCATGACCCAGGACTTCGGCCCCGGCAACGACCTGGACGACACCCCGGTCTATGAGGTGCCGGTCGGCCACTACTTCATGATGGGCGACAACCGCGACAACTCGATCGACAGCCGTGTCGAACAGTCCAGCGGCGTGGGCATGGTCCCGGCCGAGAACTTGGTCGGCAAGGCGCAGATCATCCTGTTCTCGTGGAAGCCCGGATCGTCGCTGTGGAACCCCGTCAGCTGGTTCAACGTGCGGCTCGACCGGTTCTTCAACGTCCTGCACTGATGGCCAATTTACGGGCCGAGGCGGTCGCGGCGCTTCAGACACGCATTGGTCATGCCTTTAGGGATGCGGCCTTGCTGGAACGCGCCCTGACCCACGCCAGCGTGGGCGAGGGCGCGCCGGTCGGCGTGCATGGCCCCCGCGACAACGAGCGGCTGGAGTTCCTGGGCGACCGGGTGCTGGGCCTGCTGGTGGCCGAGAAGCTGTCGCGGGACTATCCCACCGCCAACGAGGGTCAGCTCTCGTCCAGCCTGCACGCCCTGGTCGACAAGACCGCCTGCGCACGGGTGGGAGAGGCCCTGGGCGTCGGCGCTGCGCTGCGGCTGTCGCCGGGCGAGACCAAGACGGGGGGGCGCCGCAAGGCCGGGGTGATCGCCGACGCGGTCGAGGCCATCCTGGCGGCCGTCTATCTGGACGGCGGGCTGGAGGCGGCGCGAGCCTTCTTCGACAAGGCCTGGGCGGAAGAGTTTTCCGCCCCGCCGTCACGGACCGTGACCAACCCCAAGTCGGCGCTGCAGGAGTGGGCCCAGGCCAAGGGCCGACCGCTTCCGACCTATCGCGTCGCGGATCGGACGGGTTCGGATCATGCGCCGACATTCACCATCGAGGTGTCCGTCGAGGGCGTGGAGCCCTTGACCGCACAGGGGCGTTCGCGTCAGGAGGCGGAGAAGGCGGCCGCAACGGCTCTCCTCAAACGTGAAGGCGTCATTTGACCGATATCGAAAACCAGCGCGCGGGCTTCGCCGCCATCATCGGCGCGCCGAACGCCGGCAAGTCCACGCTGGTCAACCGGCTGACCGGATCCAAGGTCTCCATCGTCACCCAGAAGGTGCAGACGACACGGTTCCCGGTGCGCGGCATCGCCATGGAAGGCGACGCCCAGATCGTTCTGGTGGACACCCCCGGCATCTTCACCCCGCGCCGTCGGCTGGACCGGGCCATGGTCGCCTCGGCCTGGGGCGGAGCGCAGGACGCGGACGTGGTCGTCCACCTGATCGACGCCCAGTCGCACATCAACGCCGAGGGCCGTGAAGGCACGGCGGCGGACCGCCGCTCGGCCGAGGACACCGAGACCATCATCGCCAATCTTCAGTCCACCGGGACGAAGGTGATTCTGGCGCTGAACAAGATCGACGGCATGCGCCGCGACACCCTGCTGGCCCTGTCGCAGACACTGTTCGAGAGCGGCGTCTATGACGAGGTCTATATGATCTCCGCCGCCAACGGCGACGGGGTCGAGGACCTGAAGCAGCGTCTGGCGCGGTCGATGCCCAAGGGGCCGTGGCTGTATCCAGAGGACCAGGCGGCGGACGTGCCGGTGCGGGTTCTGGCGGCCGAGATCACGCGCGAGAAGGTCTATCTGCGCGTCCACGAGGAACTGCCCTATTCGGCGGCGGTGGAGACCACCAGTTTCGAGGACCGCGCCGACGGCTCGGCCCGGATCGAACAGACCATCTATGTCGAGCGCGAGAGCCAGCGGCCCATCGTCCTGGGCAAGGGGGGCCAGACGCTGAAATGGATCGGCCAGAAGGCGCGCGAGGAGCTGAACGAGATCCTCGGCCGCCAGGTCCACCTGTTCCTGACCGTCAAGGTTGATCCGAAGTGGCAGGATTCGCGGGCGCTTTACGCCCAGTTCGGTCTGGATTTCGACGTCTGAGTTCCCGTGTTTGAAGTGCCGCGTACCCCTGGGGGCCATCCCCGGCTCGTTCTGGGCGTCCTTGGGGCGCTGATCCTCGGCGGCGCGGTCTGGGCGGGCTTCTCCACGGCCGTGAAACCCGCCAGCGATGCGGTTCTGGCCTCCATACGTCCCGACACGCCGCCGCGTCCGCCCCTGGTGGTGGTCGAGGACTTGCCGCAACTGGCCGCACGGCTGGACCGTGAGGCCGCCGCCGGGCGTTTCATGGGGGCGGTGCTGGTGGCCAAGGGCGACCGGGTGCTGTTCCGTCAGGTCTATGGCGAGGCGAACTATGAGCAGGATCGGCCGCTGAAGCTGGATTCCCGGTTTCGCCTGGCCTCGATCTCCAAACAGTTCACCGCCACGGCCATCCTGCGTCTTCAGGACGAGGGAAGGCTGCGCATCTCCGACCCCGTGTGCAAATGGATCCAGCCGTGCCCGAAGGCGTGGGAGCCGGTGCGGATCAGCCACCTGCTGTCGCACACCTCGGGGATACCGGACCTGATGGCGCGGCCGGGCTGGGGCATGCGTCGGACCACGCCGGCGACCCTGAACGAGCTGACCGAGGATTCGAAACGTTTCGGCCTGCAGTTCGCGCCGGGAACCAAGGTCCGTTACGACAATGCGGGCTTCAACCTGGCGGCGGCCATCGTCGAGCAGGCCAGCGGCCGGCCCTATGACGCCTATATGCGCGAGACCTTCTTCGGCCCCTTGGGCATGAAGGACAGCGGGCTGGACCTGGACGGCGGCGACCATGGGGTGATCATGGGCTACGCCAACTTCCCGGCCGGGCTGGCGGCCCAGCCGAACGCCAACACCTCCATCGTCGCCGGGGCGGGTGCGGTCTATTCGACCCTGGACGATCTGCTGGTCTGGCAAAGGGCGCTGCACCGGGGAGCGCTGCTGAAGCCGTTCAGCTATCAGCAGATGCTGGCCGACCACGCCCCGGCCGACACGCCCAAGGAGCGGGGCCGTCCGCGCCGCGACTGGGGTTACGGGATCTTCTCGAACCGGCTGGGCGATCAGGTTCGGCCCAGTTTCCAGGATCGCCAGATCTATCACACCGGCAGCTGGGGCGGGTTCCGCAACCTGATGCTCTATCAGCCCGAGGCCGATGTGACGGTGATCGTGCTGTCGAACAATTATCACCTCCGCGACCAGGTCTTCCTGATCAGCCAACAGGCGATGGCCGAGGCCCTGGGCCGGGAATTCCCCACGACCCTGGCCCGCTGACCGCCCGTCAGGTCGGCAGCATGGACCCCGTGTCGATGTAGCGCTGGTGCCAGGACAGGGCCTCGTTCAGCAGGTGCGGCGACTGGAGGCCGTAGGAGCCCTTCAGCGCACGGTCGTAATAGTCGTTCAGCGCATCGCGGTATCTGGGGTGGGCGCAGTGGGCGATGATCAGCTTGGCCCGCTGTTTCGGCGACAGGCCGCGCAGGTCGGCAAGGCCCTGTTCGGTGACGATGACCTGGACGTCCTGGGTGATGTGGTCGACGTGGCTGGCCATGGGCACGATGGCCGAGATGGCGCCGCCCTTGGCCGTTGAAGGCGTCACGAAGCAGGAGATGAAGGCGTTGCGCGAGAAGTCCCCGGAACCGCCGATGCCGTTCTGGATGCGTGAGCCCATGACCTGGGTCGAGTTGACGTTGCCGTAGATGTCGGCCTCGATCAGGCCGTTCATGGCGATACAGCCCAGGCGGCGGATCAGCTCGGGGTGGTTGGAGATTTCCTGCGGGCGCAGGATGATCTTGCCGCGGAACTGCTCCATGCGACTGTTCATGTCCGCCGCCGCCTCCGGGCTGAGGGAGAAGGCGGTGGCGGAGGCGACCGTCAACTTGCCGGCGTCCAGCAGGTCCAGCATCCCGTCCTGGATCACCTCTGTATAGGCGGCCATCCGCTCGAACGGACTGTCCATCAGGCCCGCCAGCACGGCGTTGGCGACATTGCCGACGCCCGATTGCAGCGGCAACAGGGCGGTCGGCAGGCGGCCGACTCGGACCTCGTGCTTGAGGAATTCGATCAGGTGGCCGGCGATGGCGCGGGCGTTGGCGTCGGGCGCGGCGAAGGGCAGGTTGCGGTCGGGGGCCTCGGTCTCGACGATGGCGACGATCTTGGCCGGATCACAGCGGAGGGTCGGCTGGCCGATCAGCTGATCGGGCCGGGTCAGGGGGATGGGCACACGGTTGGGCGGCAGGGCGGTGCCGTAATAGATGTCGTGCATCCCCTCCAGCGCCGGGTTCTGCCAGGCGTTGACCTCCAGGATCACGCGCTCGGCCCGGTCCAGCCAGGTCTTGTTGTTGCCGATGGAGGAGGAGGGGACCAGGCTGCCGTCGGCGTTGATCGCCGAAACCTCGACCACGGCGGTGTCCAGCGGACCCAGCACGCCCTGCCAGACCATGGGCGCCAGCTGGCTGAGGTGCATGTCCAGATAGTCCATCTGGCCCGAGTTGATCTTCTCACGCGCGATGGGGTCGGAGTTGTAGGGCAGGCGGCGTTCGATCCCGTCGGCCTTGGCCAGGGCCCCGTCCAGTTCCGGCCCGGTGGAGGCGCCGGTCCAGAGATTCAGCCGGAAGGCGTCGCCGGCCGCGTGGGCGGCCTCGATCCGCGCCGCGAGAGCCGAGGGCACCGCCTTGGGGTAGCCCGAGCCGGTGAAGCCGCTCATGCCCACGGTCGAGCCGGCGGGAATCAGGGCGGCGGCGTCCTGGGCGGACATCAGCTTGGAGCGCAGGGATTGGCTGCGGATACGCGACATGGAGCTCTTCAAGGTTACGGCCGGGGAGGGCCTGCAAGGCGGGGCTGGACTTGGGCGTCGCGGTCTCGACGGTCCATTAGACCTTGGTCGAGCTTGCCCGCTTCGTCCATGATCCTCGTCAAATATTCAGAGGGCCGGCTCCGGCGGCTAGCCTGTTTTCGAAAATCGAGAACAGGAGTAGAACGAACCCATGATCGCCGCTCTCGCCGCCCTGGCCCTGATGTCCGTCCCCCTGCAATCTACGGAGGACCCCGTGGTCGCGGCCGAGGCCGTGGTGGATCGGATGCATGCGGCGGCTTCGCATGCTGACGCCGACGCCTATTTCGGCCTGTTCACGCCCGACGCCCGCTTCATCGGCACCGACGCGACCGAGCGATGGTCGCTGGCTCAGTTCAAGGCCTATGCGGCGCCCTATTTCTCGCGGGGGCAGGGGTGGACCTATCGGCCCCACGACCGGGTCACGACACTGGCGCCCGGCGACTGTCGCTGCATCGTCTGGTTCGACGAACTGCTGGACAACGACGCCTATGGGCTGACGCGCGGTTCCGGCGTGCTGCGCCGAACCGAGGACGGCTGGAAGATCGAGCAGTATGTGTTGAGCATGCCCATTCCGAACGACAAGGCGAAGGCAGTGGTGGCTCTGGTTCAGTCTCCGGTCGAGGCCCGGCCTGACGCGGATCCCGCGCACTGATGGATTTTCATGAAGAGGCCTTTGTCCTGTCGGCGCGCGCCCATGGGGACACCGGCGCCGTGGTGGATCTGTTGACCGAAAGCCATGGACGGCGCGCGGCCTATGTGGCCGGCGGGGCGTCCCGCAAGATGCGACCCTTCCTGCAGGCCGGGGCGCGGGTCGTGGCCGACTATCGCGCGCGGACATCGGATCATCTGGGCGGGGCGCGGCTGGAGCCGGTGGGCGAGGGGCCCAGCGCCCTGTTCGACGACGCCCTGGCCCTGACCGGCCTGGCGGCTGCTGCGGGGGTGGCGCAGGGGGCCTTGCCTGAGCGTGAGCCGCATCCCGGCGTCTTCCTGGCCTTTGAGGCCCTGATGGCCGCCTTCGCCCTTCCGGACGTCTGGCCGGCCATCTTCGTGCGGTTCGAGGCGGGGCTGCTGGAAGACCTGGGCTTCGGCCTCGATCTGTCGAAATGTGCGGCGACGGGGACGGCGGACGACCTGATCTATGTCAGCCCCCGCACCGGGCGGGCGGTCAGCCGCGAAGCCGGCGCCCCCTATGCCGACAAGATGCTGAGCCTGCCGCCCTTCATGCTGGGGGCGCAGGCGGGGCTGGTCGAGGGCGACGTCAGGGCGGGGTTCGACCTGACCGGCCATTTTCTGGAACAGTTCGTCTTCCACCCGCAGAACAAGCCCTTGCCGGCCGCGCGGGTCTGGATGCTGGACCGGCTGGCCGAGACGGGACGTCTCTAAGCGACGGCTTCGGGTTCAAGCCCCATAGCCAATTCGGCGCGGGGCTCGCTTTCTTGGGCGCCTTGCAGGCCTGACGCCGCTGCGTCGCCTGAGCTGTGCTTCAGATCTCGAAAAACAACCGCGGGAAATTCACGCCACGCCCCATGGCGCGTCATGGTTGTGGGGGTCGACTTTCAACGGGGCCACGCGACCCTCCATCCGAGGCCTCAATCGAATGGAAGGAGACAAGCATGGCTATTCCGACCCCGGTGAACGGTCAGATCACCGACGCCGTCACCCAGGCGAATGTGAAGGTCCTTGGCGACGCCCCGGCGATGGCCATGGGCGCGATCTATCAGTCGCTCGCCCACTCCACCGGCATTCTCTACGAGAACGCGACGTCATCGCAGCAGCAGCTGGCGATCGCCGCCCAGGCCGCGACCAACCAGGGCGTGATCCAGATCTACAGCGTCGACACCATGGCCGGCGCGGTCGCCACGTCGAAGATCGCCCAGTCCGATACGCCCGACAACATGATGGCCCTTCTGACGGCCCTGCGCGCCGTCGGTCCCACGGCTGCGGTTTCCTGATTTTCCGTCCCGCAAACCCAAAACAGAAGGACTTGAGACATGGCGCTTCCGACACCCGTCAACGGCATGATCACCGACGCCGTCACCCAGGCCAACGTCAAGGTGCTGGGCGACGCTCCGGCCATGGCCATGGGCGCGATCTATCAATCGCTCGCCCACTCCACCGGCATTCTCTACGAGAATGCAGCCTCTTCGCAGCAGCAACTGGCCATCGCCGGCCAGGCCGCGACCAATCAGGGGGTCATCCAGATCTACAGCGTCGACACCATGGCCGGCGCTGTCGCCGCCAGCAAGATCAGCCAGTCGGACACGCCTGACAATCTGTTGTCCCTGCTGACGGCCCTGCGCGCCACGGCGGCCTGACGCCGAACCCTGGATATCCGTGACGGCCGCGGCGGGAGACTGGCGCCCGCCGCGCCAACCCCTGGAGGACGACCATGGTCGAGGCGAAGATGAACGAGAAGACGGCGGAAAAATCCGCCCAGACCCTCGGCGACTTCGAGGAGATTCTGAAGCTCATGCTGGAGCTCAGCAAGAACCCCGCGACGGCCCCCACGGCGGAATCAGCCGCCAACACCCTGCTGACCGTCATCGGCTCGGGCCCCAGCTTCGCGGCGATGCAGAGCCTGGTGGCCGCCAATCAGGCCAGCGGGATGATGTACCACAACGCCGTCGCCAACCAGCAGACCACCAACATCCTGGGCATGGTCGCGACCATGAACTGCGTCCAGGCGCTGATGGACAAGCCGTCCGTCATTCCGTGGCCGGACATCGGTCCGCGCCGTGAGGAGCCGTTCGAATGACACGCGAGGAAAAGCGATTGAGAACCGAAGAAGGGCTGGCCGTCGCGGCCTGTCGCGACGACGCCCTGCTGCTGTGCGCCGGAGCCGGCGTGTGCAACGCCGGTCTGATCACCATCATGGCCTCGGCGGACGCTTTTGCTGCGCGCCTGGCCGCCTCAACGCAGCATGCGGCGGAACTGTCGACGCTGCAGATCCGGCAACTGGCGACCAGCCTGGCCGACATGCAGCAAATCCGCACGGTCCGGACCGCCGACGTCGGCGTGCGGTCGGTGTCGCAAGTTCGTCAGGAGCCTGCGCCATCGGCCTTCTACGGCGCGCCGGTCGTCACCTGAGCATCAAGAAAAGGGGGAGGCTTCGTCATGAGCGACACCGTCAACGCACAGATCACCGACGCCGTCACCCAGACCAACGTCAAGGTGCTGGGCGAGGGGCCGGCGGAAGCCATGGCCGTGTCGGTCCAAGCGGTGGCGCACGCCACCAGCCTGTCGGTCGAGAACGCCAGCCAGACCCAGGGGGGCATGCAGCAGATCAACAACGCCGCCGTCGGCGCCCTGATCGCCAAGATCCTCGAAATCGCGGTCTGAGCGATGGCCTATCCGACCGCCGTGAACAGTCAGATCACCGATGCGGTGACGCAGCAGAACCTGATGGTCCTGGGCGCCGCCTCTACGATCGCCATGGGCTCGATCTACCAGAGCGCGGCCCATTCGACGGCGATCGTGTTCGAGAACGCGGTCCAGGCCCAGCGCCAGGCCTCGATCTGCGCCCAGGCCGCCACCAATCAGGGCGTGATGCAGGTCTATGAGATGGGCAGCATGGTCTCGGCCATCGCCACCACGCGGATCGCCGCCAGAGCGCCGCCCCCCAGCCCGCTCGAAAACGCCCTTGTTCTGCTTATCGCCGCCAAACTGCTGAATCTCTAGAATTGTCAGGATCTGAACCATGGCCGCCGACACGCCCGTCAACTCGCAAGTCACCGACGCGGTCACCCAGACCAACGTCAAGGTGCTGGGCGAAGCGCCGGCCCAATCGATGGCGCTGGTCTATCAGAGCATGGCCCATTCGATTTCCCTGGCCATGCAGAACGCCCAGCAGGCGCAAGGGGGACTGCAGCAGATCGGCAACGCCGTCACCTCCAGCGCCGTCACCATGATCATGAACGCGGCGCAGAAATAGCGCCTTCATCTGAAACGAGAGCTTTCGCGCCGTGACCGAACCGACTGTCAACAGCCAGATCAAGGACGCCGTTCAGACTTCGACGAACTGGGCGCTGGGCTTCGCGCCGCTCGAGCAGGGCACGCCCTCGACCTCGACGCGCGTCTCGGCCGGCGGCGCCATCGCCTACGACAAGGCCACCCAGGCGGCGGCTCTGTCGGTGCAGGACGCCGCCGATTACCAGCGCAACATGCTGTCCATCAGCACCACCGTCCAGGGCAAGGCCATGGCCATGATGCTGGCGTCGGGCGGGATGAACGAACCGGCGCTTGTCGCCTACGCCATGGCCCTGGTCAGTTCGTTCGCGGCGCCGATCGCGGCGGGCCTGGCGGCCGAATCCGTCACCACGGCGGTCAAGACCTTTCCCAGAAACTAGTCGAAGAGAGAGAAGGAGCAGCCATGTCCCGTTTGACCCTATCGAAGATGAGCGACGCCGAGGCCGTCGTTCAGGAAGCGCAGACGCTGGAATGGGAGACGCGATGCGAGACCGAGCGGTGGAGCGACGCCGCAGAAGACAGATCCTCGGCCGAAGGGTTTGAGGAAAGCCAGTCCAGATATCGGGAACTGCGTGCTGCGGCGGAGGCGATGGTCGCCATCCTGTACCGGATGCAGGAGCCGTTGTTGACCGATCCCTATGCGCCCTGGGCGGCGAAGCTGATGGTCAAGGCGCGGGGCCTGCTGACCGATATCGAAGACGGCGAGCGGGTCGAGAAGATCTCGTTCGTCTCCGCCGGCTCCGACAAGGAATGAGGCCGGAAAGGAGGGTTTGATGACAGACGATTCTCCCTCGCCTGAGGCCGCCGCCGGCGAGCCGCAGGTTCCGGCTGTAGATCCCATTGTCGTGGCGGCTCGGCGGATGGTCGCCGAGGTCTTCAGGACCTCGGCCGCGCGTCTGCCCGAGTTGCTGGCGGCTCAGTCGCCGCCGGACACGCCGATTCCCCAGTTCACCGAGGCCATGATCGAGCAGCTTCAGGCGCAGCTGACGCGGGCTCTGGGGCTGCCGCCCGATGAAGACGGATCCGCCCGATGACGGATGCGCAAGGGGCGACGGGGCGGCATCTCTATGACTCCATATCGGAGCAGAAGCACACGGTCGTCGACAGTTTCGCCGATCAGCGCGAGCTGTTGAAACGCGCCGTGGCCGAGCAACGCCTGGCGGCCATGCCCGAGGACATGCAGCGCGCGGCGAGGGGGCCTTCCGCCCAGGTCAGTCTCGAGATCGTCGAGGCCCTGCAGAAGATCATCGCGCGCGAGGTGACGCGGCAGTTGGACCTCGCGATCTGCGCAATGATCGAACGGACCGCCGCATCGCCATCGGCCGCCGCACCGGCTGACGGGGCGTCAGGCGGCCAGTAGCCGTCAGTATTTTCCAGCACCGCATCAAACGGCTTCACAAAAAGCAAATACACCCGTCTAAGTAGTGATAACGGGGTTCTTGCAAACTTTGGTTGATGCGACGTCGGCGATCCGGAATCGCGACAAGACCTCGACCGATACGCCCCGTTGGTTCTGCCAGGCCAAGCGTAGGGGGATGAGCTCGCTTTGGGCTTGACGGTCGCTCCCCACGCCGAGGGGGAGTGACGAATATGAATGTCGTCCGGTTGTTTCCGGATTGGGAGACGCAAGGCGAGAAAGAGAGGGCGCCCGCGACGGTTGCGCCGCCTGAGCGGCGTTCTGCTTCCCATCCTTCAGCGCCGCGCACCCCGTCTCCGGTCGAGGTTCTGGCCCGAGCGGCCGGCGGCGATCGGGGCGGGATTCCAAAAGCCGGGTTGACGCCTGCGGGCGTGATCGCGCGCGCTCTGGACCGGCCGCCGTCGATGGACCGTTTCTGGGCGATCTGGATGGTGCATCAGAACAGTCTGCGGCATCGAAGCCTGCGGCTCTCCGGTGGGAATCGGGCCGACGCCGAGGACGCGTTGAGCGCGGCCATGGTGCGGGCGGCCCAGGCCTTTGACCGCCAGCCGGTGCAGAACCCCGGGGCCTGGCTGGTGCGGATCCTGCACAACGCCTGCATGGATCAGCACCGCCAGAACGCCAATCGCATTCCCATCGTGGCAGAGGACGCCGATCTGCCGCCGCCGTCCGCCGCCGCCTGGGTCAAGGCGGCGCCCTCGCCGGAAGAGGCGCTGTCGCAACAGGAAAGCGACGCGGCCTGGGGGCGGGCCATGAACGCTCTTCCGGCCGCCCTGGTCGAGCCCTTGCGGCTCCATCTCGACGACTGGAGCGACGAACGGATCGCCGCCCATCTGAACATCAGTCGGGAACTGGTGCGCAAGCGGCGTCAACTGGCCAAGAACCGGCTGAGACTGCTGCTGGATCTCTAGCCGAAGGTGAAGGCGAAGACCTGGACGCCGGGGTCGAGGAATTCGATCTCGAAGGTGCGTTCGCGAACGGCGCCGGACTGGCGGATCAACTGATACAGGCGCTGCTGGTCGATGCGTCCCACGCCCTGGGCGTCGATGTCGGACCCGGCGTCCGCGCCAGGCGCCTGGCCGTCGATCAGGACGCGGAAACGCGGCAGGGCGCCGTTGGACCCGGGCCCCATGACCAGGTGCAGGTCGCGCGCCTTGAAGCGGAAGGACAGCCGGCCGCCAGCCGCCGCCAGTTCGGCGTGTTCGCGCGTCACGCGCCAGCGCCCGACCAGGCTCCAGTCGTTGAGGTCCAGCGGGCTGGCCACATAGGTTTTGACGGCGTCGCGGGCGAGGCCGCCCGGCGAACGGAAGTTCTCGGCGCGGGCGTAGCCGACATAGGTTTCGGGCGAACCGAGCTGGTCCATGGCGGCGGCGGCCTCGGCGCCCTGGGCCTGGACCTGGACCACGTCGGCGGCGACATCGGCGGCCCCGGCCTCCTTGAGCAGTTGCTGGATGACCCGTTCCGAGCCCTCATAGTCGCCCTCGCCGAAATGGTGGTGGCGGATGCGGCCCTGGGCGTCGATGAAATAATGGGCGGGCCAGTACTGGTTCTTGAAGGCGCGCCAGATGGCGAAGTCGTTGTCCATGGCGACCGGATAGTCGACGCCCAGGCGGCGGACGGCGTCGCGGACGTTGGCCTCCGACTTCTCGAAGGCGAATTCGGGCGTATGGACGCCGATCACGACCAGGCCCTGATCCTTGTACTTTTCGGCCCAGGCGCGGACGTAGGGCAGGGCGCGCAGGCAGTTGATGCAGGAGTAGGTCCAGAAATCGACCACCACCACCTTGCCGCGCAGCTGTTGCGGCGTCAGGGGCGGGGAGTTGATCCAGGTGGTGGCGCCGGTCAGGGGCGGCATGTTCCCCTCGACCGGCAGATTGGCCAGATCCGTCGGCGCCGCGTTCATCGGCGCGCCGCGACCGATGCCGCTCAGCAGCGCCTGTTCCAGACGGCCGGTGCTTCCGGCCGAAATCCGGGTCAGCAGGCCCGTGTCCAGGCCCAGACCGATGGCGACCACGCCGATCAGCACCAAGGCGCCCAGGCCGCGCCGCACCCATTCGCCGAGGCCCAGCGCGCCCTTCATGGCCTTGAACACCCGTCCGCCCACCAGCAGGGCCAAGGCCAGGGAGGTGGCGGCGCCCGCCGCATAGGCCAGCAGCAGAACGGTCGAGCCGACGCCTGCGCCCTGCAAGGCGGCGCCGGTCAGGATCACGCCCAGTATGGGGCCTGCGCAGGGCGCCCACAGCAGGCCGGTGGCCACGCCCAGCAACAGGGAGGCGCGGACGTCGCCCTGGTCTGCGGAGCGGCGCTCGACGCGATCGGTCAGCCAGGAACCGGCCGCCACGAAGGGTCGCATCAGCCGGTCGCCGATGGAGGGCACGAGCAGGCTGAGGCCCAGGACGGCCATGACCGCAAGCGCGATCCAGCGACCGACCTCATTGGCGCGCACGGCCCAGCCGCCGCCCAGGGCCGCCAGGGTCGCAACCCCGGCGAAGGTGACGGCCATGCCGACCAGCAGGGGCAGGCCGTTGCGCACGAACGGCCGACCGGCGCGGGCGAAGACGAAGGGCAGGACCGGCAGGATACAGGGGCTGACGATGGTCAGGGCGCCAGCGAGATAGGAGAGCAGGAACAGGATCATGAAGGCGGGCCTGACGTGACGGGCGTCACTCACATACGAAGCCGGGAGGCGTTCGGTTACCCTTCGGCGTACGATCTCCCACAGATAGACGCCCTGTCCCTGCTCGAACGGGCTAGACTTCGCGCTTCCGATCCCCGATTCGCTGGCCCATGACGATCCACGCTCCGCCGCCGGAAGGCGGCCGTATCATCGACGAGCCGATGGAGACGGCCCTCAGCCGTCGCTATCTGGCCTACGCCCTGTCGACCATCACCAACCGCGCCCTTCCCGATGTTCGGGACGGGTTCAAGCCCGTGCACCGGCGCATCCTGTACGCCATGCACCAGATGCGGCTGAACCCGCAGGCGGCGGCGCGCAAATGCGCCAAGGTCGTCGGCGAGGTCATGGGCGGATACCACCCGCACGGCGACGCCTCGATCTATGAAGCCCTGGTGCGTCTGGCCCAGGATTTCGCCCAGCGCTATCCGCTGGTCGACGGCCAGGGGAACTTCGGCAATATCGACGGCGATAGCGCCGCGGCCATGCGCTACACCGAGTGCAAGCTGACGCCGGCGGCCGTGCTGCTGCTGGACGGGATCGATCAGGACTCGGTCGATTTCCGCGCCACCTACGACGATCAGGACGAGGAGCCGGTGGTTCTGCCGGCCGGTTTCCCCAACCTGCTGGCCAACGGCTCGTCCGGCATCGCCGTGGGCATGGCGACGTCGATTCCGCCGCACAATGTCGGCGAACTGATCGACGCCTGCCAGATGCTGCTGGACCGGCCCGAGGCGACGACGGCTGAACTGGTGCAACTGGTCCCCGGACCCGACTTCCCGACCGGCGGGGTCGCCGTGGAGGGCCACGCTTCGATCCTGGACGCCTATGAGACGGGCCGGGGCGGGGTGCGGCTGCGGGCGCGCTGGGAGACCGAGGACCTGGGGCGCGGCGTGTGGCGGATCATCGTCACCGAGATGCCGTACCAGGTGCAGAAGTCGCGCCTGATCGAGGCGCTGGCGGACCTGATCGAGCACAAGAAGGCGCCCCTGCTGGGCGACGTGCGCGACGAGTCGGCCGAGGACATCCGCCTGATCCTTGAGCCCAAGAACCGCACCATCGAGCCCGAGATGCTGATGGAGAGCCTGTTCAAGCTGTCGGATCTGGAAGTGCGCTTCCCGATCAACATGAACGTGCTGGATGCAGACGGCACCCCGCGGGTCATGGGGCTGAAGGCCTGCCTGAGGGCCTTCCTGGATCACCGCCGCGAGGTTCTGAACCGCCGGTCGCAATGGCGGATCGCACGGGTCGAGAAGCGGCTGCACCTGCTGGAAGGCCTGCGCATCGTCTTCCTCAACATCGACGAGGTGATCCGCATCGTTCGCGAAGAGGAACAGCCCAAGGCCGTCCTGATCGCGCGGTTCGGCCTGACCGAGGTCCAGGCCGACTTCATCCTCGACACCCGGCTGCGTCAGCTGGCGCGTCTGGAAGAGATGACGATCGAGAAGGAGTTCAAGGCGCTGTCGGAAGAACTGGCGCACCTGCAGGCCCTGACGTCTTCGGAAGGCAAGCAGTGGAAGGCCATCTCCAAGGAGCTGGAGGCTGTGCGCAAGGCCCTGATCTCGCCGCGCCGGACGACCATCGCCGACGCCGTCGACACCTCGGCCTTCGTCGCGCCCGAGGCTTTTATTCCCCGCGAGGCCATCACCGTCATCCTGTCAGAGCGCGGCTGGATCCGCGCCGCCAAGGGCAAGGTGGAGGATCCGTCGGAGCTGAAGTTCAAGGAAGGCGACCAACTGGCCTATCTGGTTCCGGCCTATACGACCGACAAGCTGCTGGTGGGCGCCTCCGATGGGCGGATCTTCACCATCGGGGCCGACAAGCTGGCGTCCGGTCGCGGGCATGGCGAGCCGCTGCGCCTGATGATCGATCTGGACGAGAAGGCCGAGATCATCAACGTCCTGGCGCACCAGCCGGGCGGGAAGCTGCTGATCGCGTCGAAGGCCGGCTATGGCTTCATCGCGCCGGAAGACGACACCCTGGCCCAGAAGCGGGGCGGCAAACAGGTGCTGAACGGCGACATGCTGGCCATGCTGCGCATCCCGCAGACGCCGACGGCCGACCATGTCGCGACCATCGGCGAGAACATCAAGACCCTGATCTTCCCGCTGGACGAACTGCCCGAGATGGGGCGCGGCAAGGGGGTGCGGCTGCAGAATTTCAAACAGGGCGGTCTGGCCGACGTCACCGTGTTCAACGCCGAACAGGGGCCGGAATGGGCCGACGGTGGCGGACGCCGCCGCAACTGGCCCGACTGGAAGGACTGGCTGGGCAAGCGCGCCGGCGCCGGCCGTCAGGGGCCGCGAGGCCTGAGGAAGTTCAGGTAGAGTTGGCCTCTCCCTCCCCCTGCGGGGGGAGGGGGCGGAGGCGTAGCCGAAGCCGGGCGGGAAGGGCCGGGCGATACTTCGCTGTTGCTCCGTTGGTGCGCTGCTGCCGTGCCGCTCCCACCCCGTCGCTGCGCGACGCCCCTCCCCGGACGGGGAGGGAGAGGCGGTTCGCCTAGTCCTGCAGCCGCGCCCAGCCGAGCTTGCCCAGCACTTCCATCGGGCGAAAGCCCGACTTGTAGTCCATCTTGTCGGAGCCCTGGACCCAGTAGCCCAGATAGACGAAGGGCAGGCCGACCTGGGCCGCCTGGCGGATGTGATCGAGAATGGCGAACCGGCCCAGGCTGCGGCGCTCCATCGTCGGATCATAGAAGCTGTAGACCATCGACAGACCGTCCTTCAGCAGGTCGGTCAGGGTGACGGCGACCAGATCGCCCGGTCCGCCGTCGGTCGAGGCCAGGCGATATTCGATCAGATGGGTGCGAACCGTCGTGTCCTCGACCATGGCGACATAGTCGAGCCAGCCCATGTCGCTCATGCCGCCGGTCGGGTGGCGGGTGGTCAGATAGCGGCGCAGCAGCTGGAACTGTTCGGTCGTGGCCTCGGCCTCGACCAGGCTGCGCGACAGATCCGCGTTGCGGGTCAGAACCTTGCGCTGCGACCGGGTGAAGGCGAACTCGGGCACGGGCAGGCGGACCGAAACACAGGCGTCACAGGCTTCGCAGGCCGGGCGATAGGCGATGTTCTGACTACGGCGAAAACCGGCGATGGTCAGTTCGTCATTGACGTGGGCGCCGTCCGAAAAGGGCAGGTTGGCGAAGACCTTGCGCTCGGTCTTGCCGGGCAGATAGGGACACGGCGCGACCGAGGTCATGAAGAACCGGAGCTGTCGTGTCGGAACATGCTGCGTCACGGCGCTAGATCCGCACCCGATCTTGCCGAGAGTGTGACGGTCGAAGGCTCATTCGTGGATTTGGCGTCATTCCTCGCCGGGCCGCAAGCGCGTTCGCGCCACAGCCGAGCGGGATCACAGCGAGGTGTCCATCGGCAGGACCGGCGCCTCGCGCAGCAGGACGATGGCGATGCGGCGGTTGCCGGCCAGGGTCGGGTCGTCGGGATAGAGGGGGTCCGAACCCGCTTTGCCGGCGACGGAATAGACCCGGTCGGCGTCCACGCCGGCGCTCTGAAGCACCAGACGCGAGCCGTTGGCCCGTTCCGAGGACAGGGTCCAGTCGGCCGGACCGCTGGCGCGATTGGAGCCGGGCGTGGCGCTGGTGTGGCCGGTGATGGAGATGCGGTTCGGCAGTTGGTTGATGACTTTGGCCACGGCGCGCAGCAGGACCTGAGCCCGGGCGTTCGGCCGGGCCGAGTTGTTGTCGAACATCGAGCGGCCCTCCTGATCGACCAACTGGATGCGCAGGCCCTCGGGCGTCTGATCGACGATCAGCTGTTTCGACAGCTCGGCCAGTTCCGGCATCGACTGCATGGCCTGACGCAGGGATTCGGCGGCGCTGGCGAACTCCGCCGCCTCGCGCTTCTGGATCTCGGCCTGGAGCGCGGCCTCGCTGGCCGATGCGAGATTGGTGCTGGATCCGGCGGTCGTGGCGTCGGCCGGGGCCTCGGGCGCGAGTTGCTCAAGCACCGACTGGGATCCGGAGCTCTTGGGGCCGTCGTCGCCCAGGGCCGTGCCGCCCAGTATGCCGCCCGATCCGGAGGTGGTTTCGGAAACGCTGGCCGGAGCGAAATACTCGGCTATGCCTTTCTTCTGCTCCGGATCGGTCGTGTTGATCAGCCACATCAGCAGGAAGAATGCCATCATGGCGGTCACGAAGTCCGCATAGGCCACCTTCCAGGCGCCGCCATGGTGGCCGCCGCCGGAGACCTTCTTGACCTTCTTGATGAGGATCGGACGATCGCTCACGGACATGGACGCACCCCGGGAATTTACTGTCCCAATGTGGGGCGCCGAGGTTAACCGGGCGTTGATCCGCGCCACAGCGGCTTGAACCCCCGCTCGACCCGGCCTAGTCCGTGCCCTGAAACAGGGAGCCTGTCATGAAGATCGCATTCGCCGGCCTGGGCGTCATGGGCGCCCCGATGGCGCGTCACCTGGTGCAGGCCGGCCATGATGTCGTCGGCTTCAACCGCACCATATCCAAGGCGCAGGCCTGGGCCGAGGCGACGGGCGGCCGTTTCACGAAGACGGTGGCCGAGGCGGCGCAGGGCGTCGATCTGTTCATCCTGTGCGTCGGCAATGACGACGACGTGCGCGCCGTCGTGACCGAGGGGCTGCCGCATCTGGCTGAAGGCGCTGTGATCGTTGATCATACGACGACGTCGGCGAAGGTGGCGCGCGAGATGGCGGCGTTGGCCGAAGGGCAGGGGCGGCGCTTCGTCGACGCCCCGGTGTCGGGCGGCCAGGCGGGCGCCGAGAACGGCCAGCTCAGCGTCATGGCGGGCGGCGACGCCGGGGCTCTGGCCAAGGCGGAACCGGCGCTCCAGGCCTATTCCAAGGCGATCAAGCATATGGGGGCGGCCGGATCGGGCCAACTGACCAAGATGGTCAATCAGATCGCCATCGCCGGGGTGGTCCAAGGCCTGGCCGAGGCGGTGCATTTCGCTCAGGTCGCGGGCCTGGACACCGACGCCGCCTTTGACGCCGTCTCCAAGGGCGCGGCCCAGAGCTGGCAGATGGACAACCGCTGGAAGACGGCGGCCAGGGGCGAGTTCGAATTCGGCTTCGCCGTCGACTGGATGCGCAAGGATCTGGGCCTGGTGCTGGACGAGGCCCGGTCGAACGGCGCGCGTCTGGCCCTTACGGCTTTGGTCGATCAGTTCTACGCCGAGGTCCAGGCCATGGGCGGAAATCGCTGGGACACCTCCAGCCTGGCGGCGCGACTTCAGTCGAAGGACTGAAGTCGCGCAAGGGAAGTGGCGGATCAGGCCGCTTCCCAGCCCTTTTCGACGGCCCAGACGGCGAAGGCGTAGTCGTGGGCGACCTCTTTCAGATAGTCGAACCGACCGGCGGCGCCGCCGTGTCCCGCCTCCATGTTGATCTTCAGCAGCACAGGCTTGCCCGAGGTCGTCGCCGGACGCAGCTTGGCGACCCATTTTTCAGGCTCCCAATAGGTCACGCGGGGATCGGACAGGCCGCCGGTCGCCAGGACGGCCGGATAGGCCTTCGGCCCCACCTGATCATAGGGGCTGTAGCTCATCATATAGTCGTAGGCCTCCGGGTCCTCGATCGGATTGCCCCATTCGGGCCATTCCGGCGGCGTCAGCGGCAGGGAGACATCGCTCATGGTGTTGATCACGTCGACGAAGGGCACCTGGCCCATGACGCCGGCCCACAGGTCGGGCCGCATGTTGTTGACCGCGCCCATCAGCAGGCCGCCGGCCGAACCGCCCTGGGCGACGATGTGTCCGGCGGTCGCGTATTTCCGGTCGATCAGGTGTTCGGCGGCGGCGATGAAGTCGGTGAAGGTGTTCTTCTTCGTCATCCGGCGGGCGTCCAGGAACCAGCCCCAGCCCTTGTCCGAGCCGCCCCGGATATGGGCGATGGCGTAGATCCAGCCGCGATCGACCAGCGACAGCCGGTTGGTGGAGAAGCTGGCCGGCATGGGGATGCCGTAGGAGCCGTAGCCGTAGAGCAGCAGGGGCGCCGAACCGTCCACCGGCGTGGATTTTCGACGCAGCACCGTGACCGGCACCAGCTGTCCGTCCGAAGCGGGGGCGTTCAGTCGCTCGACCACATAATCCGCAATATTGTGGCCCGACGGAATCTGCTGCGTCTTGCGCAGGGTCCGCTCGCGCGTCGCCATGTCGTAGTCGAAGGTCTGGGTCGGGGTGGACGGCGAATTGTAGCTGTATCGTGTGTGGGTCGTCTCGAACTCGGACGCGCCGGACAGCGACAGGGCGAAGGCGGGTTCATCGACGGCGATCTCGTGTTCGGCGCCGGCGCGGTCGCGGATGATGATCCGGGTGTTGGCGTCGGCCCGTTCCTGGCGAGCCAGGTGATCCATCGTCAGGTCCAGGCCTTCGATGAAGCGGCCGGGCGTGTGCGGCACCAGGTCGGTCCAGTGGGCCTTGGCCGGCGTTGCGGTCGGCGCCTGGACGATCTTGAAGTCGATGGCGTCGTCCGCATTGGTTCGGATCACCCAGCGGTCGCCCCAGTGATCGGCGTCGTAGCGGAGGGCCACCACGCGGGGCTCAAGAATAACGGGTTCGGCCGTGGGCGTCGCGGCCGGAATGTAGCGCGCTTCCGACGTCTCCTGGTTCTGGATGCCGATGACGATGAACTGGTCGTCGGCGGTGCGGCCGACGCCGATGAACATGCCGTCGTCGGCCTCTTCATAGACCAGGGTGGCTTCGCCGCCGCGCGCCGGGCGACGGAAGATCTTGTCCGGGCGACCGTTGTCGTCGCGATTGGTCCAGAAGATCCACTGGCTGTCGGGCGAGAAGACGAAGTCGCCGGTGGCGCTGTCGATCACGTCGGGCAGAACTTCGCCGGTCGCCAGGTCCTTGACGTAGATCTTGTGGACCTCGGAGCCCTGGGCGTCCTCGGCATAGGCGAACAGGCTGTGGTCCGGGCTGTGGCTCGCGGCCGACACTTCCGAATAGGCCTTGCCCTTGGCGAGTTCGTTGGCGTCCAGGAGCAGTTGAGGCGTGGGCGCGACGACGAAATTCTTCGTCACCGGCTGACCGTCCACCATCCACGCGCCCTGGCGTTCGACGCGCATGTAACGGGGATGCTGGTCGCCGGTGCGGTATTCGACGTAGTAGTTCCAATCGCCGTCCGGGGCCGGAACCGAGCTGTCGTCTTCCTTGATGCGACCGCGCATCTCGGCGAACATCGCCTGCTGCAGCGGCAGGGTGGAGGCCATCATGGCCTCGCGGTAGGCGTTCTCGGCCGTCAGATGTTCCTTGACCTCGGCCTTGATCAGGGTCGGGTCGCGCAGCACGGCCTGCCAGTTGTCGTCCTTCATCCAATGATAGTCGTCGGTCCGCGTGCGGCCCAGTTGTTCGATGACGACGGGGATCTTCTTGGCGACGGGGGGCTGGGGCATCGAGGGTCCGGTAGTCTGAGCGGGCTTGGCGAGGGCGGGGGTGGCGACCGCGACGGCGGTTGCGGCGGTCGAGACGATCAGTTGGCGACGGTTCATCGGCTAGGCCCCCTTATTCGGACCCGAACCTTGTGCGTGGCCCACGGCGGCGTCAAATGAAGAAAAGCCGGGGAAGGCGCTTTGCCTTGATGTTCGACCTCCAGACCCTGCCGACGACCTCCGCCGAGGCGACGCAGACCGTGTCGCGTTCGGCCAGAGACCTGACCGTGACCATGATCCGTGCGACGGTCCAGATCGACCAGCCGAACGGCGACGGCACGCGAACCGTGGGCGCGGGTTTTCTGTTGAATGCGCCCCGCGCGGACGGCACGCCGCGCACCGTCCTGGTCACCGCCGATCACGTGCTGAGCCGCATGCCCGACAGCGAGGCGCGGATCGGATGGCGCGTCGAACTGCCGGACGGGGGATGGCGTTTCGATCCCCAGCCGCTGATCATTCGGGACGCAGAGTCTGACCCGCTATGGACCAAGCCGGGCGACCGCGACATTGCGGTCATGGAGATCAGCGCGCCGGCCGCCTTCGCCCGTGACGCCATTCCGATCGCATGGCTGGCGGACAGGGAGGCGTTCGACGCAGCCGCGGTCGGGCCGGGCGACGCTATGCGGACGCTGGGCTTTCCCCGGGGGCGGTCAGCCAACCGCGCCGGGTTTCCGATCCTGCGCGTCGGGCGGATCGCATCCTGGCCGCTGACTCCGATCAGCGCCTTTCCGACCTTCCTGCTCGATCTGGCCGTCTTTCCGGGCGACTCGGGCGGACCGGTGTTCTGGACGCCGCCGACGCAGGTGTCGCCGGTCCATCCGTGTGTCGCGGGGGTTCTGACCCAAGAAGTCATCGTCCAGGACGAACGTCTGAGGATCGGCGTGGTGGTCCACGCCGACTATATCCGTGAGGCGGTGGACCTGCTGGACCAGAAGGCCGCGCCGGCGCCCTGACGCCGCCGCCTCAGCCCGTCAGGGCTTCGGCCGTCAACCGCTTCAACAGATCGCCGCCCTGGCCTACGGCCGCCAGGCGGCTGGAGACATGGCCCAGCACATTGGCGGCATAGACCTCATACAGGTCCAGCTTGCCCTGCAGCCACACGGGGTCGCCCTCGCCGGCGTCGAGTCGCGCCTTGGCCGCCAGGGCGCCCTTGGCCAGCATCCATCCGCCGACCACGTCGCCCAGCAGTTTGAGATAGGCGTCGGCGGCGGCCAGGACATCGGCGGCCGCCTCGGCCTCGGCCTTGCGATCAAGCAGCCACAGGGTGGCGTCCTGAACCGCCTCGATCCCCGTGGCGAACCGTTCCAGCGGCTTGCCGGAATAGAGGTGGGCCAGGTCCGCCAGGGTCGCCTTCATGTCGGCGATCAGAGCCCGGGCCGCTTCCCCGCCGTCCATCGACAGCTTGCGGCCCACCAGGTCCATGGCTTGGATGCCGTTGGTGCCTTCGTAGATCGGTGCAATCCGGGCGTCGCGGTAATATTGGGCGGCGCCCGTCTCCTCGATGAAGCCCATGCCGCCGTGGATCTGGACGCCCAGCGACGCCACCTCGCAGCCGACGTCGGTGGACCAGGCCTTGGCGATGGGGGTGAACAGGTCCTCGCGGGCCTTCCAGCGCCGACGATCCTCCTCAGTTCCGGCATGACGAGCCAGGTCGGCGGCGACGCCGGTCGACAGGCAGATGGCGCGGGCGGCCGAGGTCTTGGCCTTCATCACCCCCAGCATCCGCCGCACGTCGGGATGGTCGAAGATCGGGGCGTTGGCCTCGCCGGTCCAGACCGAGCGGCCCTGGCGACGGTCCAGCGCATAGGCCAGGGCGTGCTGATAGGCGCGTTCGGCGATGCCGACGCCCTCGACGCCGACGGCGAGGCGGGCGGCGTTCATCATCACGAACATATGGGCCAGGCCCTCGTTCGGTCGGCCGACCAGTTCGGCGCGCGCGCCTTCATAGCTCATGACGCAGGTCGGAGAGGCGTGGATGCCCAGCTTGTGTTCGACCCCGACCGGGCGGAAACCGTTGCGGTCGCCCAGGCTGCCGTCGTCATTGACCGCGAACTTGGGCGCCAGGAACAGGCTGATGCCCTTGGGGCCCTTGGGCGCGTCGGGCAGGCGGGCCAGCACCAGATGGATGATGTTGTCGGTGGCGTCGTGGTCGCCCCAGGTGATGTAGATTTTCTGGCCGTTCAGGGCGTAGGTGCCGTCGCCGTTCGGCGTGGCCGTGGTGATCAGAGACCCCAGGTCCGAGCCGGCGCCCGGCTCGGTCAGGACCATGGCGCCGGTCCATTCGCCGCTGACCAGCTTGGTCAGATATTTGACCTTCTGTTCCTCGGTCCCGACCTGGTCCAACGCCTCGATAGCCGCCAGCGACAGCATGGGGCACAGGCCGAAGGCCATATTGGCGGCGTGAACGGTCTCATAGGCCGCCAGCTCCAGCGCCTTGGGCAGGGCCTGGCCGCCGACCTCGACCGGAGCCGACAGGCCGGTCCAGCCGCCGGCGGCGAACTGGCGATAGGCGTCGGCGAAACCGGGGGCGGCCGTGACTGCGCCGTTCGCATAGTGCGAGCCCTGCTGGTCGCCGATGCGGTTCAATGGGGCCAGCACCTCCTCGGAAAACTGTCCGGCCGCTTCCAGCACCGCGCCCGCGACGTCGGAATCATAGTCCGGGAAGGCTCCGGTGGCGGCGACGTCGGCCATGCCGGCGATGGCCTCCAGGGTGAAGGCCAGATCACGAACGGGTGCGCGGTAGCTCATGGGTTTCCTCGATGCATATTCAGGCCTAAGTGCCTCGTCATCGCCCCTCGTCGCAAGCGGCTTGGCGCAAGGCTCTTCGTCGGGGCACAGTGGCGCCCTGCCGCCACGGAAGGGAAGTCATGGCCGAACCTCGCAATCGCTATTCGACGGTGTCGCTGGCGCTGCACTGGATCATCGCCCTGGGCGTGCTGGCCCAGGTGCTGCTGATCACGGCGCATGAGAAGACGGAAGGCGTCCTGTCGGGCCAATTCGTCATGCTGCACAAGTCGGTGGGTATCACCATCCTGGTCCTGACCCTGGCGCGAATCGGCTGGCGGCTGGCGCATCCGGCCATCCCCCTCCCGGGCCACCTGCCGCGCTGGGAAAGACTGGCGGCGCGTGCGACCCATGTGCTGTTCTATGTCGTCCTGATCGCCATGCCGATGACCGGCTGGCTGGCCTCATCGGCGGCCGGGCGGGAGATCGCCTGGTTCGGTCTGTTCGACTGGCCCCTGCTGCCGGTCGGCGGCGGTCGCGAGACGGCGGGTCGGTTCATGGAGGTCCATGAGGTGGTGATGAAGGGCCTGTATGTCCTGATCGCGCTTCATGTGCTGGGTGCGCTGAAGCATCAATTCATCAATCGTGACAATGTGCTGCACCGGATGATTCCGCTGATCCCGCGTCGGCCATGACCCAAAGGTCCGGCGATACGGCCGATCAGGCGGCCACGGCCCTGCGCCGGGGCGAGTTGATCCTGCTGCCGACCGAGACCGTCTATGGCCTGGGCGCCGACGCGGGCAACGCCGAGGCGGTGGCCGCCATCTTCCAGGCCAAGGGAAGGCCGCGCTTCAATCCCTTGATTTCTCATGTCGCCGACGCCGTCGCGGCCGAGGCTGTCGGGGTGTTCGACGTCTCGGCCCGGGCGCTGGCCGAGGCCTTCTGGCCGGGCCCCTTGACCCTGGTGACACCGGTGCGGGACGGAGGGCGGGTCTGTGATCTTGCCCGGGCCGGGCTGGACAGCGTGGCCATCCGGGTTCCGGGCCATGCGGCGGCGCGGGCGGTGCTGTCGGCCTTTGGCGGGCCGGTCGTGGCGCCCTCGGCCAATCGGTCGGGACGGCCCAGTCCGACGAATTTCGCCGATGCGGTGGAGGAGACGGGGTTCGCCGTCACGGCGGCCGTGGACGGCGGGCCCTGCGCGGTGGGGCTGGAGAGCACGGTCGTGTCGGTGCTGGGCGGGCGGGTGTCGCTGCTGCGGCCGGGCGCGGTGACCCGCGCCGAGATCGAGGCCGTGGTCGGGCCGCTGGCGGACGGCGGCGACGGGCACAGGTCGCCGGGCCGGCTGGCGGCGCATTACGCCCCCGACGCCCCGGTTCGGATCGACGTCGTCGCGCCGCGTGACGGCGAGATCCTGCTGGGCTTCGGACCGGGGGCGGGCGATCCGCGCTGGAGCTTGAGCGTCTCGGGCGATCTGCGAGAAGCGGCGGCCAACCTGTTCAGATTGTTCAGGGAAGCGGATCGCACGCATCCTGCCGGAATCGCCGTGTCGCCGATCCCGTCACAGGGTCTGGGCGAGGCGATCAACGACCGTCTGCGCCGCGCCGCCGGCTTCGTCGGCTAGCCGAACCGGGCCTGGAGATCGACGCTGGAGTGCCGCCCGACGCAGGGCAGGCAGGTCTCCAGCCAGTCGTCGGCGGCGGCCCGTCCCCGCGCCTTCAGATCATTGAGGAAGCTCCATTCGGTGTTGAACTTGGACCTCAGCGACAGGTCCGAGAGCCAGCCGTCGGCCTCGATGGCGTGCAGCCGGACCTGACGATAGGACCCGCCGCCGTGTTTCAGCTGGCCCCCGGCGATCATCTCGGCGGCCATGGCGATGGCGCGCAGCTCGGCGACCAGGGGGGCGTTGAAGACGATCTCGTTCAGCCGTTCGACGATGTCGCCGGCGCTGCGCGGCGTCTCGTCGCGAACCATGGCGTTCAGCGTCACCAGCAGGACGTCGTCGGGCGTGTCATCGCCGGTCAGGGGCCACAGCGGCGGATTGGTCAGGTAGCCGCCGTCCCAATAGGGTTCACCGTCGATCTCGACCGCCTGGAACAGATGGGGCAGGCAGGCCGAGGCCATCAGGACGTCGGCGGTGATCTCGCCGGATTCGAAGATGCGGGCCCGGGCCTGGCGCACGGCGGTGGCGGCGACGAACATCTTTATATCGGATGCCTGAACCGCGCCGAAATCGACCGCCGCCTTTAGAACCCGTGTCAGAGGGTTGTGATTTAGCGGATTGAATTCATAGGGGCTCATGGACATGGCCAAGGTCTCGCCGGCGCGCCATAGCGGGGTGTCCTTGATCCAGTCCGGTGTCTGGGCCGGGTTCCACAGGGTGCTGTCGCCGAAGACGTTGCGGCCGCCCGACTGGTTGATCTCGCGCCACAGTTTGTCGAGGGCGGCGCGGGCGTCGCCGGCGGCGAGACCCGAAACCAGGGCCGCGCCGTTCATGGCCCCCGCCGAGACGCCCGAGACGGCGCGAACCTCCAGCCGGCCGTCCTCCAGCAGCCGGTCCAGAACGCCCCACTGGAAGGCGCCGTGCGCTCCGCCGCCCTGCAGCGCCAGGGACAGGGGCCGTCGTCCCGAGGTCGACGGGACGATGTCCGCCGGTTCGGCGGCCTTGCGTCTGAAGATCGCCATGCCGCCGTCCCCTAGGTCATTGGTCTATTGCGCGGTCCAGCCGCCGTCGATGGAGAAGCTGGCGCCATTGGCCGAGGCGCCCAGGTCGCTGACCAGATAGAGGAAGAGGCCCGCCAACTGGTCGGTCGTCACGAATTTCTTGGTCGGCTGGGCGGCCAGGATGACGTCGTGCAGGACCTGTTCCTTGGAGATGCCGCGGGTGCGGGCCTGGTCGGCGATCTGTTTCTCGACGATGGGGGTCTCGACGAAGCCGGGGCAGATGGCGTTGCAGGTGATATTGTCCTGGGCCAGTTCCAGGGCGACGGTCTTGGTGAAGCCGACGATCCCGTGCTTGGCCGCGACATAGGCCGACTTGAACGGGCTGGCGACCAGGCCGTGGGCCGAGGCCATGTTGACGATCCGGCCGCGCCCCTGGGCCTTCATGATCGGAATGGCCGCCCGTGTGGCGTAGAAGGCCGAGGACAGGTTGATGGCGATGATCTGCTCCCACTTGTCGGTGGGGAATTTCTCGACGGATTCGACGTGCTGGATGCCGGCGTTGTTGACCAGGATGTCGAGGCGGCCAAACTCGTGTTTGGCGAAGGCGACCATGTCGGCGATCTCATCGCCACGCATCATATTGGCCGCGTGATAGCGGACCCGGCCGCTGGAGCCGGCTTCCAGCCCGGCGCGGGTGCGTTCGATCTCGGCTGGATCGCCCAGCCCGTTCAGCACCACGTCGCCGCCGCGCGCCGCCACGGCCCGCGCCAGGGCCAGGCCGATGCCCGAGGTCGAGCCCGAAATGACGGCGACCTGACCCTTCAGGTCGCCGATGTCGCGAAACACCGGGGCGTCGCCGTGTGCGGCGGCTGGTGCGGCGCTGGGGCCCTTGGATGACTTCGACCAGTTGAACATGAATCCGCCCTTCGTGTTTTGTCGAGAGACTAGCGGCAGGACGGGGCGGGGATCAAGAATTTCCCGACCTGATGAATATCCACTCGTTGTCCGTCGAGGCGGCCTTGTCGAACCTGTAGCCGTCGCGGTCGAAAGCCTTCAAGTCCTCGACCCGTTCCACCCGCTCGTCGATGGCGAACCGGGCCATGGCCCCGCGGGCCTTCTTGGCGAAGAAGGAGATGATGCGGCTCTCGCCATTCTTCTCTTCGCGGAACTGGGGGGTGACGACCGGCAGTTTCAGGGCCTTGGCGTCCACGGCGCCGAAATATTCCTGGCTGGCCAGATTGACCAGGGTCGGGTCGGCGTGGTCCTCGGCGTCCGCGTTCAGCTGTTTCGAGATCCGGTCGCCCCAGAAATCATAGAGGCTGGACCCGCGCCGGGTCTTGAGCCGCGTGCCCATTTCAAGCCGATAGGGCTGGATCCGGTCCAGCGGGCGCAACAGGCCGTAGAAGCCCGACAGGATGCGCAACCGGTCCTGGGCGAAGTCGAGGGCCTCGGCGTCGAGCTCGCGCGCCTTCAGGCCTTCATAGACGTCGCCGGCGAAGGCGAAGGCGGCCTGTACCCCGTCGGTCGAGTCGGAATCAAAGGCCTTGAACCGTTCCAGGTTCAGGGTGGCCAGGTCGTCGGAAATCCCCATCAGACGACGCAGGTCCGCCTTGGTCTGACGCCGCGCCGTCACGGCCAGGCTGGCCGTGTCGTCCAGAAAGCGGCGGTCCGTGCCGGGAATGGCGGGGTCGGCTTCGGTGAAGTCCAGCCGCTTGGCGGGAGAAAGAACGATCAGCAAGAGGCGGCTCCGTGGTGGCCCGCTGACATAGGGCGCCTTGGTGACGATTTGAACCGGGCGCGATGACGGCGTGGGGGATCGTCCTCGCGCTTTCGATGCGAAGTTCATGGAGGGCTGGGCGGGGCGCCGGGCCTTCGCCCGGAGTTTTGTGTTTTGAGTACCGTTTCGACGAAGGTTTGACGCCCCGCGCGAATGGTTGGCCTGCAAGCTCGGGGCGCCGAGCGGTGGCGGTCTTATCGCCTAACCCCATAAGCCTGCGACGGGCCGGCGGTCCCTGCGAAGAACCGTCCCGAGTGCGATCGAGTATCCCCCTCGACCCTCCGACGGCGTCCTGAGACGCCGTCGGCGCGGAGGGATTTCACCCCCGCTCCCGTTCCATCCGCTCCCGCCGCCGCAAGGTCGCAGGCCTTACGAGCCCTCCAAGCGACGAGACCGGGCGTGATTATAGGGGGTGTGGGAGGGGTGATGGGTCGGAGGGGGTGAGAATCTGGGAAGGTGTTGGAATCACTGAAGTGAGACCAGCGTCATTAGGATAGTTGGACTCGTTCGTTCGGGCCCCCTCCGTCTCGCCGGCTTCGCCGGCGATCCACCTCCCCCAAGGGGGGAGGAGTGGGGCGATCACCTCCCCAGGGGGAGAGGAATGGGATGACGGAGATCCTCCCCCCTTGGGGGAGGTGGCGCGGCGCAGAGCGCCGTGACGGAGGGGGCGTGTCGCCGAGGTTAGAACAGCACCGCCGGGTTCATGATCCGCTTCGGGTCGATGGCGCGGCGGAGGGCGGCCATGGTTTCGATCTCGAGGGGGGATTTGTAGCGTTTGACCTCTTCGGTCTTCAGCCGGCCCAGGCCGTGTTCGGCGGAGATGGAGCCGTCATAGGTTCCGACAACGTCGTGAACCACTTGCGAGCCTTCCTTCCAGCGACCGATGAAGGCGGGGATGTCCTGGCCCACGCCGGGCAGGATGTCATAGTGCAGATTGCCGTCGCCGACGTGGCCGAAGACCGAGATCCGGGCGCCGGGGTGGAAGCGTTCGACGGCGGCCGAGGCTTCGTCGATGAATTCGGCGATGCGGCTGATGGGGACGGAGACGTCGTGTTTCCAGCCGCCGCCCTCGGGCTTCAGCGCCGCCGAATGTTCTTCGCGCAGGCGCCAGAAGGCGGCGCGCTGGGCGTCGTTCTGGGCGATGGCGGCGTCGGTTATCAGGCCTTGCTCGAAGGCGACTTCCAGCAGGGCCTCCATCTGGGCCTCGGCGCCGCCGGGCGTCCCGGAGGCGATCTCGATCAGGACGTACCAGTCGGGCGTCGAGTCCAGCGGTTCACGGGTGTCGGGGATGTTCTTGAGCACCAGTTCCATGCCCAGACGCTTCATCAGCTCGAAGGCCTCGACCCCGCCGCCGGTCTCGGCCTTGGCGCGGGCGAGGAGTTCGACGGAGGCGGCGGCCGTCTCCAGGCCGACGACGGCGACGGCGCGCGAACGCATGATGGGGAAGAGTTTCAGGGTGGCGGCGGTGACGACGCCCAGGGTGCCCTCGGCGCCGATCAGCAGCTGTTTCAGATCGTAGCCGGTGTTGTCCTTCCTGAGGCGTTTCAGGCCCCGGAAGATCTCGCCATTGGGCATGACGGCCTCAAGGCCCAGCACCAGGTCGCGCATCATGCCGTAGCGGAGCACCTGGGTGCCGCCGGCGTTGGTGGAGATGACGCCGCCGATGGTGGCCGACCCCTCGGCCGCGAGGCTGAGCGGGAAATAGCGGCCGGCGGCCGTCGCCGCCTGTTGCGCCTCCAGCAGGGTCAGGCCGGCCTCGACCGTCATGGCGTCGTCCAGGGGGGTGACGTCGCGGACGGCGCGCATCTTGCGAGTCGACAGCAGGACTTCACCGAAGGGGATCTGGCCGCCGACCAGGCCGGTGCCGCCGCCCTGGGGCGTGATGGCCACGCCTTCGCGGGCGCAGATGGCGACCGCCCTGGCCGTCTCCTCGGTCGAACGCGGGGTCAGCAGGATCGGCGTATGGCCGGTCCAGCGGTTGCGCCATTCGGTCAGGGCCGGGGCGATGACCTCGGGATCCTGGGTCCAGCCGCCCGGACCCAGGGCGGCTTTCAGTTCGTCCAGAACGGCGGGAGAGGGGGCGGGCGTCTGCATGGCTCCCTTTTGTCAGGCGCGAGGGCGAGGTGGAAGGGCCGTCGGCCTCAGACGTCCAGGTCTTCCTTCACGAACTGGGCGTTTTCCTGGATGAACTGGAAGCGGGCGTCGGCGCGCTTGCCCATCAGGCGTTCGACCAGATCCTCGACGCTGGTTTCGGCGTCGGGGACGGTGATCCGGGCCAGGGTGCGCTTCTTCGGGTCCATGGTGGTCTCCTTCAGCTGGGAGGCCATCATTTCGCCGAGGCCCTTGAACCGGCCGATCTCGGTCTTCTTGCCCTTGAAGACGGTGGCCAGCAGTTCGTCGCGGTGGGCGTCGTCGCGGGCGTATTCGCTCAAGGGACCGGCCGAGATCCGGTACAGCGGCGGCAGGGCCATGAAGACCCGGCCCTGACGGATGGTCTCGGGCATGACCCGGTAGAAGAAGGTGATCAGCAGGGCCGCGATATGGGCGCCGTCCACGTCGGCGTCGGTCATGATGACGATCCGCTCGTAGCGCAGGTCGTCGATATTGAACCGATTGCCGGGCTGGACGCCCAGGGCCAGGGCCAGGTCGGACAGTTCGATGTTCTGGCGCAGCTTGTCGGCGGTCGCGGAGGCGACGTTCAGGATCTTGCCGCGCAGGGGCAGGATGGCCTGGGTGGTGCGGTCGCGCGCCTGTTTGGCCGAGCCGCCGGCCGAATCGCCTTCGACGATGAAGAGTTCGGTGCCCTGGGCCGACTGGCGGCTGCAGTCCGACAGCTTGCCGGGCAGGCGCAGCTTGCGGGTGGCGGCGGCGCGCTGGACCTCCTTGTCCTTGCGGCGGCGCAGCCGGTCTTCGGCGCGATCGACGACGAAGCCGAGCAGGGCGTTGGCCTGTTTGGGACTTTCGGTCAGCCAGTGGTCCAGCGGGTCGCGCAGCAGCTGTTCGACCAGGCGGGCGCCCTCGGGCGAGGACAGGCGGTCCTTGGTTTGGCCCTGGAATTCGGGATTGCGGATGAAGACGCTGATCAGGGCGCCGGCGTTGGCGGTGACGTCCTCGGCCGTGATGATGGCGGCGCGCTTCTCGTTGGTCAGTTCGCCGTAGGATTTCAGACCCTTGACCAGGGCGGCGCGGAAGCCGGCCTCGTGGGTGCCGCCGTCGGGGGTGGAGACGGTGTTGCAGTAGGACTGGATGAAGCCGTCCGCCTCGCCGAAGCCGATGGGGGACCAGGTGACGGCCCATTCGAAGGCGCCCGCCTCGCCCTGACGCTCGGCGCGGCCGGCGAAGGTGGGGGTGACGGTCTCCAGCTCGCCGATTCGATCGATCAGGGCGTCGGCCAGACCGCCGGGGAAGTGGAGCAGGGCTTGGGTCGGTGTGGCGTCGGTGATCCGCTCGGGCGCGCAGGTCCATTTGATCTCGACGCCGCGGAACAGATAGGCCTTGGAGCGGGCCATGCGGAACAGGCGGGCGGGCTTGAAGGCCGCGCCCATGCCGAAGATTTCGTCGTCCGGCTTGAAGCGGATCTGGGTGCCGCGCTTCCTGGACGGCTGGACCTGCTGGATCGGACCCAGGACATTGCCGCGCGAGAAGGACTGTTTCCACTCGAAGCCGTCGCGCCAGACTGTGACGTCCAGGTGCTCGGACAGGGCGTTGACGACCGAGACGCCGACGCCGTGCAGGCCGCCCGAGGTCTCATAGGCCTTGCCGGAGAATTTGCCGCCCGAGTGGAGGACGGTCATCACCACCTCCAGCGCCGACTTGCCGGGATGTTTGGGGTGGGGATCGACCGGGATGCCCCGGCCGTCGTCGCGGACCGACAGATAGCCGTCGGCGTCCAGTTCGACGGTGATCAGCTTGGCGTGACGGGCCACGGCCTCGTCCATCGCATTGTCGAGGACTTCGGCGAACAGGTGGTGCAGGGCGCGTTCGTCGGTGCCGCCGATATACATGCCGGGGCGTTTGCGAACGGGCTCGAGCCCTTCCAGCACTTCGATGGAGGAGGCGGAATAGGCGTTCTGGGCGCCTGCGGTCGGGGCCGGGGCGGTCGGGGCTGCGGCGACAGGCGTCGGGACTGGTTTTGGCGCAGGGGCGGGCGCAGCCTGGGGCGGCGTCACCGCGACAGGTTTGGGCGCCTCGGGCTTGGGCGCCTCGGGCGTGTCGTCAAAAGCGAAGAGGTCGTCGGCCATTCACATAGTCTGAGGCGATTCGGAGCCGGTTCTGGTAGGCGCGTGTCGCCGGTCGAGCAAGCGGCGGTCGCACCGGAACCGGATCGAAGGTCACGGCGCGGGCCAGAATCGCCAGCATCAGCACCCAGGGCAGGTTGGCGTGGGTCAGCAGGACGCTCTCGGACAGGCTGAGGGCGAAGAAGACCGCCAGATAGCCGACGCTCCAGAACCCCTCGCGCGCGCCCAGGCCGTTCATACGGATCAGGATCATGACGGCGGACACGGCCATCAGGGTTCCGACGGCGACCGCGCCGGGCCAGCCCAGCTGGACCAGCAGGTCGATCCAGCCGTTGTGGGCCGAGGGGACGGGCCACTGGGTCTCCAGCCGGATCTCGCGGGCGGGAATGGAATCGACGCCCCAGAAGGCGCTGAAGCCGTAACCGGTCCAGGGGCGTTCGGCGACCTTGCGCATCAGGGCCTCCCAGATCAGGGTCCGGCCGGTCAGGGACGGGTCCTTGCCCAGGGCTTCGAGAATGGCGGCGGAATCGGTGTTCCAGAACCAGGTCCCGACGGCGGCGATCACCACGCCCAGCCAGACGGCCGCGACGGTCACGGCCGCGCCGCCCTGTTTCAGCGTCCACCAGCCGCCGACCATGCCGACGCCCAGCATCCAGCACAGCAGCGAGGTCTTGGACTGGGTGGCCACGACCAGAAGCGTGGTCAGGGCGAAGGTCAGCAGGGCGACCCAGGGCTTGCGCCCGTTTCCGGCCAGATGGTCGGCGGCCAGGCTGGCGGCGGCCGAGACCGCGCCGACCACCATGACCAGGCCCATCTGGTTCTTCTCGTACCAGAGGCCGCGCCACAGACCGGCGTTGTCGTACTGGTGAACCCCGATGCGGGGAAAGGCGAAGACCATGATCAGGCTGCCGACCGCCATGACCAGACAGGTGTGCATCAGGACGCGGGGCAGGGCCGCGTCCCGGAAGACCGCGCCCAGATAGACGGCGAAGGCGCTGTTGATCGCCAGGGCGATGACGCGCCGGTCGGTGACGCCGGGATCGATGGACCAGTACTGCGAGACATAGGCCAGGCCGACGAGGCCGCCGACCATCAGCCAGGCGGGCCAGGCGCGGATGATTTTTTCGAAGCGAAACACGATCAGGCCGGCGGTGACGGCGTAGACGGGCAGCCAGATCAGGCGAAGGATCGGGGTCTCGCCCTGGTCCGGGGCGATGACCGGGGCGATCAGGGCGCCGGTCAGCATGAAGACGACGAAGCCCGCCGCCCACTGTTCCCAGGCGGGCGGGGCGTCCGAATCATCGATCTGGACGGGCGAGGCGTGCACGGGGCGACTGTCGCCCCGGCCGCTTAAGGAAGGGTGAGCGCCGCGCGGAAGGCGGCGAAGCCGTGTTCGAGGTCGGCGATCAGGTCGGCGGGGTCTTCCAGCCCGATGTGAAGGCGGATCAGCTCGCCCTCCAGGATCGGCGGATGATCCCGATAGGCCATCTGGTGGGTTTCGTGAGTGATCAGGCTTTCGAACCCGCCCCAGGAATAGCCCATGCCGAACAGGGAAAGGGCGTCGAGGAAGGCGCAGGCTGCGGCCGTGTGTCCGCCCTTCAGCACCACGCCCATCAGGGAGGCGGCGCCGGTGAAGTCCCGCGTCCACAGGTCATGGCCGACCGCGCCGGGCAGGGGCGGATAGAGGACGCGGGCCACCTCGGGCCGGGCCTGCAGCCACTCGGCGACGATCAGGCCCGACCGCCCCTGTTCGGCATAGCGCAGCGGCAGGGTGCGCAGGCCGCGCAGGGCCAGCCAGGCGTCGTCGGGCGAGACGTGCCAGCCCAGATCCTCGATCGTGTCGGCGACGGCGCGCAGGCAGGCGGGGACGCTGGCGGCGATCCCGCCCATCAGGACGTCGGAATGGCCGGAGACATATTTGGTCAGGGCCTGGATGCTGACATCGACGCCGTAGGCCAGGGGCTTGAAGGCCAGGCCTGCGCCCCAGGTGTTGTCGATCACGGTCAGGACGCCGCGGTTGCGACAGGCGGACGCCACGGCGGCCACATCGATCATCTCGAAGGTCAGGGAGGCGGGCGATTCCATCAGGACCAGACGGGTGCGGTCGCCGAGGGCGGCGATCAGGCCCGCCGCATCCGTATCGGCGGGCAGGAAGCGGGTCGTGACCCCGCGCGCGGCCTGGTAGCGGGCCAGGAACCGGCGGGACGGGCCATAGATCGCGTCGCTCGTGATCACCTCGTCGCCCGGCCGGGTCAGGGCCAGCAGGGGCACGGTCACGGCGGCGAGGCCGGACGGGACGATGAAGGCGTCGGCCGCGCCTTCCAGATCGGCCAGGGCGGCGCGCAGCTGGCGCGCGGCCGAGCCGCCGTCCAGGCCGTAGGTCGGACCATCGGCGTCGTCCCGCATGGTCTCCGCCCGGTCGCTGAGCATGGTCGAGGCGCGTTCGATGGGTGGGTTGACCGGGCGGCGTCCCTGGCCCCGCCGGGTGGCGGACGAGATCAGACGGGTGCGGTCCGAATGCGGCGACATGGCCTCTCCGATGGGTTGCGGATCAGGGCCTAAAGGCCTCTAAAGTCAGCGGGGCGCAAGCGGCGGAGGATGCGAAACGCGATGCGGGTCTTGACGATCGGAGTTATGGCGGCGGCCCTGCTGACGGCGGCCTGCGGACGCGGGAACCCCGACCCGACGCCGGAAACCGCCTCGCAGACCCTGCCGACGCCCAGCGTGGCCACGGATCGCCCCGACAGCCCGACCCTGATCGCGGTCAAGCGACGCGGGCGGCTGAACTGCGGCGTGCATCAGGGGCTGGTCGGCTTCGCCTATACCGACAACCGCGGTCAGTGGCGTGGGTTCGACGCCGACTTCTGTCGCGCCATGGCGGCGGCCATCTTCGGCGACGGGAACGCGGTTCGGTTCGTGCCCCTGTCTGCGTCCGACCGGTTCGCGGCGCTGAAGGAAGGCCGAGTGGACGTGTTGTGGCGCAATTCGTCCTGGACCATGAGCCGGGACGCCGGCGAGGGCTTCGTCTTCGCGGGAATCAACTATTACGACGGCCAGGGCTTCCTGGTGCGGCGGTCTCTGAGCCTGGCCAGCGCCACGGAACTGAACGGCGCCCGGATCTGCGTCCAGGCGGGATCGACAGCCCAGGCCAACGCCGACGACTTCTTCCGCTCGCGCGGCATCGCCTATCGCCCGGTGGTTCTGCCCAGCGAGGAGGCGGCGCGGGACGCCTATGGCCGGGAAGACTGCGACGCCTTGAGCGCCGACATATCGGCCCTGGCCGCCGCCCGCACGGTTCTGGCGGATTCTCAGGCGCACACGATATTGTCAGACGTGGTGTCTAAGGAGCCGCTGGGGCCCGTCGTCAGGGCCGGGGACGAGCGCTGGGCCGACGTGGTGCGATGGACCCTGAACGCCGTCGTCCTGGCCGAGGAATTCGGGGTCACGCAGGAGAACGCCGAAGCCTTGTCGAAGACGTCGAACGACCCGCGCATCAAGCGTTTGCTGGGGTCTGAGGGCGAATACGGCGCCCTGCTGGGCCTGTCCGACGACTGGGCGAAGGACGCCATACTGTCGGTCGGAAATTACGGCCAGATCTTCGACCGGAACCTGGGTTCGCAATCGCCGCTCGACCTGGCGCGCGGATTGAACGCACAGTGGAACGCGCGGCCGGCCGGCTTGATCTATGGATTGCCGATCCGTTAAGCGCCGCAGCTTGAGTCTTTTCCTGGGGGATGGATGACCGAGACGAAACCTGGGGGCATAGCCCTCCACTGGCTGATGCTGATCGGCTTCACCGTCGGCCTGGGCGGGGGGCTGTGGGTCAATCTGGCGCTGGGCGCCGATACGGCCTGGGTGGTCTGGGTCACCGACAACATCACAGGACCGGCGGGGCAGATCTTCCTGCGCCTGCTGTTCATGATGGTCATCCCGCTGCTGTTCTCGGCCCTGGTGATCGGGGTGGCCGAGATGGGCGACCTGAATTCGCTGGGACGGGCGGGGATCAAGACCCTGCTGCTGACCATACTGGTTTCGGGCATCGCGGTGGTGATCGGCCTGGTCATGGTCAATCTGTTGCAGCCCGGCCGGGGCGTCGATCCCGCCATGGCGCAGCAGTTGCTGGAACAGGGACGCGACGGCGCCGCCGGCATCGTCCAGAACGCGCCGGAGACCATTCAACTGGGCGACTTCTTCCTGGGACTGGTGCCGTCCAACGCGGTCACGGCGGCGGCGGAGAACCAGATCCTGCCCCTGATGGTCTTCGCCCTGTTCTTCGGCATCGGCCTGGTCATGGCCAAGAGCCCTGCAACCGACCGCCTGCAAGAGGTGATCGAGGGGCTGCTGGAAGTGACGATGAAGCTGATCAACCTCTTCATCAAACTGGCGCCCTTCGCCATCGCCTGCCTGATGTTCAACCTGGCGGCCCTGTTCGGCTGGGATCTGCTGGTGCGTCTGGCGGCCTTCGTCGGCGTCGCCGTCGGGGCCATGGCGATCCACATGTTCGTCGTCTATCCGCTGGTCATCTGGCTGCTGGGCGGGCGTTCGCCGATCGCCTTCTTCAGGGCCGTGCGCGAGCCGATGGTGGTGGCCTTCTCCACCGCCTCGTCCAACGCCTCGCTGCCGGTGTCGCTGAAGGCGGCCGAGCAGGAGCTGAAACTGCCCAGGAAGATCGCCCGTTTCGTCCTGACGGTCGGCGCTACCGCCAACCAGAACGGCACGGCCCTGTTCGAGGGGGTGACGGTGCTGTTCCTGGCCCAGTTCTTCAACGTCGAACTGAGCCTGACCCAGCAGGTCATCGTCATGCTGGTCTGTATCCTGGGCGGGATCGGCACGGCCGGGGTGCCGGCGGGTTCGCTGCCGGTGGTGGCCATGATCCTGGTCATGGTGAAGGTGCCGCCGGAAGGGATCGGCCTGATCCTGGGGGTCGACCGTTTCCTGGACATGTGCCGGACCACGCTGAACGTCACCGGCGATCTGGTGCTGGCCACGGTGGTCTCGCGCGGCGAGAAGGACGATCCGGTCGAGCCGGTCGAGCCTGCGGCGCCCGAAGATCTTCCGGGGGCCGCCCGACGCGGCCTGAAGCACGGAACGGCGGGCTGAGTCAGTCGAGAACGACGGGGGTGTCGGTCCGGGACCCCCATTCGGCCCATGAGCCGTCGTAGAGACTCGATGGCGCGTCGAGCGTGGCCAGGGCCAGGGTGAGGATCGCGGCGGTGACGCCCGAGCCGCAGCTGGTGATGATCGGGCGGTCGAAGGTCACCCCGGCGTCGCTGAACCGGGCGCGCAGGGCCTCGGGCTCCAGAAGTCGTCCGTCCTCGCCGATCACGGAGAGGAAGGGCAGGTTCAGCGCGCCCGGCATATGGCCGGAGCGGAGGCCGGCGCGGGGTTCCGCCGCCTGACCGGCGAACCGGGCCGCCGGCCGCGCATCCAGAATCTGCGCCTCGCCGGTCAGGGCCGCCAAGACGGTCGGCAGGTCGGCGACCGCGTCGCTGCGTCGTGATGCGTTGAACGACGCCGGGGTCGGCGTCTGCGCCGGACCCGAGACCAGAGGCCGCCCTTCGGCCCGCCAGAGCGGCAGGCCGCCGTCCAGCACCCGCACGTTCGTCGCCCCCATCAGCCGGAAGGTCCACCAGACGCGCGGGGCGGAGCGCAGGCCGATCGTGTCATAGATGACGATGGTGTCGGTCGCGGCGATGCCGAGGGCTCCGACCGCCTCGGCGAAGGCGGCGGCCGTCGGCAGCATGTGCGGAAGGTCCGAGCCGTGGTCCGAGACCGCCTCGAGATCGAAGAAGACCGCGCCGGGCAGCCGGGCCTGGTCGAAGTCCGCCTGGGCGTCGCGGCCGTCCAGATGCCAGGACCCATCGACGATCCGCAGCGTCGGATCCTCCATCAGGGCGGCGAGGTCGGCTGTCGAGATCAGGGGCGAAGACTGGGTCATGCCCCCAGCCTAGTGTCAGGCGCGGTCCAGCACCAGTTGCACCACATCGGTCCGGCGCGAGCGGAAGCCCGCTTCGCAATAGGCCAGATAGAAGCGCCACAGACGGCGAAACCGCTCGTCGAAGCCGACGATGCGACGGATGTCGGCCCAGGCGGCCTGGAATCGGTCGTCCCAGAGTTTCAGCGTCTCGGCATAGTCCAGGCCGAACCGTTCGATAGGGCCCCAGTTCAGGCCGGCGGCGGCGACGACCGGCTTCAGCCGCTCTTCCGACGGCAGCATGCCGCCGGGGAAGACGTATTTCTGAATGAAGTCGGTGCGGGCGTTGTATTCCTCGAACAGGGGCTCCTGGATGGTGATGATCTGGAGACCCGCCCGGCCGCCGGGGTTCAGGACGTCGTGGATCTTTTCGAAATAGGTCGGCCAGTATTCCATGCCGACGGCCTCGAACATCTCGATCGAGGCGACGCGGTCGAACCGGCCCTGGACGTCGCGATAGTCCATCAGGTCGATGGTCGCGCGTTCCGACAGGCCGGCGTTGAACAGATGCTGGCGGGCGAAGTCGTGCTGTTCCTTCGAAATCGTCACGCCGGTGACCTGGGCGCCGATCTCGCGGGCGGCGAACTCGGCGAAACCGCCCCAGCCGCAGCCGATCTCGAGCACCGACATGCCCGGCTTCAGGTCCATCATCCGGGCCAGGGCGGCGTATTTGGCCTTCTGCGCGGCCTCGAGAGGGGCGTCCGCCCGCTCGAACCGGGCCGACGAATAGGTCATCGAGGGGTCGAGCCAGGTCTGGTAGAAGGCGTTGCCCAGGTCGTAATGGGCGTGGATGTTCTTCTTCGACCCGGTCCGGCTGTTGCGGTTGCGGCGGTGGGCCAGCCAGTTGACCGCCATCATCAGCCAGTTGCCGTCGAACAGGCGGCGGATGTGGTCGTAGTTCTCGACCAGGGTCTCCAGCAGGGCGGCCAGATGGGGGCTGTCCCATTCGCCGGCCATATAGGCTTCCGCGAAGCCGATGTCGCCGGCGGCCAGGACGCGGCGGGCGAAGCCGTAGTCCTTGATCTCGAGCACGCCGCTGGGGCCGGGGCGTTCGCCGTCCAGCACATGGGTCTCGCCATTGGGCAGGTGAACGGTCAGGCGGCCGAAGGTCCAGTTCGACGCCAGCAGACGCAGCAGCATGGCGAACATGCGCGGGGTGCGGGCGGCGGCGGCCTCGATATCGACGGTGGCGACACTCATGCGGGACCCTCTTTGGACGTCGTCAGTCATGGCCGGCCTGTTCGTCTCGTCCAGTGACGGTCTTCAGGGCGTCGAGGGCGCGGGCGCGGGCCTGGGCATGATCCAAGATGGGGTGGGGATAGTCTTTGCCAAGTCGCACGCCGGCGTCGCGCAGCACTTCGGGCGGCGCGGTCCAGGGCGACGGGAGCCAGCGATCGGGCAGGCGGCGCAGTTCGGGAACCCAGCGGCGGACATAGCCGCCCGTCGCGTCGAACTTCTCGCCCTGGGTGATGGGGTTGAAGATGCGGAAATAGGGGGCGGCGTCGGCGCCCGAACCGGCGACCCACTGCCAGTTCTGCACATTGCTGGCCAGGTCGGCGTCGACCAGAGTGTCCCAGAACCAGGCCTCGCCCTCGCGCCAGTCGATCAGCAGATGTTTGACCAGGAAGGAGGCGACGACCATCCGCACCCGGTTGTGCATCCAGCCGGTCGTCCACAGTTGACGCATGCCGGCGTCCACCAGCGGATAGCCGGTGCGGCCGCGCTTCCAGGCCTCCAGACCCTCGGGATCGCCGCGCCAGGGCATGGATTCGTATTCCGGGCGGAAGGCCCGGTCGGTGATGGTGGGGAAATGGTGGAGCAGATGGGCCGAGAAGTCGCGCCAGCCCAGTTCCGCGACGAACTTGTCCGCCTCGCCCGCCGGGACCGCGCCCGCGTCCGCCGCGCCTCGCGCCCGCTGGGCCGCACGCCAGGGACTGATCTCGCCCCAGTGCAGGTGGGGGGAGAGGCGGCTGGTGGTCGGAAGGGCGGGATGGTCGCGGCCCTTGGCGTAGGTCTTGAGGCCCCGTGCGAGGAAATCGGACAGGGCGGCGTCGGCGCCGGCCTCGCCTGGCGTCCAGTCGAAACCCTTGGACCAGTCGGAGCGGGTCGGATGCAGGCGCCAGTCGTCGATCGATTCTGTCTGGACCGCGTCGGGCGTGGCGATGCGGCGCGGGGCGGTCGTGGGCGGCGGCGGCTCGGCTGTCGCCAGCAGGGCCTTCATGAAGGGGGTGAAGACCTTGTAGGGCGCGTCCGATCCGTTCAGCACGGCGCCCGGTCGGGCCAGCAGGGATCCGTTGAAGCCCCGGCAGTCGACGCCGGCCGACTTCAGCTCATGGGCGATCTCGGCGTCGCGGGCGAAGGCGGCGGGTTCGAACAGCCGATTCATAAACAGGGCGTCGGCCCCGGTGTCCTCGATCAGGCTCTGAAGTTGGGTCAGCGAATCGCCGCGCCGCAGGATCAGCCGCGAACCGCGTTCCCTAAGCGAATCGTCCAGGGCGCGCAGGGACTTGTCCAGCCACCACAGCGAGGCCGCGCCCGCCGGACGGTCCGGGTCGCGGTCCAGGATGAAGACCGGCAGGATCGGACGGCCGGTGGCGACGGCGTGATACAGGGCGGGATTGTCGTTCAGGCGCAGGTCGCGGCGAAACCAGAGGACGACAGGCTTGGTGGCCACGCAGGCGAACTCCATGATAACTTGCGCTCACACAAAACGAGCGCCACCTGATGGCCTCATAGCTGCGGCAAACGCCGCCCCCATAACGCCCGAACTTCGAAAGAGCCGCCTCGTGAGCCGACCCAACGCCGTCATTACGTTGTCCGAAGGTCTTCGGACGCCTGTCGTCATCGGCGGCGGCGCACGAATCGCCTTCATCGCCGGTCCCTGCCAGATGGAGAGCCGTCAGCACGCGCTGGAAACGGCCCATGCGCTGAAGGAAATCGGCGAGCGGCTGAACGTCGGCATCATCTACAAGACCAGTTTCGACAAGGCGAACCGCACCAGCGCCAGCGCCGCCCGCGGCATCGGCCTGAAGGACGCCATGCCGATCTTCGCCGAGATCCGCGAAACCGTCGGCCTGCCGACCCTGACCGACGTCCACTCCGAGGCCCAGTGCGGCCCGGTGGGCGAGGTGGTCGACGTGCTGCAGATCCCGGCCTTCCTGAGCCGCCAGACCGACCTGTTGCTGGCCGCCGCCGCGACCGGCAAGGCGATCAATATCAAGAAGGGTCAGTTCCTGGCCCCCTGGGACATGAAGAACGTCATCGCCAAGGTGGTCGGGGCCGGCAATCCGAACGTCATGGCCTGCGAGCGTGGCGCCAGCTTCGGCTACAACACCCTGGTCAGTGATATGCGCGCCCTGCCGGTGCTGCGCGAGATCGGCTGCCCGGTCGTGTTCGACGCGACCCACAGCGTGCAGCAGCCGGGCGGGCAGGGCACGTCATCGGGCGGTCAGCGCGAGTTCGTGCCGGTTCTGGCCCGCGCCGCCGTCTCGGTCGGCGTGGATGCGGTCTTCATGGAGACCCACCCGGACCCCGACAACGCCCCGTCGGACGGCCCGAACATGGTGCCTCTGGACCAGTTCGAGGCCCTGGCCGCGCAGCTGATCGCCTTCGACGACCTGGCCATCAAGATCGGGGCCAAGGCGCCGGTGGCGCAGGCGGCCTGAATCCTCTAGGTCGGGCGCATGTCTGACACCCTCGATCTGGGCGCCCTGCAGAAGCTGCTGGAGCGCGTGCGCGGCCTGAAGACGGCCTGCGTCGGCGACCTGATGCTGGACCGCTACGTCTATGGCGAGGTCAACCGTATCTCGCCCGAGGCGCCGATCCCGGTGCTGCGCACCCGCCGCACGACCGCCATGCCCGGCGGCGTGGGCAATGTGGCGCGCAATGTCGCGGCCCTGGGCGGGGTGGCGCATCTGGGCGCCGTGACGGGCGAGGATGCGGCCGGAGCGGAATTGCGCGACCTGATCGCCGCAGAGGACCGGGTCGTCGACTTCATCGCCAGGCCGGCCGGCGCCGCAACCATCGTCAAGACGCGGTTCGTGGCCGCGGGGCAGCAGCTGCTTCGCCTGGACGAGGAGGCGGCTGCTGCACCTCTAGATGAAAGTGACGCGTTTTCCGACGTCTCCGCCATTCTTCTATCTGACTACGCCAAAGGCGTGGTCGGCGACGCCCTGATCGCCTCGGCCCTGAAAGCCGCGCGCGAGACCGGCGCGCCGGTCATTGTCGATCCCAAGGGGCGGGATTTCGCCCGCTATGGTGCGGTGGACGTCATCAAGCCGAACGCGTCGGAACTGGCCGGGGCCACGGGCCTGCCGGTCGAGACCGACGCCGAGGTCGAGGCGGCGCTGGCGGCCCTGCTGGCGGCGACGACGGCGAAGGCCATCATCGTCACCCGCGCCGGCAAGGGCATGAGCCTGGCGCGGCGCGACGGGCCGGTGCGGCATTTTCCCGGCCGGGCCCGCGAAGTGTTCGACGTGTCCGGGGCCGGGGACACGGTGCTGGCTTCGCTGGGCCTGGCCCTGGGCGCCGGGGCCTCGCTGGAGACGGCGGTGCAGTTCGCCATCCTGGCTTCGGGCGTGGTGGTCGGAAAGGCCGGGACGGCCGTGGTCACGCCCGCCGAGCTGATCGAGGCGGAGCTGAGCCAGCACGCCGTCGCGGCCCAGGCCAAGGTGACGCCGCTGGACGAACTGGCGACCGAGGTCGAGGCCTGGCGGCGGCAGGGTCTGAAGGTCGGCTTCACCAACGGCTGTTTCGACATCCTGCACCGGGGCCATGTCGCCTATCTGGCCCAGGCGCGGTCGTGGTGCGACCGGCTGGTGGTGGCGCTGAACACCGACGCCTCGGTCAGGCGGCTGAAGGGCGAGGGGCGGCCGGTCAATGACCTGGACAGCCGCGCCGTCGTGATCGGCGGCCTGAGCAGCGTGGATCGGGTGACCAGTTTCGACGATCCCACCCCCATCGCCCTGATCGAGCGGCTGCGGCCCGACGTGCTGATCAAGGGCTCGGACTATACCCGCGAGGGCGTGGTGGGCGGCGACCTGGTGGAGAGCTGGGGCGGCGTGGTCCGTCTGGCGGAATTCAAGGATGGGTATTCGACGACCCGGACGATCGAAAAGATGACGGGAAGCACGCAATGACGCCCAGAATGATTGTTGTGACGGGCGGGGCCGGCTTCATCGGCTCCAATATCGTGGCGCGGCTGACGGCCGAGACGGCCTATGACGTGGTGGTCTGCGACCGGCTGGAGACCGCCGACCTGGCCAAGTGGAAGAACCTGGCCAAACATTCCATCGCCGACTTCTGGGCGCCGGAAGAACTGTTCGAACAGCTGGAGCGTCATGCGGAGCGGATCGAGGCGGTGGTGCACATGGGCGCCATTTCGTCCACGACCGAGCCGGATGCGGACCTGATCCTGCGCACCAACTTCACCCTGTCGCGCGACCTGTGGGACTGGTGCGCGATCCGGGACGCCCGGATGATCTACGCCTCGTCGGCGGCGACCTACGGCGACGGCGAGACGGGGTTCAAGGACGACGATGATGCGGAGTCGCTATCGAAGCTGAGGCCGCTAAACGCCTATGGCTATTCGAAAATGCTGTTCGACCAGTATGCGGTGCGCCAGTCGGATCGCGGCCAGGCGCCGCCCCAGTGGGCGGGGCTGAAGTTCTTCAACGTCTATGGGCCGAACGAGGGGCACAAGGGCGGGATGAAGTCGGTCGTGGCCCAGATCTGGCCCAAGGTCGCGGCGGGCGAGACCGTCAGCCTGTTCCGGTCGCACAATCCCAACTATGCCGACGGCGGCCAGTTGCGCGACTTCGTCTATGTGGACGATGTGGTCGATATCATCGAATTCCTTCTGCAGTCGCCGGAGGTCTCGGGGATCTTCAACGCCGGGTCCGGCCAGGCGCGGTCGTTCGACGATCTGGCCAAGGCCACCTTCGCCGCGGCCGGCAAGGCGCCGTCGATCGAGTATGTCGACATGCCCGAGGCGATCCGCGACCGGTACCAGTATTTCACCCAGGCCCGGATGGACCGGATCCGCGCCGCCGGGTTCGAGGGCCAGTCCACGCCTTTGGAAGAGGGCGTGCGTCGCTACGTCCAGAACTTCCTGGCCCAGCCAGATAAGTACAGATGAGAGGCCTGACGACCCGGCAATGGATCGGCTACATCGGGTTCGTCCTGGTGTTCCTGCTGACCGCTGCGGTCGCGGTTTGGCGCGGGGACATTCTGCGCGCCGGTCTGGATCCCCAGGTGCCGTTCCAGACCTACAAGCCCCCGCCGGCGCCCGATTACGCCGATCCGCGCGCCTGGGCTCTGCTGGACGCGCGGGCGCCGGGGGCGGGCGGGGCCAACGTCTTCTTCGTTCATTCGACCACCTTCAACGGCGGGCGCGACTGGAACGGGGCCATCGGCGACCCCAAGGCCGACGCCTATCTGTACCGGGTGGTCCTGCCCAACTACGCCGGACCCTTCGCACGGGCGGGCGCGGTCAGCGCGCCGCGCTATCGGCAGGCCAGCCTTTATACGCGCCTGACCCTGCGCGACGATGCGCGTGAGGCCCGGGCCTTCGCCTATGGGGACGTCCTGGCGGCCTTTGACGCCTGGCTGGCGCGCCATCCCACAGGCCCCATCGTCCTGGCGGGGGTGGAGCAGGGCGCCGATCTGCTGGACCGGCTGATCCGCGAACGGATCGCACGGGATGCGGCGGTCCGGGACCGTCTGGTGGCGGCCTATCTGATGGACACGATCATCGCCGCCGAGAATCTGCCGGACTCCATTCCGGCCTGCGCCGATCGGCGCCAGATCCATTGCGTGATCGCCTGGTCGCAGGTCGGCGACCGCGACGACTCGGCCGCCCGTCGGCGACTGCGGCGGGCGACCGTCTGGGATGCGCGGGGGCATCTGGTCGATCTGGCGGGGCGGCCGGCGGTCTGTGTGAACCCGGTGACGGGGGGCACGGGCGAAGAGCCCGTTCCCGCGCGCCTGCACCGGGGCGCCACCAATGCGACGGGGCTGGAATGGGGGGCGCGTCCGGCGCTGATGGCGCGCGAGGTTGCGACCCAGTGCCGCGAAGGTCTGCTGCGCCACACCTGGCCCGATCTTGAATCCTTCCGGGAGACCGGCAACTGGGCCGACCGGAGAAAAGCGCGGCCTTACAACCTGTTCTACGGCGATCTGGAAGCAGATGTGGCGGAACGGCTTGCAACCTACGCTCGGCAGACCGGTTGAAAATCGGACGAAGGTCGTCCGGTTTCGGTGGCGCGGCTCGCGTCCCGCGCGTAACCTCCTCGCATACGGAGGATACACATGGACGTTCTCACCATCTTCGCCGGCGTTCTGCTGCTGCTTGCGATCGCGCTCCTGTTCAGCGTCATCAAGATCGTGCCGCAAGGCCGTGAATTCACGGTCGAACGGTTCGGCAAATACACCAAGACCCTGAGCCCCGGCATCGGCTTCCTGACCCCGTTCGTGGAACGGGTCGGCAAGCGGATGAACATGATGGAGCAGGTTCTTGATGTTCCGACTCAGGAAGTCATCACCAAGGACAACGCCATGGTCCGGGTGGACGGCATCGTCTTCATCCAGGTGATGGACGCCGCCCGCGCCGCCTATCGGGTCGATGATCTGCCCTACGCCATTTCGCAACTGTGCATGACCAATCTGCGGACCGTGGTCGGCTCCATGGAGCTGGACGAGGTGCTGAGCCAGCGCGACAGCATCAACACCCGCCTGCTGCACGTCATCGACGCGGCGACCGAGCCCTGGGGCGTCAAGGTCAACCGCATCGAGATCAAGGACCTGACCCCGCCGACCGACGTCACCAACGCCATGGCCCGCCAGATGAAGGCCGAACGCGAACGCCGCGCCGTGGTCACCGAGGCGGACGGCGAGAAACAGGCCGCCATCACCCGCGCCGAGGGCGCCAAACAGGCGGCCATCCTGGAATCCGAAGGCCGCAAGGAGGCCGCCTTCCGCGACGCCGAGGCGCGCGAGCGGGAAGCCGAGGCCGAGGCCCGCGCCACCACCATGGTGTCGGAAGCCATCGCCCGGGGCGACGTCAACGCCATCAACTATTTCGTGGCGCAGAAATATGTCGAGGCCTTCGCCGAACTGGCCCGCAGCCCGCAGCAACGGACCGTCATCGTGCCCGCTGAAATGGGGGCCCTGGTCGGCACCATCGCCGGCATCGGCGAGATGGTGAACCTGGCCAAGGGGCAGCAGCAGCAGGCGACCCCGGTCAAGCCCGCCGCCGCCCCGCGTCGTCCCTCCGTTCCGCCCACCGCCTGATCCGGGAGCCCAGGTCATGACCGTCGTCGCCGATCTGTACGCCGCCCAGCCGTTCTGGATCTGGCTGGCCGTCGGGGTGTTGTTGCTGGCCGTCGAGTCGATGTTCTCGACCGAATGGCTGTTGTGGCCGGCGGTTTCGGCCGGGCTGGTGGCGGTCATGACGGCGGTCGGGGTGCGGTTGGGCCTGCCCGGCGAAGTGGCGGTCTTCGCCGTGCTGACGGTCGTCGCCACCCTGTTGTCGCGACGCCTGATCCAGAAGGCCAATCCGGACGGGGTCGACATCAACGACCGGAACAGTCGTCTGATCGACCAGCGCGCCCGGGTGGTGGAGGCCTTCGTCGGCGGTCGAGGCCGGGTGTTCGTCTCCGGCGCCGAATGGTCGGCCGTCATCGACGGGGCCGCGCCCGAAACGGGGCAGCCTGAGGTCGGGCAGGATGTCGTGGTGAACGGGGTCAGCGGCTCGCTGCTGACGGTGCGCGCCGCGACCTGAGCCGTCCCGCGCAACCTTTGCCGTGGGACGACGTTCGACGCTGATGTCAGACAGCCGTATCGCCTCCGTCGTCCCGGCCCAGGATGGACTGCCGGTTCCGAGGCGCTACTGGGCCATCGTCTCCATCGGCCTGGGCATCACCCTCGCCGTGCTGGACGGCGCCATCGCCAATGTCGCGCTTCCGTCCATCGCCCGGGATCTGCAGGCGTCGGAGGCTGCGTCCATCTGGATCGTCAACGCCTATCAGATCGCCATCGTCGTCGCGCTTCTGCCGCTGGCGTCGCTGGGCGAGATCGTCGGCTATCGTCGGGTGTCGCAGGTGGGGCTGGCGGTCTTCACCCTGGCCTCCCTGGCCTGCGCCCTGTCCGATTCGATCCTGACCCTGAGCCTAGCGCGGGTGCTGCAGGGGTTCGGGGCGGCGGGGATCATGAGCGTCAACGGCGCCCTGGTGCGCTTCACCTATCCGCAGCGGATGCTGGGCCGGGCGGTCGGGATCAACGCGGTGATTGTCTCCATGGCCGCCGCCGCCGGCCCGACCATCGCCAGCGCCGTGCTGAGCCTCGGCGAATGGCGCTGGCTGTTCGCCCTGAACATTCCGCTGGGGGTTCTGGCGGTGTCGATGGCGGGCTTCACCCTGCCGCACAACCCGTTGCAGAAGCGCAGGCTGAACCTGACCGGGGCGGCGCTGAGCGCGGCGGCCTTCGGCCTCGTCATCACCGGCATGCAGGCCCTGGCCCACGGCGAGGCTTCGATCCTGGGCTTCGGCCTGACGGGGCTCGGGCTGGCGGCCGGGGTGCTGCTGGTGCGGCATGAGAGGCCCAGCAAGACGCCGCTGATCCCGCTGGACCTGCTGGCGCGGCCGATGTTCGCCCTGTCGGTCGCCACCTCCATCATCTCCTTCACCGCCCAGATGATGGCCTTCATCTCCCTGCCGTTCTTCCTGCAGGGCTCGCTGGGGCTGAGCGCGGTGGAGACCGGGCTGCTGATGACGCCCTGGCCGCTGGCGACCATGTTCGCCGCCCCGCTGGCCGGGTGGTTGTCGGACCGGTACTCGGCCGGGATACTGGGCGCCGTCGGCTTGAGCCTGTTCGCCTGCGGTCTGATGGCGCTGAGCTTCCTCGACGGGGATTCGTCGCGGTTCGACATCATCTGGCGCATGGCCCTGTGCGGGGCCGGGTTCGGCTTCTTCCAGTCGCCCAACAATCGCGCCCTGCTGTCCGAAGCCCCGCGCGAGCGGGCCGGGGCGGCGGGCGGGGCCCTGGGCACGGCGCGGGTGCTGGGTCAGTCGATGGGGGCGGTCGTGGTCGCCTTCCTGCTGTCGGCGGCCCCGGTCACGGGCGTGCGTCACGGCTTCGAGCTGGCCGCCGTCGCGGCCCTGTTCGGCGCGGTGATGAGCGGAGCGCGCATCCGACGCCGCATCGCCGAGCCGGAGAAGGAGGTCGAGGCGGTCTAGACGCGCCTGAGGTCGGCGACACCGCGATTCGCCAGCTGGTCGGCGCGTTCGTTCAGTTCGTGCCCGGCGTGGCCCTTGACCCAGCGCCATTTGACGTCGTGCTTCAGCCGGGCGGCGTCCAGACGCTGCCACAGGTCGGCGTTCTTGACCGGCTTCTTGTCGGCCGTCAGCCAGCCGCGCGCCTTCCAGCCGCGCATCCATTCGGTGATGCCCTGCATGACGTATTTGCTGTCGGTGTGAAGCTCGACCCTGCACGGCCGTTTCAGCGCCTCCAGCGCCATGATGGCGGCCATCAGTTCCATGCGGTTGTTGGTCGTGTTGGGCTCGCCGCCCCACAATTCCTTTTCGTGGCCCCCCCCGGTCTGGAGCAGGGCGCCCCAGCCGCCGGGGCCGGGATTGCCCTTGCAGGCGCCGTCGGTGTGGATGATGACGTGATCGGTGGGACTCATGGTCGCGAAGACCTACAGCCTCCCTTGGCGCGGGGCCATCACTGCGCCTATATGCGCTGAAGATAAGTGACGGGATCGATGATCGGTCCGCGTGAGGAGAACGAGCCATGGGCTCCATGAGCATCTGGCACTGGGCCATCGTCATTGTCGTCGTCGCCGTCCTGTTCGGTGGACGCGGCAAGCTGTCCGGCATCATGGGCGACGCCGCCAAGGGCATCCGCGCCTTCAAGGACGGCCTGAAGGACGACGACAAGAAGGACGGCCCGCACGACGGCGTCAGCTCGCTGCCCCGCACCGATGCGGAAAAGGAAGAGCTGAAGCGCTAGTCGTCGTCTGTAAGGGCTGACGCATGGGCGGGCTCGGCCCCGGTATCGGGGGCTTCGAATTAGTGGTGATCGGCCTGGTGGCCCTGCTTGTGGTGGGGCCAAAGGATCTGCCTGTTCTGATGCGTCGCGTCGGCCAGATGGTCGCCAAGGCGCGCGCCATGGCCAACGAGTTCCGCTCCAGTTTCGACGAGATGGCGCGTCAGTCCGAACTGGACGACCTGCGCAAGGAGGTCGAGGCGCTGCGGAGCGGGCAGGGGGCCATGTATCCCCTGGGCGCAGACGCCGATGCGGCCTTCAAGGACATCAACGCCGGCCTGACCGGGCCGGGCGCGCCGGCCGCCCTGCCGGCGCCGACCGCCGAGGCGCCGATCATGACGCCCGCAGCCGACGAATGGCCCGATGCCCCGCCGCTCGTTGAGCCGACGCCGACGATTGAGTCCAAGACGAAGCGCGCGACGGCGAAGACCGCCGCCAAGTCCGCCGGATCGGCAACGGCCGAGACTAAGCCCAAGCCGCGACCGAAGGCGAAGCCGAAGGCCGCGTCCACGGCCACGATCCCCGCGACCAAGACGCCCGCCAAGCCCCGGACCCCGCGCAAGAAGGCCGTCGAGCTTTGACTTTTTCCGATCGTGACGAGGCCGAGATCGAGGCGTCGCGCGCGCCGCTGATGGACCACCTGATCGAGCTCCGCAGCCGGTTGCTGATCTGCGTGATCGCCTTCGGCCTGGGCTTCATCCTGTGTTTCGCCTTCGCCAACCAGATCCAGATCGCCCTGATCAAACCCTATCAGGCGGCGGCGGCCATTCATGCGGCGGCCCTGGCGTCCGGCGGACACGCCAACCCGCTCGAGCTGATCGCGACCATGACCGGTCTGCGCCCCTATCCGCCCGGCAGCGCCGCCGTGGTGCAGCTGATCGCCACCGCGCCGCTGGAGCAGCTGTTCACCAAGATGAAGATCGCGGCCTTCGGCGCGGCGGTCCTGACCTTCCCGGTCATCGCCTGGCAGATGTACCGGTTCGTGGCGCCGGGCCTGTACCGAAACGAGCGGGGCGCCTTCCTGCCGTTCCTGATCGCGGCGCCGGTGATGTTCTGCCTGGGCGGGGCGTTGGTCTATTATGTCATGCTGCCCTTCGTCATGCTGTTCTCGCTGGGTCAGCAGGTGGTCAGCGACGGGATTTCCGTGGCCCAGACAACGAAGATTTCGGACTATCTGAGCCTGGTGACCTCGCTGCTGCTCGCCTTTGGCCTGTGCTTCCAGTTGCCGGTCGTGACGACCCTGCTGGGTCTCGCCGGCATGATCAGTTCCAAGGCCATGGCGGCCGGGCGGCGCTATGCGATCGTCGCCGTGGTGGTGGTCGCCGCCGTGGTGACGCCGCCGGACCCCATCAGCCAACTGATGCTCGCCGTGCCCCTGGTCATCCTCTACGAGGTCTCGATCTGGTGCGTGCGGCTGATCGAACTGCGCCGCAGGAAGGCGGATGACGAGGACGGGCTGGCCTCGGCCTGAGCCCCGTCGCTCTAGCCCCGCTTCTTGCCGTCCGCGTGATCGACGGGGCAGACCCGTCGTGAGCCGGTCTGGCGGAAGGGCGACAGTCTGAGCTTGGACTCATGGTCGGCCGGCCCGGCATGGCCCTCCGGATGCAGTCCGCGATAGTAGAGTTTCTGCCATTGATCGGCGGGGGCCGTGGGCTTGGTCTTCTTGACCCACTCCTGGAAGGCCAGCCGCGAGGCTCGCCAGGCGTCGAAGGTCTGCAGCATCTCGGGCTGGTCCTCCATCGGCCGCAACTCCGGCTTCAGCCTGTCCAGCACGCCGCGCGGGGTGGGGAAGAAGAAGCAGAAGGGCTCGTTTTCCTCGAACCGGATCCAGACGTCGGGGCGGGTGAAGCGCCAGTTCATGGTGAAGGTGTAGGGCGACCAGTCCGTCTCGATCACCCCGCCCATCGGGGCGATGCCGTCCTTCATGGCGTTGGGCGGGCCGCCGACCCACAGGTTCCAGCCTTCCGAGGTGCGCATGATGCCGTCGACGTGGAAGGTCAGGGTCCCGCTGCCGAACAGGGAGACCGGACCCCGCTGCGGGTCCGAGCCGGGATCAAGCACGATCTCGACCGAGCTGGCGTCGACGCCGCCATGCCAGCGGGCCTTGAAGCCGCAGGGGCTGAGCATCTCCCAGCCGTGGGTGTTGGCGATGGCGAGGGGCAGGCAGCGATAGGCGAAACTGTCGGGCGTTTCGGTCATCCAGTCGCGCCTGGGCGAGGCCGGCGCCACACGCGGGGCCCAGCCCTCGCGCACATAGCAGACCAGTTCGGTTTCGGCCGCGCGGACCGGGGCGCCCTTGGGACGCGCGGGAACAGACCCCTTGAGACGCTTGACCATTTCGAGCCTCGTATGCCGCCGATGCGGCCTTATGGCATGGGCGCCGGCGGCGTGTAAGCCGGCCGCGTCTGGGCCGGCCGCGTGACGCACGGAAAAGAAAAGCCCCGGACGGCGGACCGTCCGGGGCTTTCCTGAAGTCAGACTGCTGAAGGGATCAGCAGCTGTAGTACATGTCGAATTCGACGGGGTGCGGGTGCAGTTGCAGGCGCATCACCTCTTCCATCTTCAGCTCGATATAGCTGTCGATGAAGTCGTCATCCATGACGCCGCCCTTCTTGAGGAAGGCGCGGTCCTTGTCGAGGTTCTCGAGGGCTTCGCGCAGCGAGCCGGAGACCTCGGGGATCGAGCCGCGCTCTTCCGGCGGCAGGTCGTACAGGTTCTTGTCGGCGGGCGCGCCCGGATCGATGCGGTTCTCGATCCCGTCCAGACCCGCCATCAGCAAGGCGACGAAGGTCAGATAGGGGTTGCCCATCGGGTCGGGGAAGCGGGCTTCCAGACGCTTGGCCTTCGGCGACGACACGTGCGGGATGCGGATCGAGGCCGAACGGTTGCGGGCCGAATAGGCCAGTTTCACCGGGGCTTCGTAGCCGGGGACCAGACGCTTGTAGCTGTTGGTGGTCGAGTTGGCGAAGGCGTTGATGGCCTTGGCGTGCTTGATGATGCCGCCGATGTACCACAGGCATTCCTGCGACAGGCCGGCGTATTTGTCGCCGGCGAACTGGGGCTTGCCGTCCTTCCAGATCGACATGTGGACGTGCATGCCCGAACCGTTGTCGGCGAACATCGGCTTGGCCATGAAGGTCGCCGACTTGCCGTAGGCGGCGGCGACGTTGTGGATCACGTACTTATAGAGCTGCAGCCGGTCGGCCATGGTCAGCAGGTCCGAGAATTTCAGACCCAGTTCGTGCTGGGCCGGGGCCACCTCGTGGTGGTGCTTCTCGGGCTGGAGGCCCAGGTCGCGCATGACGCCCAGCATTTCGCCGCGCAGGTCCTGGCCGGAATCGACCGGGTTGACCGGGAAATAGCCGCCCTTGGGCCCAGGGCGGTGGCCCATGTTGCCCTCGGTGTATTCGGCGCCGGTGTTGGCCGGCAGCTCGGTCGAATCATACGAATAGGAGGTGTTGTGCGGCTGGGTCGACCAGCGCACGTCGTCGAAGATGAAGAACTCGGCTTCCGGGCCGAAATAGACCATGTCGCCCACGCCCGAGGACTGGACATAGGACAGGGCCTTCTTGGCCATCGAGCGGCTGTCGCGGTTGTAGGGTTCGCCGGTGTCCGGGTTCAGCACGTCGCAGAACAGGAACATCGTGGTCTGCTGGTAGAACGGGTCGATATAGGCCGTGGTCAGGTCCGGCTTCAGCAGCATGTCGGACTCGTTGATGGCCTTCCAGCCGGCGATGGACGAGCCGTCGAACATCGTGCCTTCGTTCAGGAAGTCCTCATCGACCAGGTCGATGTCGAAGGTGACGTGCTGCAGCTTGCCGCGGGTGTCGGTGAAGCGAACGTCGACATATTTGACGTCCTTCTCCTTGATCTCCTTGAGGATTTTGCTGGCGCTCATTCTCGGAAGTCCTGTTTCTTGGTCGTTGGGGAGGAACCGATCGATCAGCGCATGGACGCGCCGGCCGCCGGAGGAGGGGTACGCGAACTCAGACGGCCTGGGCCCCGGTCTCGCCGGTGCGGATACGGATCACCTCGGCGACGTCGGACACGAAAATCTTGCCGTCGCCGATCTTGCCGGTGCGGGCCGAGGTCTGAATGGCCTCGACGACCGCAGGGGCGAGATCGTCGGCGACGACCACCTCGATCTTGATCTTGGGCAGGAAGTCGATGACGTATTCGGCGCCGCGATACAGCTCCGAATGACCCTTCTGGCGGCCATATCCCTTGGCCTCCAACACAGTCATGCCTTGCACGCCGACGTCCTGGAGCGCCTCTTTGACGTCATCCAGCTTGAAAGGCTTGATGATGGCTTCAATCTTCTTCATGGCGACCCCTGAGCGGCGTGCGGAATGCAGCGGCGCTCGGGCGGGAATGGGACACATCAAGGCCGTTCAAAGCAAGCGGTTTTCGCAGAAAAGTCACGGATATTCGGAGCCCGGATGATAGAAACCAACGACCCGGCGATCTGGCGCAATTTTCTTCCGTGGCCGGGCGCGGAAACGCACAAGCATGCGCGGGGGCGCCTTGGGGTCGTCTCGGGTCGGGCGCACCAGACCGGGGCGGCGCGGCTGGCGGCGCGGGCCGGACTGCGGATCGGGGCCGGGGTGGTGCGTATCTACTGCCCCCCCGACGCGGTCGCTGTGATCGCCCCCGCCATCGAGGCCGTCATGCTGACCCCCTTCGCCTCGGCCGAGGCCCTGGCGCGCGAGGTCGAGGAGATGGACGCGGTCGTGGTGGGCCCGGCGGCGGGTCTGGACGAGGCGACCGTGGCCAATATCCAGGCCCTGGCGTCCAGCGGCGCCGCCCTGGTGATCGACGCCGACGGCCTGTCGGTGTTCAAGGGGCGCAGCGCCGAACTGTTCGCCCTGCTGGACCGCGATGATGTTCTCACCCCGCACGAGGGTGAGTTCGAACGCCTCTTCCCGGGTCTTCTTCACAGGGGGCGAGTGGCCGCCGCAGCCGAGGCGGCGGAGCGCGCCCAGGCCGTCGTGGTGCTAAAGGGCGCCGAGACCGTCATCGCCGCCCCAGACGGTCGTCTTCGCATCAATCGCAACGGGTCGCCCTGGCTGGCCACAGCAGGAACCGGCGACGTCCTGTCCGGGATGATCGGCGGTCTGATGGCCCAGCGCATGGACAGTTTCGACGCCGCCTGCGCCGCCGTGTGGATCCACGCCGACGCCGCCGACCGATTCGGACCGGGCCTGATCGCCGAGGACCTGAGCGAGACCTCGCCGGTCTCGCTCAGGGCGTTGTGGATGGCTGTTCGCCAAGGGTAAGGGCGTCGCGGACGTCCTGCCCCTGACGAATTCTGAAAACCCCTGCGATCCCATTGTGGAACGCGCATCTGGAGCCTGCGCGACCGCCAGGCCTGGACTGCGGGCTGTTTCAAAACGGGACTATCGGAAGACGCCTGCAGCGCCTATTGCAGACCCCCTGAGGTGAAAAGGGTCTGTATTACATATGAGTTTTGCCTCGGGGGCGGTCCTGCGGCCCGGCCAGTCGGCGCTCGCTGCGTCGTCGAAGGTCGGGCTGGGCACAGTGTTGCTTCTGGCGTCTGTGCAGTTCGCGGCCTTTGTGGATCGCGCTGTGCCGTCTGTCGTCGCTGGAGCGCTGAAGGGCGAGTTCGACCTGACGGACCGCCAGATCGGCGCTCTGCAGGGCCCGGCCTTCGCCCTGACCTATGCGGCGGCCATGCTGGCGGCGGGGCACTGGGGGCGGCGGATCGAGCCCTTCCGGCTGATGGCGCTTTGCGTGGCCGTCTGGACGGTCGGCGGCGCGGCCTTCGCTCTGGCGTCGAGTTATGAAGCCCTGATGGCGGCGCGGATGGTGCTGGGGGTCGGCCAGGCCGCCTTTGCACCTGCCGCTCTTATGATCCTTGGGTCGTCGAGCGTCGGCATGGGGCGCGCGCGCGCCGTTTCCATGTTCACGAGCGGGTCGGCCGCCGGACGAAGCGGCAGCTTCTTTCTGATGGGCGCAATTCTGTTGCTGGTCGGAGGGCAGACCGTGGCGGGCCTTTCACCCTGGCGCTCGGCCTCCCTGATTCCGATCCTGCTCAACCTCGGCCTGATCGGCGGCCTTCTCTGGAAGGCGCGGGGGCGTCGGATGGTTTCGGCGGAACCGACGCGGGGCCTGCGCACGGCCGTCAGCTGGCTCGCCGGGGACGGACGAGCGGTGTTCGGGCTTATGGGGGCAAGCGCCGGGTGCGTGCTGTCGATTCAGGCGGCGGGCGCCTGGATGCCGTCCATCCTTGCGCGCGCGCATGACCTCAGCAGCGGTCACGCCGCGATCGCGATCGGCGGCGTGGTGCTGGTCGCGGCCCCTGCGGGCCATTTGACGGCCGGATGGCTGTTGGGGCTCGAACGCATGAAGGCGTCGGGACCTGCGCCGGTCATGGCAGGCGCCTTGGCCGTTTCGGTGCTCGCCGCCTTCGGATTGATGACCACGACCTGGCTGCCGATGACGCTTGCATGCCTGAGTCTGCTGGTCGCGAGCAGCGGCATGGCCGCCGCGTCCGCGCTGATCGGATTGCAGCCGCTGACGCCTGATCCGATCCGCAGCGGGGTGAACGCCATCTTTCTGGCCGCCGTGTCCGTTGTCGGCGTCGGACTGGGGCCGTGGGTCACCGGCGTGGTCAGCGACCGGAATATCGATACGCGGTTCGGTCTTGCGACCAGCCTGGCGTGTGTCGTCATGGTTGTAGCTGCGGTCATGATTCCCCTGGCGCTCTGGCAAGGCCGGCGCTGGATTTCCGGCCCAAATGCCCCTGGTTTCGGGTCTGAACCCCCTCGGATGCCGGCGGCGTTTAATTCCCCAATCAGGCGAAATACATAAAAACCCTGAGGAAAATTATATCGTCCACAGCGATATACCCAAATCTGGCGACGCTTAATGTTTTCTTAACTGCAACAGTCCGGTCAGCGAGACGCCCGAACCTAGGGCGCCGCGGGGGGACGGGCATTGCACGCTATCCAGCACGCGAATGTCGGCGGTGAGCCGACGTGGATGCGCCGCCGTGCGCGACACCTAGCCGGTTACGCCGCCCTCGGTCTGGCGATCCTCGCCGTCCTCGCATCCGCAGCGCCTGCCGCCGCGCAGGACGCCGGCGTCGACATCACCGTCTCAGCCGTCATTCCAGGTCGGTGTGGTTTCAGCCGGATTGCGCCGACGCCTCTGCGCGGCGTCACCCCGGATCTTGAGACGGCCCAGACCTTCAGCGTCTCTCTGCCGCTCGACTGCAACACGCCTTTCGCCGTCGGCGTTCGGGGTGAAAAGGGCCGTCTGGTCAACACCACCGGCGCACCCGACGGGTCGGGATACGCCTTCGACAAGAGCTATGGCGTACGGCTGACGCTGGAAACCAGCGACGGCGACGTGCGCAGCGGTCGCTGCCTGTCCGACCAGATCGTGGCCGGTGGAAACTGCGACTTCGCATCGGACCAGCCGGGCAGGGGGTTGGGCTCAGGCTCAGGCATCGCGGCGCCGGGCGGCGTGACCCTGACCATCGACTGGCCGGACCAGTCCACGCTGAACCAGCGCCTCGCCGCGGGCGACTACAGCGACACCATTACTCTGGTCGTCGGAGCGCGCGCCTGATGCGCACGTCCTCGGCCGGATCGGCGCATCGCGCCCTATCGAATTCGTCGACCGCATACCGCGGGCGACGGAGCCCTCGACGGGCCTTCCGCCCGCTCGAAAACACGCCGGGCTTCTCCGGCGCTCAATCCAAGACGGAGACTACCCTATGAAGCGTATCGTTTTCGCGGCCTCGGCCGCTGCTCTCGCCCTGACCGCCGCCGGCGCCGCCTCGGCTCAAGACAGCCAATCCGTCGCGATCAACGCCTCGGTCGCCGCCAAGTGCGGCGTCTCGGCTCAAGCCACCACCGTGACCCTGGCCGGCGACCTGACCGACTCGGAAGCCAAGGTCCGCAGCGGCGTGACCACTGAAATCGCAGACGCCCTGAACGGCGCCCGCATCATCGCCTTCTGCAACGGCGTGAACAACTCGGTCACCGTCGACCGCGCCGTTCTGGCCCGCACTGGCGCCACCGGCAACGGCCTGACCGAGGGCGGCTTCGCCCAGTTCATCCGCTACAACCTGGACACCACGATCAACGGCCTGGCCCTGGACACCACCAGCACCGCCGGCGCCTCGAACGTGGCCCAGCGCTTCGGCGGCCACGTCAGCCTGAGCGACAGCAACACCCACGTTCGTTTCGCCCAAGCGGCGTCGAACGGCGGCGCTGTGGCGACGTCGGGCGGTTCGAGCGACATCGCGACCAACTGGGGTTCCAACACCGACCGTAGGCTGGCCGCTGGCGCCTACACCGGCTCGGTCAATGTGACCGTTGCTCCGGGCGCCTAAGCCCCAATAAGCGCCGACGTTCCCACGGGGCGTCGGCGTCCGTCGGACCGGTCCCCCCGCACAGGGCCGGTCCGACCCCCTTTGGATCCACCAGGTAGTTTCCCATGATGCCCGCCGCCGCCCGACGCCTCGTCGGAGTCCTTCTAACTGCTGCGGCCTTGCTGGCCTCGGGCATTCCCGCCACGGCGTTGAATGTTCAGCCGGTGATCATTGATCTCCTGTCTTCTGGCCGGCGCACCTCGACGGTGCTGACGCTCCAGAATACTTTTTCCACCACAGTTCCCGTCGAACTGACCGCCCGCCGGTTGGACGTCGTCGACGGCGAATTGCGCGAAACCGATGTCGAGGCCGAAGACCTTCTGGTCTTCCCGGCCCAGGCCACCGTGGAGCCGGGCCAGTCCCAGGCGTTCCGGATTCAGTGGGTCGGCGACCCCGAGATCCAGGCCAGCCAGCACTTCTTCGTCACGGTCGCCCAGTTGCCTGTCGTGCTGCCTGAAAATCAGAACGCGATTCAGGTGCTGTATAATTTCAAGGTTCTGGTCAGCGTCGGCGCGCCCGGAGCCGTGTCCGCCCTCGCAGTCCAATCGGTGGCGATCGAGACCGGCGAGGACGGCGTCGGCCGCCCTGTGCTCATGGTCAGCAACTCCGGCAACACCTATGGCTATGTCGGCAAGAACCGTCTGACCCTGGTGCAGCGCGCGCCGAATGGCGACGAGATCCTGCGCGAATCCTGGGAGCCCGAGCAACTGCAGCAACTGATGGGCCTGGGCCTGGTGCCTTCGGGCGCCACGCGCCGGCTGCCGATCAATATTCGCCTGCCGCAGCCGAATGGCGCGGTGACGGTCGAACTGACGCCGGTTCAGGATCGGTGATCGTGTGATCGACGCTCAACCGCCTTCCTATTATTCCGCCGCGTCAGAGGCGGCGTTCGAGGTGATCCAGACCGCACCCCCGTCGCCGGCGCTGAACCCTTCCGGCCGCGACGTCTACCTGGGCGGACCGCTGAAGGACGGCCCTTTCATCTTGGGCGAGATTTCTTACCTGCTGACCGCCGACGCGCGTATCCAGGTGGACCTCGATCCGCTTCTGGACCTGCTTCAGCCCGTGATTTCGCCCGCCTCCTGGCAGGCGCTGGCCAGCGCCTTGGCGGGCCGGCAGCGGGTCTCGACCGTCGAACTGACGGACCTCGGCTTTCCGATCGCCTATGATCCGGCCACCTTCGGTCTGACGCTGTCGATCAGCCCTGATGTGCGGCCCAGAACCAGCCTGAGCATTTCGGGGGGACGTGAACAGTTTCGCGGGCCCGTGGCCAAGCCCGCAAACCTTTCGGCCTATGTGACCACCTATCTGACGACCGACTATGTGCATGTGGGCGAAGACACCGGCTTCGGCACGCCCAGCCTGCTGATCGACAGCGCGGTCCGATTCCGGGGGGTCGTCCTCGAGAACGAAGCGACCCTGGAGGATTCGTTCATCCGCGAGGGTACGCGTCTGGTCTACGACGACGTCGCACGCACCGGGCGCTGGACGGCCGGTGATCTGAGACCCCAGGCGCGGGGTTTTTCGGGAGCCAGCCCTATCGCGGGCCTGTCGCTGGAGCGGGTCTACGCCGATCTCGATCCCCAACGGAACATCCAGCCGAGGGGCCAGCGGTCCTTCACCCTGGTACGGCCTTCGACGGTGGAGGTGTTCATAAACGGCCGCTCGGTTCAGCAGACGCGGCTGAACCCCGGCTCCTACGACGTCAGCGACTTTCCCTTCGCTCAGGGCGGCAATGACGTGCGGCTGGTGATCCGCGACGATGCGGGCGTCGAGAGCGTGTTCTCATTCTCCATCTTCTTCGACCGAAGCCTGCTTGCGGCCGGTTTGACGGAATTCGGCTTCTACGCGGGCACGCGAACCGACTTCGATCAGGGCGGCCGGAAATACTCGGGGGACGCGGCCGGGTCGGGCTTCTATCGGCGCGGCCTGACCGACGATCTGACGGCGGGCGCCAACTTCCAGGCCAGCGCACGCGGCGGCGTGGTGGGCGGTGAAATCGTCTGGGCGGCGCCGATCGGCACGATCGGCATGAATCTGGCTGGATCGTCCATCGCCGATATCGGCGAAGGCTATGCGTTGAACCTCAGCTTCGAACGCGTCTTCGGCGCCGACCGAAGCAGCGCCCGTTCCTTGAACGCCACGGTCCAAACCATCAGCGAATCCTTCGCCACGCCCGGCGTCGAACTGGCGGACAATCCCTTCGCCTATGAGGCCGGGGTCACCTATTCGCAGTCGATCGGCACGACCCAGTATGTGTCGGCGGACGTCTTCTATTCGGTAGGGCGGGGCGCACGAGAAGACCAGGCGTCGGCCCGCGCAAGCTACGGCTGGCGCGCCAGCGGCCGGCTGCTGTTCAACGCCGAGGCGAATTTCGAGAAGCGTCAGAACCGCACCGAGACCGGCATCCGGTTTGGCCTCACCTATCGCATGGGCTCCTACGCCAGCGCGACGGCGGAGGTCGACAGTCGCCGCAATCGGGCGCGTGTCGGGTACCAGACCTCGCGCGGACGGGGCGTCGGCTCCTGGAGCGCGGCGGCGAACCTGGACACGTCCGAAGACGCGGCCGGGGTCAACGGGTCGTTCACAGCCCTGCTGAACCGCGCCGAAATCGGCGGGTCCCATCTGACGTCGTTCAACGCCGACAGCGGCGAAATCTCGGATCAGCGGACTTCATTCCGGGCCGGGGGCGCGCTGGTCTATGCGGACGGCAAGATGGCCGTGTCGCGTCCGATCTACGACAGTTTCGCCCTGTTCGCGCCTCACGCCAGCCTGAACGATTCCCAAGTCTATGTGGAGCCCCGCGAGGGGAACTACACCGCGCGGTCCGGTCGGCTGGGCGGGGCCGTGACGCCTGAACTCAGCGCCTATTCGCCGCGCACGGTGATGTTCGACGTGCCGGACGCGCCCACCGGCTACGACATCGGCGCCGGCTCGGTGCAACTGCTGCCGCCCTACCGTTCCGGCTATCTGATCACCGTCGGTTCGGACTATTCGGTCTCGGCCACCGGCCAGCTTGTCCAGGCGGACGGCGGGCCGCTGAAGCTCCTGGTCGGCACGGCCTATGAGATGGCGCGACCGGATCAACCCGGCGTGCGCATGTTCACGAACAACTCCGGCCGCTTCGCCGTTCAGGGCCTTCGGCCGGGCCGTTGGCGGATCGAGGCCGGGGTCGACGGCGCGCAGACCTATATGATCGTCATTCCCGCTGGCGCGGACGGCCTGGTCCGTCTGGGCGTCATCACACCGGAGCCCCGCCCATGAAGATCGTTTTGCCGACCGGTCTCGCCGCGCTCGCCCTGATGTTCGCGCCCGCCGCCGCACAGGCCGGATGCGCAGGGTTCGAGTCGCAGGGAACGGGCCTGTCCGTTCGCTACGATCCGTTCTCGGGTGCGCCGATCAATCATGCATTCAACATCCGGGTCAGCCGGACCGATCCCTCCGTGACGGCCGTCCGCTTCATCCTGGTCGACCCTGACCCCCGGGGCGGTCGTTCGCAGTTCGGGGCGGGCGGGCCACAGGGTTACGATGTCGAGTGGGCGCGGGACTCTTCCCGGCCGGTGTTTTTCAGCGGCGCAGAACAGCCCAATGCGACCAATGGCGCCGTGGTCAGCTTCAAGGCCGGGCCTGCGGGCGACGTCGTCAACGAGAGTTTCCGGCTGATGGCGCCGGCCGGCCAGTCTGTGGGATCGGGAGACTATTACGAACCGCTCGAGGTTCGTTACGTCTGCTACTCGGGCGAGGAGCGGCTCGACGCGGCGGAGATTCAGCAGGCCGGCCGGGTCGCGCTGGACCTGGAGACGCCGGACATGATTTCGGCCTTTATCGGATCCGCAGGCATGCGACGGGGCGAGATCGACCTGGGCGTCCTGAATCCCGATCAGTCCTCCAGCGGAACCGTGGTCGTGACCGCGCAGTCGACCTCGCCCTACGAGTTGAGCGTGTCGTCGAAATGGGGCGTGCTGCGTCGTGGCGACGCGGATGCCGCCGGCCTTCGCTATTCGATGCGTCTGGGCGGAATTCCGGTCGAGGCGGGGGCGGCTCTGGTGTGCGACCGCACGCCGGCGCCGTCTGGCCGCAGCCATCCGCTGCAGGTCACGGTCAGCGGCGAGGACGTGTCCGCCCAGCCCGCCGGCGCCTACAGCGACGTTGTGACCCTGACCTTTTCTCCGCGGCTCGGGTTGTCGCCCGGCGCCGGCTGTTCGATCTAGAAGATCATGCCCTTGGCTTCGGCCCGGAGGCTCAGGCTCATGGCGTCCTGAGGCGACGACAGGATGATGCCGAGGTCGCGCTGGCGGAACGCCGGCTGATTGCTGTCGATGATGACCGTCTGGGTGGCCGTCGAGGAAAGCGGCACACGCTGGCCGTCGACCACGGCGAAGGCGTCGACCAGGCCGGCGGGATGGTTGAGGATCAGGCGATAACCCTCGACGTTGTTGCAGAGCTCGGTCATTCGGCCCAGGCCGGTTTCGCCGGTTTCGAAGGCGGGGATGACGGCCGCGCCGACCTCGACCCGGCAGATGGTTCGAGCTGTCGCTCGAATGCCGATCGAAACCCCGCCGGCGAGGGCAGGGGCGACGCCCAGCAGGGAGACGGCCGCTGCAAGCGTGGCCGTTTTCAGAATGTCAGAGCGCGAAACCATCAGGCGTCCTTCCAGGAGCGAGGCTTCACTTTTATCCGCTCCGCCTGAAAGTCACTTTAACCGGCGTGGTCAACGCCTGTTTACCTTACCTCGACCATCCAGGACGCCCAGCGCCGTTTGATCGTCTCCAGGCGACGCGTCGGGTCATCGACCATCTGGCGGTAGGCGGCAGGGGATAGGTCGAAGCGGGCGCGGAAACGGCTGCGCATGTCCGCCTCGTTGCGGAAGGCGTATCGGAGCGCCAGTTCGGCGAGCGGCGTGGTGTCGTCCGAGCGATCCAGCGTGGTGCGAACCGCCGCCAGCCGCCGGCTTTGAATGAAACTGTCGACGCCGCCGTGAGGGGCGAGCAGCCGGTATAGCGTGGCCCGGGAAACGCCGGTCTCCCTGGCGATGACGCCTGCATTGAGCCCGGGATCGCTGAGACCTCGCTCGATGATCCTCTGGATGGCCTCGCGGCGATCAAATTCCATCCGCCGTTTCGAAGCCGTGGCGCCGCCGCCTGTCGGGCCGACGGCGAGCCCCAGCAGATCCACAAAGGTCCGGGACACCGTCGGAAGCGCATCATGCTCGAGCGCGCCGGCCCGGCGACACAAGGAAAGAAGATAGTCCCCCAGCAGACCGGCCTGATCGGGGTCCAACACGCGGCCATGCAGGCCGTTGGCGGCGCCGGCCGCAGCCTCGATCAGATCACGGGCCACGCTGACCGTGATCAGACGTCCATCCGGGATCGTGGTTCGGGTCTGTCGGCGAAGATCCTGAAGCACCAGGTCGCCCGGGTGGGCCTGTTCGAAACCGCTGACCTCGCTGCCGACGAGGACGCCCTCGACCACCAGATGAACGACGAAATGGGAAAAGCCGTTGAGACCGACGCGCTGCGCCGGACGGGCGTGCCCGACGCCCGTCAGCCGGCGATCAAACAGGATGAGACGATCCAGGCGATGAGCCGTGACCTCAGCAGACACGGCCTGTCCGCTTGAGACCACGTCCGCGCCGCCGTCATAGAGGTTGCGATAGGTTTCGGCGGCTTCGGGCGGCGTCAGGCCTTGCGTCGAAAAGCTGAAGCTTTCGATCATGATCCGGCGTTGGCCCGTCGGGGGCTCCGCGTGCGGTCTGTCGAGAGCGATACTGTGCGCCCAACGGGCAAGATGAAAAGCGGGGAAATGAATCCCTGTTTGGTACGCGGCACTGACTATCCTGATCTCGGCGAGATGGTGATGCAGGATTGGCGCCATCCTCAGCAGACGAAGCGAATCCGATCCTCCAGTCTCAATCGTGAGATCAAGGGCGCAATACCCACACTTGGGGATGGGGCGTACTTATAGCCAAGCCAGACTATTAATCTCTGGTAAACCATGTCGCTCCCGATGACTTCTCGGCTCGTTGCGCTGGCAGGCGCCACGGGACGGGAGGATGAGGCTCCCTCTCTTCACCTGTCCCGTTGGTTCGCCAACCACGCCATCGCCTGCCTTTTCCTTTCCGCACAGACCCTGGAGGTGCTGGATGCGAACGCCGCAGCCATCCGCCTCGTCGATGCGTCTGATGAACTCGCGCTCAGCGGCGGCAAACTGGTGGTCCGGGGCAAGGCGGCGGCGGAACAGTTCCGCCGGTTCGTCTGCAGTCTCGACGGAGCCCCCGAGATCCACATGGTCGGCGATCACCACAGGCCGCTTCTCATGCGCGTGGAAAGGGTCGACGAGACCGATGTGATCGCCGTTCAGCTTTTCCCGATCGCCCAGGACGAGGATCAAAGCCTGTGGGCGAACATGGGCGTGATCTTCGGCCTGACGCCGTCGGAGGATCGTCTGATCAAGCTTCTGGTCGGCGGCGCCAATATCAAGACCCTGTCCGAAGATCTCGGCATCAGCGTCGAGACCGCACGGACGCACGTCCGGCGTTCCTATCTGAAGATCGGGGTGAGCAATCGCGAGCAATTGTTCGCCGCCGTCGCGCCCTACCGGCTCAAGGGTTGATCGTCGCGCCGCCTTGGAACTGAACGGCGCATCCTCTTGAGCCGGCGCGTGGTGTTGATTGTCACAGTCGAGTTCTAAGCCCGGCGGAAGCAGCGCTGATGACGGCGCTGTCGTCTTCACGCTCGCCTGAACCGCACGTATTTCAAGCAGGCGGGTTCGACCGTTCCAAGTTAAACGGGGATCACCCATGCCCAAGATCGACCGCCGCGGCCTGTTGGCCGGCCTGACCGCCGCCGCCGCCTTTCCCTCGCTGGCGCGGGCCCTGAGCATCGCGCCGAAGGTGCGGACGGGTACGATCCAGGACGTCGAACATGTGGTCATCCTGATGCAGGAGAACCGCTCCTTCGATCATTATTTCGGCACGATGAACGGGGTGCGGGGCTTCTCCGATCCTCATCCGGCCCCTGCGCCCGGCGTCGACGGCCGCGCGCGCGACGTGCTGCTTCAACATGACGGCGGCGGCGAGGGGCCGGCCTGGCTGGCGCCCTTCCCGTTGAACACGCGTCAGACCTTCGCCCATATGCGGGTCGAGGGCACGCCGCACAGTTGGCCCGACGCCCAGGCGGCCTGGGACGACGGGCGGATGGGCCGCTGGCCCGAGGCCAAGCACGCCCATTCGATGGGCTATTATGAGCGCGCCGACATTCCGTTCCAGTACGCCATGGCCGACGCCTTCACCCTGTGCGACGCCTATTTCTGTTCGCTTCAGACCGGCACCAATCCGAACCGCGTCATGCTGTGGTCGGGTTGTAACGACGGGTCGGGTGAGCGCGGCGGTCCCTGTATCGGCAATTCGCACGACACCCTGCCGGGCGAGGGCGAGGCCATGGAGCCCTATCGCTGGACCACCTATGTCGAGCGGCTGCAGGCGGCGGGCATCGACTGGCGCATCTATCAGGACATGGCCGACAACTTCACCGACAACCCCCTGGTCGGGTTCGAGGCCTTCCAGAAGGCGGTCGCCGGGGCGCCGGGGTCCGATCCGGCCCTGGTCGAGCGGGGCCTGACCACGCGGGCGCTGGACGGGCTGAAGGCCGATGTCCTGGCCGGACGTCTCCCCCAGGTCTCCTATGTCATCGCCACCGCCAGCGGCTCGGAACACCCCGGCCCGTCCAGCCCGGCCCAGGGCGCGGACTATACGGCCCAGGTGATCGACGCCCTGACCGCCGACCCCGAGGTCTGGGCGCGCACGGTCCTGCTGGTCAATTTCGACGAGAACGACGGCTTCTTCGACCATGTGCCGCCGCCGGCGCCGCCGTCGCGCGATGCGGCGGGCGGACTGAAGGGCGGCTCGACCGTCGATCTGGCGGGCGAATATCACCTTCAGCCCAGCCCCGCCGACGCGCGTCTGGACCTGCCGGAATACCGCGGCCGTCCCTACGGTCTGGGGCCGCGGGTGCCCATGTATGTGCTGTCGCCCTGGAGCCGGGGCGGTCGGGTCAATTCCGAGGTGTTCGACCACACCTCGGTGATCCGGTTCCTGGAGGCCCGTTTCGGGGTCATGGAGCCCAATATTTCGCCCTGGCGGCGCGCAGTGTGCGGCGACCTGACGTCCTGCCTCGACTTCTCCGGCGTGGACGCCCGGCCCGTGCCTCTGCCGGCGACCCAGGCGGACGCCGCCCGCGCCGCCGCCCTGGACGGCCGCACCACCCCGCCGACCCCCGCCGAACCGTCGCGCCCGCACCAGGTCGCCGGCTTCCGCCCGGCCTGTCCCAGCGTCTACGCCCTGGAATGCGAGCGGGAGACGTCAGGCGACCGGGTGCGGTTGAGCTTCGTCAACACGGGCAACCGCGCGGCGGTCTTTCATGTCTATGATCGGATGAACCTGGAGGCCGGGCCGCGCCGCTACACGGTCGAAGGCGGCCAACGGCTTCAGGACGACTGGAGCACGGCCGGCGGCGTCGATCTGCAGGTCATGGGGCCGGACGGCTTCCACCGACGGTTCGTCGGCGCGGGGGACGAAGCCGTGTCCGCGCGCCTGGACTGGCGCGGCGCGGCGCCCGTTCTGGTCCTGACAGGCAGGGGCGCGGCGGAGGTGACGACCGGCGCAAGCGTTCGATCCCTCGCCGTCGACGGCGAACACCGGATGGATCTCGCCTGGGACGACGCCAACCATCGCTATGATATTGCGGTCGAAGCTGCGGGTTGGCGAAGCGAGTTCGCCGGGCGCGGGTGATCAATACAAAAGAAAAGGGGCGGCGCGCTGATGCGACGCCGCCCCGACACGGTTTCCGCCCGGATCAGAAGCGGTAGGCGACGCCGACCCGCAGGTTGCGACCGGGCAGAGGCGCGATGTCCTTGAGGAAGGACACGTGTTCGCGGGCTTCCTCGTCGGTCAGGTTGCGCGCCTCGGCGAAGACCGTGACGTTTCGATCCGTCAGCGGACGCCAGGCTGCGGCCAGGTTCAGCAGGGTGTAGTCGTCGGTCGGCAGTTCGTATTCGTTCGCGACCCGGTCCTGTTCCCCGACATGGCGCACCTCGACGCTGGCGTCGAACGGCGTGGAGGTCCAGGCGACGCGGCCGGTCAGGGAATAGGGCGGAATACGCGCCGCCGGACCCAGGTCCGTCTGGGCGTGGACAAAGTCGGCGGCGGCTTCCAGCGACAGTTTGCGGTCGCCGTTCTGCCAGGCCGTGTAGGAGCCTTCGGCTTCGAAACCATAGAAGCGGGCGTCGGTCTGGACGAACTGATAGACTGGGAATTCCTCGTTCTCTTCCTCGAACAGGAAGGTTTCGCCGGTGGCCCGCTCGTCGATGAAGCCGTCGTACCAGGAGTGGTAGACGTGCAGGTCGCCTGTGAACCGGCCGCGATCATAGTGCGCGGTGGCTTCGAGCGTATTGACCTTTTCGCTGTTCAGATTGACGTCGCCGGTCTCGTAGGCGGCGGTGGCGATGTGCACCCCGTCGGCGAATAGCTCCACCTCGCTGGGCGCGCGTTCGTTGTGCGCCAGGCTCAGGCCCAGGAACAGGCCGGGCGCGGGCCGCAGGAAGGCGGCGGCCGAGGCCGACCAGTTGTCGAACGTGCGATCCACCTGGCGGTCTTCGCCGATCGGCGTGGCGCTCAGTTCGCGACGATCATAACGCAGGCCGCCCTCGAAGCCGTAACCCTGGCGGTCCAGACGCTGGACCGTGTAGACGCCCAGTTCGTCGATGTCGGTCGTCGGAACGAAGGCTTCCTCGCCGATGGCCTGGAAGTTGCGCGAAAGGGATTGCACCCCGACCGCGCCGTTCCAGTCGCCGCGCGTGCGTTGCACCAGGTCGGCGCGGCCTTCCCAGCCGTCCGAGTTGAAGACCGTGCCGGGCTCGCCGACATCCTCAAACTCGGTGTGGGTGTAGTCCGCGTGGCCGTAGGATCCGCGCAAGGCCGAGAAGGGGCCGTCGTCGAAGCGATATTCGCCCCGAACATCATAGCGTTCCTGGTTCAGCTTGATGAAGACGGTCTCCTCGGCGACCGTGCCGTATTCACTATCGGTATTCTTGTAGGAGGCGCCCAGGAATCCCTTGTCGCCGATATAGGAACCGCCGACGCCCCAGGCCTCCAGATCCGAATAACTGTTGGGCTGGGATCCGCCTTCGCCCCGTTCCACGCCGTCGGCTGCGGCCTTGCGGGCGGACAGGGCCGGGGCGGGAATGTCGTAATCGTCCGACTTGCGCTTCACGCCATCGATGTTGAAGGCGAAATTGCCGCTGCCGAGGGTGACGCGGCCGAACGCGCTGCGGCCGTCGTCGACGCTGGACGCCTGGGTGGAGACGACGCCTGACATCCCGCCCTCGGGAATGGACGTGGGGATGCGTTCGTCGATGACATTGACCACGCCGCCGATGGCCGATCCGCCATACACCAGCGTCGCCGGCCCGCGGATGATTTCGATGCGGCTGGCCTCGGCCGGGTCGGTGGCTACGGCGTGGTCGGGCGAGACCGAGCTGGCGTCGATCAAGCCGATGCCGTTGGTCAACACCTGCACGCGGGGGCCGGAGAGACCGCGAATGACCGGGCGGCTCGCGCCGGGGGCGAAGTCGGTCGAACGGATGCCGGGGCGAGTGCTGACCAGATCGCCCAGAGACACGGCCGGCGCGGTGGCCAGGGTCTGGGCGTCGATCACGTCTGTGGCGATCGTCGTGGCGCGCTGGCTTATGCCATAGGGCGCGCCGGTGACGATGATGTCGTCAAGATCGACGGGCTTGGGGGCGGTCTGGGTGGGGGCGGTCTGGGCCGAAGCGGCGCCCGCGAGCAAGGCGGAGGCGGCGGCTCCAAGCAGCAAGGAGCGGGAGGAGGAAGTCAGACGCATGAGAAATCTTTCACCGGAGGGTGATGTAGTTATGAGATAACATCACACTTGGTCAAGACTGTCGCAGCCCCGCGCGTTTCATCCTCAAGGCCTGTGGCGGATGGGAGACTGTGATCGGTGACCTGGAACGGTCAGGTCCCATGAAGGGTCAGCCCCGCTCGGCCCACTTCAACAGGGGAATGAGCGGCAGGCCCCAGGCTGTGCCGCCGACGCCGAAGAACAGGAAGTCGATCCAGGGGGAGGCTGGCAGAAGCCCGCGCAGGGCGATCAGGCCCCAGACCCAGAAGATCAAAAAAACCAGCACGCCGACCGCCGCGACGAATCGGCGCGCACGGGGCGGCATCAGCGCTTGTTCCGGAACAGGAAGAAGGCGACCAGGCAGACGCCGGAGCCGATCAGGGCCCAGGGCACCCAGGCCCAGCTGTCCATGGTGCTGACGGCGAAAACCCGCACCGCCAGGAACCAGCCGCAGGCCAGGCCCACGCCGGACACCAGGCTGGTTCCGCCAAAGCCACGGCGGCCGGTGAGCAGATCGGCGATCCAGGCCAGCAGAAGTCCGCCCAGCACGGCGGCGACGATGTCGGCGTATTCCAACCCTGATCTCCTGCGGCGTCAGCGCCGTTAACTCAATCCGACTCGATCTTGTCGCGTCGGGCGGGCATACCGCCACGGTCGCGATTTGGTCACGGTCGAGCGCGACACCATATCCGGGTCAGTGTCGGGCGTCGAATGAACCGTTTCGGAAATCCAGATCGCAATCGCGCCGTCGCCGTGTGGCTGTTCGCCACGGCGGCCGTCGTCTTCCTGATGGTGGTGGTCGGCGGCATCACCCGCCTGACCGGATCGGGTCTGTCGATCACGGAATGGCAGCCCATCATGGGCGCGGTTCCGCCGCTGAACGACGCCCAGTGGGCCGAGGCCTTCGACAAGTACAAACAGATTCCCCAGTACGCCCAGATCAACGCCGGCATGAGCCTGGGCGAATTCCAGGGCATCTTCTGGTGGGAATGGCTGCACCGCCTGATCGGGCGTGTGGTCGGCCTGGTGTTCGCCCTGCCGCTGGTCTTCTTCCTGGCGTGCAGGATGTCGCCGCAGCGTTCGGTCCTGCGGCAATGGGCCATGCCCGACCGGCTGATTTGGCGCTGCGTGTTGCTGCTGGCCCTGGGCGGGCTTCAGGGGCTGATCGGCTGGTGGATGGTGTCCAGCGGCCTGTCGGAGCGGGTCAGCGTCGCGCCCGAGCGTCTGGCGACCCACCTGGGCCTGGCCTTCGTTCTGTTCGCCGCCCTGATCTGGACCGGGCTTGAGGCCTGGAACGGCGAGGATCACGGGCGCGCGCCGGGCGGATGGGCGCGCGGTGCCGGGATTCTGCTGGGCGTGGTCTTCGTCCAGTGTCTGCTGGGCGCCCTGGTCGCGGGCGGTCACGCGGGACTGGTCTATACCGACTGGCCGCTGATGGACGGGGCGATCCTGCCGCCGGCCGACTGGAGCCTGGGCGCCGGGGCCTTCCTGCATGACAAGGCCCTGATTCAGTTCAATCACCGGCTTGTGGCCTATGGGCTGCTGATCGCCGTCAGCATCTACGCCTTCCAGGCCTGGCGCTGGCGCGTGGCCGAAGGAATGGGGCTGGCGGCCTTTGTCCTGGCCGCCGTGGTCTGGCTTCAGGCCGTGCTGGGGATCGTCACCCTGATGCACGCCGTGCCGGTATGGCTGGGCGTGCTGCACCAGGCCGGGGCCGCCGTCGTCCTGGCTGTGGCGACGGCGAACCTTTGGCTGGTGCTGCGGGCTCAGCCCCGGATTTTCATGTCCGGACCGAGGACCATGGGCCTCTGATCGCCAGGGTCATGCCCGGGTACATGATGTTGACGAACAGCACCTCGCCGTCGGGCGAGAAACAGGCGCCCGCGAACTCGGAGTTGCCGGTGAAGACGTTGCGCCCGATCGTATAGACCTTGCCGTCCGGGGTGACGCCCTTCAGGTGGTTGCGGACGTCGGTGGAGTAGTTGTCCTCGCACAGGATCAGATGGCCCCACGGCGCGACGGTGATATTGTCGGCCATGTTCATGGTCTTCAGGTCCGTGCTTTCCACGAACAACTGGAGCCTATCCGCGGCGCCGTTCAGGCCCGGAACCAGCCGCATGACCTGGCCGCGATGGATCGGCCCGCCCGAGGTGGCGGTGAAGTACATTTCATTGTCGCCCCACCACACGCCTTCGCCGCGCGCCACCAGGGCCGCGCCCGCGGCGTGGCCGCGTTTGGCCAGGTCGCCGTTCGGGGATTCGACGTCGTCCAGGTCGATCCATTCGATCTCGCGCCAGTCGCCGACCTCCCACGTGCGGGCGTCATGGTTGCGGGTGTCCGCCGCGGGGACGCCCTTCCAGGCCAGGGCCTGAAGCTTGCCGCCCCGGACCAGTTCGCCGGGCGTGTTGGGAATGAAGCGGTAGAAGAGGCCGGTGTGATCGTCCTCGGTCAGATAGACCATGCCGGTGCGCGGATCGATGCAGACGGCCTCGTGATCGAACCGGCCCATGGCCTTCAGCGGCACGGGATCCACCAGGCCGGTGGCTGTCGCCGGCACTTCGAACACCCAGCCGTGGTTCTTGGCCACGTCCGCGTCGGCCGGCGTTTCAAGGGTTTCCTCGCAGCTGAGCCAGCTGCCCCAGGGCGTCGGGCCGCCGCAGCAGTTGGTCGAGGTGCCGGCCAGGGTCAGGTGCTGGCTGACCTTCTGGCGGGTTTGAAGATCATAGATGATTGTGGAGCATCCGCCGGGCAGGGGGCGGCCGTCCTTGTAGGTGTCATAGGCCTTGGCCGCATCCAGCAGACCGAGACGTTCTTCATGCAGACCGCCTGGGCCCAGATTGCGGTGCAGGCCGGAAGAACCCTTCAGCTCGTGATTGACCACCAGGGCGACCCTAGATCCTTCCAGCGGGAAACAGGCCATGCCGTCGGGTTGACCCGGCACGAACAGTCCGTCGTCCATGGTGTCGCCGCCTTGGACCACCACTTGGTAGGAGAAGCCCTCGGGCAGATCGAGCAGTCGGTTCGGATCGGTGATCAGCGGGCCATAGCCGTGAACCTCGTTGACATAGGTTTCTTCGCCGGCGGTCTGGGCGGAGGCGTGGCGGGCCAGTCCTGCAAAGGCGAGGGCGGCGCTCGAGGCGATCAGGCCGCGACGGTGAAGATTCATAAGGAGGCTCCGAAGGGTTTGGTCCCCGATGACTGCAAATGGCTATGGTTTGATGACGAACGCCGTTAATTTGTAACGGAGAGACGGCTCGTTTCGACGGGTATTTTAATACCGTATATAGAATATCGCTTCAAAACAGTAGTTTGCGCCACATGTCGCGCTTTTCGACGCGTTGACGCGGCGTATCGTCTCCTGTATCAGCGCGCCTTCATTCGGTTCCCTCGGGGGCCGGACCCGATTTTCGTCTCCAGGAACCCCCTCAATGCTGAAGAGCACCACGGCTTCGTTGAAGCCGGCCGAGGTCGAGAAGAAATGGATCCACATCGACGCCGAAGGCGTCGTGGTGGGCCGTCTCGCGACCTTCATCGCCAACCGTCTGCGCGGCAAGCACCGCGGCGACTACACCCCGCACGTTGACTGCGGCGACTATGTCGTCGTCACCAACGTCGACAAGGTGGTGTTCACCGGCAAGAAGTCGACCGACAAGGTCTATTATCGCCACACCGGCCACCCGGGCGGCGTCAAGTCGACGACCCCGGAGAAGGTTCTGGGCGGTCGCTTCCCCGAGCGCGTGCTCGAGAAGGCCGTCGAGCGCATGCTGCCGAAGGAAAGCCCGCTGGCCCGCAAGCAGATGACGCACCTGCGCCTGTTCGCCGGCGGCGCGCACGAACATGAAGCCCAGCAACCGGAAACGATCGACTTCAAGTCGGCGTCGCCCAAGAACACCCGGAGCGTCTGAGCATGACCGACGTGACCAACACCGAAGCCGCCACCGGTTTCGACGCCCTGAAGGGCCTGAGCTCTTCGGTCGAGAACGACGCCCCCGTCTATGTCCAGAAGCTGGACGCCCAGGGCCGCGCCTATTCGACCGGCAAGCGCAAGAACGCCATCGCCCGCGTCTGGGTGAAGCCCGGCACCGGCAAGATCACCATCAACGGCAAGGACCAAGAGCAGTATTTCGCTCGTCCCGTGCTGCGCATGATGATCGCCCAGCCGCTGACCGTCTCGGACCGCGCCACCCAGTATGACGTCGTCTGCACCGTCGAAGGTTCGGGCCTGTCCGGCCAGGCCGGCGCCATCCGCCACGGCCTCTCGCACGCCCTGACGCATTTCGAACCGGAACTGCGCAAGGTCCTGAAGCCGCACGGCTTCCTGACCCGCGACAGCCGCGTCGTCGAGCGCAAGAAGTACGGCCGCGCCAAGGCTCGCCGTTCGTTCCAGTTCTCGAAGCGCTAATCGCGTTCACGCGGTTTGGATTTGGGGCGCTTCGGGGAGACCCGGAGCGCCCTTTTTCTTGTCTATCTTCTCCCGCATGGGGGAAGGGTCAGGAGCAGCCTATGACCCACACCATCTTCATCGACGGCGAAGCCGGCACCACGGGCCTCGAAATCCGCGAGCGGCTGGAGGCGCGCTCGGATCTGGAGCTGATCCTGCTGGGCGACCGTCGGCGCGACGTCGAGGCGCGGCGCGAGGCCCTGAACAGCGCCGATGCGGTGATCCTGTGCCTGCCGGACGACGCGGCGCGCGAGGCGGTGGCCATGGTCGAGAACCCGTCGGTCAAGGTGATCGACGCCTCGACCGCCTATCGGGTCGCGCCGGGCTGGGCCTATGGCTTCCCCGAAATGGACGCAGGCCAGCGCGATCTGATCGCGCGGTCGCAATTCGTGTCCAACCCTGGCTGCTATCCGACCGGCTTCATCGGCCTGATGCGGCCGCTGGTGAAGGCGGGCCTGGTTCCGGCCGGCCATCCGGTCACGGTCAATGCGGTCTCGGGCTATTCCGGCGGCGGCAAGGCCATGATCGCCGAATTCGAAGCGGAAGGCGCTGCAACCGCCTATCGCGCCTATGGTCTGTCGCTGAAGCACAAGCATGTGCCGGAGATGACGAAACACACGGGGCTGAGCCGCGAGGTGCTGTTCGCCCCCGCAGTGGGGAATTACCGCCAGGGCATGCTGGTCGAGGTTCCGCTGCACCTGGCCGCCCTCCCGGAAACCCCGTCGGTCGAGCGGATCCACGGCGCCCTGGTCGAGGCTTATGACGGCCAGTATTTCGTCGAGGTGGCCGATCTGGACGAGACCGAGGCCATGACCGGTCTGGAGCCCGAGGGGCTGAACAGCACCAACCGCCTGCGTCTGCATGTGTTCGGCGACCGATCCGGCGAACAGGCGCGTCTGATCGCTCTGCTGGACAACCTGGGCAAGGGGGCCTCGGGCGCGGCGGTGCAGAACCTCAACATCCTGCTGGGCCTGGATGAGGCGACCGGTCTGATCTGAAACCCTGATCGGGAGAAGAAACGAGGCGAGAAACCTTTCCCCTCGTCCCGTCGTACTGGGTGGCATGACCCAGTCCCCGATCCTCCATCGACGCGGCCTTCTGGCAGGCGCCGGCGCGCTGGCCCTGGCCGCCTGTTCGCCCGAACCGTCCCAGGCGGGGCAGGGGGCCTACGCCGCCTCGCTCTATCGTCGCGTGTCGGACGCCGACTGGCGACGGCGGCTCGGCGACGCGGCCTGGCGCGTGATGCGTCACGAGGACACCGAACGCCCCTACACCAGTCCGCTGAACGACGAACATCGCCGTGGGACCTTCGTCTGCAAGGGGTGCGACCTGGCGCTGTTCCGCTCGAACTGGAAGTTTGACTCCCACACCGGCTGGCCCAGCTTCTATCAGGTCATCGCCGCCAACATCGGCCGCAAGCGCGACCTGGCCATCGGCATTCCCCGCACCGAATACCACTGCGCCCGCTGCCTGGGGCATCAGGGGCATGTGTTCAACGACGGACCGCGGCCCACAGGCCTGCGCTATTGCAACAACGGCGTGGCGCTGAAGTTCGTGGCCGCCTAGCCGCGATTGGCGCGTACAGCCGAATCGACCGTCACCCCGAACCAGACCGCCGCAATGATGATCAGCAGGCCGTAGTCGTGGCCCGGCAGGAAGACCGGGGCGACGGCGGCGGCGATGACCAGCGCGGGAAACAGGCCGGCCCAGGCGGCGGTTCCGGGCGAGGCCGCACGGATGACCGGCTGCGGCGTCGGGCGGTTCATCCGGCGGGCCATCCAGCCGTTCAGGGCGACGAACAGGACCGAACAGACGACGGCGCTGATCATATATTTCGCCGTATTGCCCGGCTCGCCGAAGGTGGCCGCCGTCATGATCAGCAGGATCAGGGCGACGCCCGTGCTGACGGCCAGCAGGATATTGGGTTCGATACGGTTCAAGACTTCACTTTCACATACAGACCCGGCGCCGGCGCCAGGGGCGGGAGCGGACCCTTAGCAGGGTCGCGCGCCGGAATCCTGGACCCCGAACGATCATGCAGCCAGCCGGCCCAGTGGTCCCACCAGCTGCCCGGATGTTCGACGGCCCCGGCCTGCCACTCGGCCAGGGTCCCGGGCAGGGCGGGGTTGGTCCAGTGCTGGTATTTCCGCGCCGCCGGGGCGTTGATCACCCCGGCGATATGGCCGGACCCGGCCAGGGTGAAGGTCACGTCCGGGCTGCCGAACAGACGGGCCGAGCGATAGACCGAGTTCATCGGGGCGATGTGATCCTCGCGGCTGGCCTGGAAATACAGGGGGATGGCGACCTTCGACAGGTCCGCCGTCAGGCCGCCGATCTCGAACACGCCGCGCGCCAGGGCGTTGGCGCCGTACATCTGGCGCAGATAGGCCAGGTGCAGGGTCTTGGGCATCCGGGTCTGGTCGGCGTTCCAGAACAGCAGGTCGAAGGCCGGCGGATCCTTGCCCAGCAGATAGTTGCTGATGAAGAAGGACCAGATCAGGTCGTTGGAGCGCAGGGCGTTGAAGGTGTCGGCCATGGCGGCGCCGGGCAGGACCCCGCCGGCGGCGTCCATCTGGCGTTCGATCTCGGCGATCCAGTGTTCGTCGGTGAACAGCAGCAGATCGCCGGCCTCGGCGAAGTCGTGCTGGGCGGCGAAGAAGGTGGCGGCGGCGACGCGCGTGTCGCCCTTCGCCGCCATATGGGCCAGGGCTGCGCCCAGCAGGGTGCCGCCGATGCAATAGCCGACCGCGTTCAGCCGGTCTGCGCCGGTCTGCTCCAGCGTCTTGTCGATGGCGCGATAGACGCCTTTTTCGAGATAGTCGTCGAAGCCGAGGCCCGCCTTGTCGAGGCCCGGATTGACCCAGGAACAGACGAAGACGGTGAAGCCCTGGGCCGACAGCCAGCGGATCATCGAATTGGTCGGCTGGAGGTCGAGAATATAGAATTTGTTGATCCAGGGCGGGAAGATCAGCAGGGGGATCTGATGCTGGGTCTCGGTCGCCGCATCGTACTGGATCAGTTCGAACAGATCGTCGCGCCACACCACCTGGCCCGGCGCGGTGGCGACGTTCTCGCCGACGACGAACTTGCCGTCGTCGGCCTGGCTGATGCGCAGCGAACCGCCGCCGCGTTCCAGATCGGCGGCGAAATTCTGCATCCCCTTCACCAGGGATTCACCGCTGGTCTCGGCCAGGGCCTTCAGGGCCACCGGGTTGGAGGCCAGGAAGTTGGACGGCGAGAAGGCGTCGGTCAGCAGGCGGGTGAAGAACTGGGCGCGCTGCTTGACCGCCGGATCGACGTCCTCGACCCCCGCGATCAGCCCGTTCATCCAGTCCGAGGTCAGCAGATAGGAGCGGCGCATCATGTCGAACATCGGATTGTCCGACCAGGCGGGATCCTTGAACCGCTTGTCGACGGGGGCGGGCGGCATCGGCTCGCCGGCCGCCTGACGCGCCGTGCCGGTCCACAGGTCCATATAGCGGCTGAACAGGTCGGCCTGGGCCTGGAAGAGCTTTTCGGGACGGGAGGCCAGGCTGCTCATGATCGAGGTCATGGCGGGGGCGACATGGAACGGGTCGGGCGACAGGGCGGCGGGGCGGTCCGCCTGGAACAGGGCGGCCTCGGCGAGCGCGCTCTGGGCCATCATGGCCGCCTTGGCCAGGTTCATCGACAGGGTTTCGAGCAGTTGGGCCTGGTCGGCGCCGGGGAAGGGGGCAGGGGCGGGTTCAGCAGGCGTCTCGGCGGAAGGAGCGGCGTCCGACGAGTCGATCCTGGGATCAGGCGCCGGAGTCCTGGCGCGGGGCGGGCGGGGCTTGGCCGAGGTCGGGCGACCGGGCTTGCGCGGCGTCTTGGCGACCGGGGCGTCGTCAAGCGCCATGGGCCCGGGCGTCTTGGCCGCTGCGGGTTTGGACGCCGCCGACTTGGACACCGCTGACTTGGACGCGCCGGGCTTGGCCTTCCGGGCGTCGCCCTTTGGAGCGGGCTGGGACGTCGGGGTCTTGTTCTTCGGAGCTTGGGCCATGAATTTCCTTCGCCTTCCTGGGTGCGGAGGGCCGGTTCGACGCCTCGCCCTTCCGCACGAAGCGATGATGGCATAAGACCGACCCCGACATGAACGCGCACTTTCGAAAAAGAACGGGGCTGACGGCTTCGTTGCTCTGCCTGGCGACGCTGTCGGCGTCTCTGGGGGCCTGTGCGCGCGCGTTTGCGCCGAGCACCGATCCGACGTCGCCGATCGCGCCGCGGGTTCAGGCCCTGGTTGACGCCAATCGCCATTATCCCAGTTGGGAGAACTTCCCCGCCGCGCCGGCCGATCTGCCGCAGGCGGCCCAGGTGGCCGCCCGGGTCCAGGCTCTGGAAGGCCAGGGCGGGGCCTTGGACGGCGAGGTGGCGCGGATCGACTGGACGCTGGGCGACGCCGAAACCCTGGCCGCCGAGACCCGCGCCCAGGTCGGAGCTGTTCCCGTGTCGCCGGATGCGGCCCGCACCGAGGCCGAGATCGACGCCTTCGCCCAAAGCCTGCGGGATCGCGCCAAGGCCCCGCCGCCGATTGATCGGCGTCCGATTGAATGAGCTTGTCGCCGGGGCTCGAGAATCCCCGGATGATGCGACGATGGCGGACGACGGCGGCTTCAAGATCGATAACGCATTTCTGGGTGTGACCCAGTCCCTGTCCGGTCGGGCCTGGCGTCAGCGCCCGGCCGAGGCCGCGACCATCCGCGCCCATATGCAGGGTCTGGGCCTGGAGGAGCCGCTGGCGCGGGCCCTGGCCTCGCGCGGCGTGCGGGCCGACCAGGGCGCCGACTTCCTGACCCCGACCCTGCGCGCCCTGTTTCCCGATCCGTCCAGCTTCATGGACATGGACGCCGCCGCCGAGGCCTTGCTGGATGCGTTCCAGGCCAAGTCTCAGGTTCACATCTTCGCCGACTATGATGTGGACGGCGCCTCCAGCGCGGCCCTGTTGGTGCGCTGGTTCCGGGCCATGGGGGCGGACCTGCCCATCTATGTTCCTGACCGGCTGACCGAGGGCTATGGCCCCAGCGCCAAGGCCTTCGACACCCTGAAGGCGGCCGGCGCCGACCTGGTGGTGACGGTCGATTGCGGCGCGGCGGCGAACGAGGCCCTGGCCCATGCGGCGGCCATCGACTTGAACGTCGTCGTCATCGACCACCATCTGATGCGCAGCGAACCGCCCAGGGCGCTGGCGGTCGTCAATCCGAATCGGCCGGGCTGCAACTCGGGCCAGGGCAATCTGGCGGCGGCCGGGGTGGTCTTTGTTCTATTGGCCGCCCTGAACCGCGAGGCGCGGCGGCGCGGCCTGTTCGCGGACCGGCCCGAGCCCGATATTCGCCAGTGGCTGGATCTGGCCGCCCTGGGCGCTATCTGCGACGTCACGGCCCTGACCGGGTTCAACCGCGCCCTGACGGGGTTGGGACTGAAGGTCATGAGCGACTGGAAGAACCCGGGCCTGCGCGCCCTGCTGGCCGCCGCCGGCGCCGAACAAGGGCCGGCCAAGAGCAACCACGCCGGCTTTATACTGGGGCCACGCATCAACGCCGGCGGGCGGATCGGCCGATCGGACCTGGGCGCGCGGCTATTGTCGACCGACGATCCTGCAGAGGCCCAGGCCCTGGCGCTGGAGCTGGACGCCCTGAACCTGTCGCGCCGCGAGGTCGAACGCGCCGTGACGGAGGCCGCCGTCCGCCGCGTCGAGGCGACCGGCGCCCACGCCGACGAGACGGCCCTGGTCGTCGTGGCGGGCGAGGACTGGCACCCCGGCGTGGTCGGCATCGTCGCCGGGCGCCTGCGCGAACGCTGGCGCAAGCCGGTGATCGTCATCGGGCTGGATCCGGTGACGGGTCTGGGCAAGGGGTCGGGCCGGTCGCAGCCGGGCATGAACCTGGGCCGCGCCATTCAGGCGGCGTGGGAGGCGGGTGTTCTTTTGGCCGGCGGCGGGCACGCCATGGCGGCCGGTCTGACGATGGACGGCGCACGACTGGCTGAACTGACCGACTTCCTGAACGACCGGCTGGCCGGCGAACGGATCGAGGCGGTGGCGATGGATGCGCTGGAGATCGACGCCCTGATCGATCCAGGCGCAGCGACCCGGGCCCTGTTCGAATCGTTCGAGCAACTGGCCCCCTTCGGCCCCTCCAACCCCGAGCCGGTCTTCGCCCTGAACGGGGTTCAGGCGCGCGAACCGGTGCAGATGAACGGCGGCCATGTCCGCTGTCGCCTGGTCGGGCCGGACGGCGCCTCGGTGCGGGCCGTGGCTTGGCGATGCGCCGATCTGCCGACCGGCCAGGCGCTGCTGAGCGGGCAGGGCGGGCTGAATGTCGTCGGCCGTCTGAAGGCGGACGACTGGAACGGCCGTCGCGGCGTGCAGTTCGAGATCGAGGACGTCGCCGATCCGCGCAGGGTTTGAGCGGCGCGGGCACGCCCTGGACCGTCGCAAAAAACTCGAAATCCGCGCTTGCACCCGTCCGAGGGCGCGGCTATATCGCCGGCTCTCCCGCGCAGCGGTCCCTTCGTCTATCGGTTAGGACGTCAGGTTTTCAACCTGAAAAGAGGGGTTCGACTCCCCTAGGGACTGCCACGCGGGATGAATACGGGCCGTGCCGATAGGCCGCCCGAGCGGCGTTCGCCTCTTCATTTGAGTCCTGCACCAACCCCGTCGTCGCCATGGGCGAAAACCATCACGGGTGGTGTCATTCGTGCGACACAACTGGAAGCTTTCCGCCAGAAGGTGCAAGTTTCGGGCGCCTTTCCCCCATTTTGACCTTTCCAAAGATTCGCGGAACAGTGTTAAACGTAATCGTGTCCGTAAGAGGAGCGGACGGGGGTTTGATAATTTGTCTGACTACGATGAGATGGAGACGGCGGAGACCGTTCGTGTCGTCGGGCGCGTGAAGTGGTTCGATCCGGCGAAGGGCTATGGCTTCATCGTGCCGGATGACCCGACGTTGACCGAGCTACGGGATGTTCTTCTGCACATCAGCAGTCTGCGCGACACCGGCCGCGAAACGGCAGATGAAGGCGCGCCTATTGTCTGCGATTGTGTTCGGCGATCCAAAGGCTGGCAGGCCGTCGAGATCCATGACCTGGGAGCGGGCGAGGCGAGCGTCATCGTGCGTCGTTCGGCGCCCATGGCCGAGGCTATCGCGACGTCGCCCGAAATCGATGCGGTCCTGGAGCCGGCCGTGGTCAAATGGTTCAATCGGACCAAGGGCTATGGATTCGTGGTGCGTGATCGCGAACCGGGCGATATCTTCGTCCACATCGAAACCCTGCGGCGCTGCGGCCTGGACGATCTGGTGCCAGGCGACACGGTGCAGGTGCGATTCGCCAGCGGTCCCAAGGGGCTGGTGGTGGCTGAAATCAGACCGGGCGGCTGATCGGTCGCTCCAGGAGGGGCGCATGATCGACGCGACGAGACGTTTTGTTGTGGCCGGCCTGATGGCGCTCGCCGTCGCCGGATGCGCCGCCAAAGCGCCGGCCGGGCCGAATGGCGAGCCCCTGCAGAAGCTGGCCGTGGTGACGGCGTCCGGCGAGCACCCGTTCTGGGTCGAAATCGCCGACGAAGAGCCTGAACGTCAGCGGGGCCTGATGTTCCGCCCGCCGCTGGGCGATGATCGCGGCATGCTGTTCCAGTGGCCCGGAGAGGCGCCGCGGGAACAGAGCTTCTGGATGCGCAATACGCCCAGTTCTCTGGACATTCTCTATATCGATCCGAAAGGCCGGATCGTCTCGATCGCCTCCCACGCCACGCCCTTTTCCGAGGTTCCGATACCGTCGAACGGGGCCGCGAACGGCGTGCTGGAGCTTCGCGCGGGTCGCGCGGCCGAGATCGGCGCCAAGCCCGGCGACAGGATTTTGCATCCTTATTTCAAGCCTTGATTGCGGATCGCGCGACGAAGTGCCAATAGAGCGCTCCGTTCGGTCCGGGGTGTAGCGCAGCCTGGTAGCGCATCTGGTTTGGGACCAGAGGGTCGGAGGTTCGAATCCTCTCGCCCCGACCAATGGACGGCCGCTGGATTCCGTGTCCCGCGCGCGTTATGGCAGGTCCACTGGACCTGCCGATCACTAGGGATTTCGCCATGCTCGCCCGCATCTACCGCCCAGCCAAGACCGCTATGCAGTCCGGCAAGGCCAAGAGCCGCGACTGGCGTCTGGAGTTTGAACCGGCCTCGGCCCGCAGCCTCGATCCGCTGATGGGCTGGACCAGTTCGTCGGACATGAACGGTCAGGTGCGTCTCGCCTTTGATTCGAAGGAAGAAGCCGTCGCCTATGCCGAACGCCACGGCATTCCGTTCCGCCTGCACGAGCCGAACGAGCCCCCGACGATCCTGAAGGCCTACGCCGACAATTTCGCCCCCAATCGCAAACAGCCCTGGACGCATTGACGCCCGGCTCGCTGCCGAGCGCCCTTAGCTCAACCGGATAGAGCACCCGCCTTCTAAGCGGACGGTTGCAGGTTCGAGTCCTGCAGGGCGCGCCACTCTCGCGACGGCGCCGCTGAAAGCCACGCCATGACCGACTCAAAATCCCTGAACCCCGGCGAGATTCGCGTCGCCGCCCTGTATCGATTCGCCGCGATCAAGGACGTCGAGGCGGTGCAGGCGCGGCTGCATAGCGTGTGCGAAGCCGGCGCGGTCAAAGGCACGCTGCTGGTTGCGACCGAGGGGCTGAACGGCACGATCGCCGGTCCTGAATCGGGTATTGAAGCGGTGTTGGCCGACATCCGCGCCATTCCGGGCTTCGCCGATCTGGAGGTCAAATACGCCTGGACCGGCGACATGCCGTTTCTGCGGCTGAAGGTCCGGATCAAGCGCGAGATCGTGACCATGGGTCAGCCGGACCTGGATCCGGCGCGACAGGCCGGAGTCTATGTCGCGCCTCAGGACTGGAACGCCCTGATCGCCGATCCGACCACCCTGGTGATCGACACCCGCAACGACTACGAGGGCGAAATCGGCTCCTTCGAGCGGGCGGTGCAGCCGAACACCCGCAGCTTCCGCGACTTTCCCGACTGGTTCCGCACGGATGGCCGCGCCTTGATGGACCAGATGAAGCCGCAGCGGGTGGCCATGTACTGCACCGGCGGCATCCGCTGCGAAAAATCGACCGCCTTCCTGAAGGCCGAGGGAGTCGAGAACGTCCACCATCTGGAAGGCGGGATCCTGCGCTATCTGGAAGAGGTCGAACCGGCCGACAGCCTGTGGCGCGGCGACTGTTTCGTCTTCGACGAGCGGGTCTCGGTCGGTCATGGCCTGGTGCAGGGCGATCACACCCTGTGCCGGGGGTGCCGTATGCCCCTGGACGCCGAAGGCCGGGCGTCGCCCCATTTCATCGAGGGCGTCTGCTGCAAACGCTGCCGGGATACGCGCGACGACGCGCAGAGGCTGCGCTACGCCGAACGTCAGAGACAGATCGAGCTCGCCCGTCTGCGCGGGACGGAACATCTGGGGCGACGCGAAGACGGGTGACCGTCAGGCCCAGGCGCGACGATGAGGGGGAGAAGAGAACCGGTCAGGGCGTCGCCAACGAATGGGCGGTCTTTGCTAAACCCGCCGATTTTCAGGCCAAAACAGCGCTGGCGGCGAGATGTCTGATGCCGACAGTCTTAGCCCCGAGTGGCTCCGCGGGTAGGATTCGAACCTACGACCAGCCGATTAACAGTCGGCTGCTCTACCACTGAGCTACCGCGGAACTGCTCGGGAGGCGGGCCTATAGCAGCGGCCATTCGATTCGTGCAATGGGAAAAACGACGAATGCGCACGATCTCCATCAATGACCCCGATGACGCCCGGATCTCCGGCTTTCGCGATATTCGCGAACGCGACCTGACGGGCCGCGAGGGCCTGTTCGTGGCCGAAGGCGAGGTGGTGGTGCGGGTGCTGGCCTCGACCGCCTCACGATGCCGACCCCGCGCCCTGCTGCTGACGGAGAAACGGGTCGCGGCCCTGAGCGACGTCATCGCGGCGCTTGCGCCGTCGGTTCCCGTCTATGTCGCCGGCCAGACCGTTCTGGACCGGATCGCCGGATTTCCGCTGCACCGGGGCATCCTGGCCCTGGGTGATGGGGTGGACGCCCCCCGACGGCATCTATGTGCCAGAGTGAGGTGTTGAACAGCACTCGAAGGAGGCGTCCGTGGAACAAGTTAGCACTGTCGGTCTGGATCTCGCCAAGAACATCTTTCAAGCGCATGGCGCTGATGCCTCGGGCGAGGTGGTGTTTCGCAAGAAGTTGGGTCGAGGCCGATTGCTGGCGTTCTTCGCTGGCCTGTCGCCCTGCGTGGTGGCGATGGAGGCCTGCGCCGGCGCCCATTACTGGGGGCGTGAGCTGGCCCGCCAGGGTCATACGATCCGATTGATCCCGCCCATCTATGTAAAGCCGTTCGTGAAGCGTCAGAAGAACGATGCGGCCGATGCCGAAGCCATCTGTGAGGCGGCGCAGCGCCCCAGTATGAGGTTCGTGCCGCTGAAGGAGGAGGAGCAGCAGGCCAGCAGCGTGGTCTTTCGGGCCCGCGACCTTCTGGTCCGGCAGCGAACCCAGACGATCAACGCCCTGCGCGGTCACCTGGCCGAATACGGCTGGATTGTTCCCAAGGGCGTTCCGCACGTCGATAGGTTGATCGCGCGCGTCGAAGATCCGGCAGAGGCGCTTCCAACCGCCGCGCGGACGATTCTTCTCGTCCTGGTCTCGACCCTCCGATCGCTGGACCAGCAGATCGCCGTGCTCGATGCGGAGATTGCTTCCCGGGCCAAGAACGATCCGGTTGCGCGTCGACTGATGACCATTCCCGGGATCGGTCCCATCACAGCTACAGCCTTGGTCGCACTGGCCCCGTCACCCGAAGCCTTCAAGAGCGGTCGGCACTTCGCCGCCTGGCTGGGACTGACGCCGCGACAACGATCCACCGGCGGTCAGCAGAAGCTCGGCGCGATCACCAAGATGGGCGAGCGAACGCTTCGACGGCTGCTGACCATCGGGGCCAGCGCGGTGATCAAACAGGCCGTCATTCGGGGCGCGCCAGCAGGTTCCTGGCTGAGCCAGATGCTGGAGAGAAAGCCCAAGATGTTGGTCATCGTCGCCTTGGCGAACAAGAACGCCCGCATAGTCTGGGCGCTCTTGGCCAAGGGCGATGTCTACCGAGCTCCGGTCGTGTCGGCCTAGCCAGCACGACCGCGAGACGTCGAAGCGTAGGGATGAGCGAAGGAGCGTATGGCGCAACAGTCGGCGAGACGGGATCAGGAAAACCAGGGCTTTCCACTGTGCTTCGAGCACGCCGTGGGTGATTTGGACCGGATCCGCGAACTCCCATACAGGCCAGCGGTCTTTGAGCGACCGCATCAACAGGCCGGACAGATGGCAGCATCCGACTACGTGTCAGAAATTCCCGAAAATCACTCTTGCGCTGAAGGGGGCGTCCACAGATGAGAAGCCCGTCGCGCCGCCGGTCGAGCACCTGTTGGCGGCCGTCGCCGACGAGGATGTGTTCGTGATCGCCAGCGGCATCGGCAATCACGACAATATGGGCGGCGTGTTCCGCAATGCGGCGGCCTTCGGGGCGCGGGCCGTCTTGCTGGACGAGACCTGCTGCGACCCCTTCTATCGCAAGGCTATCCGGGTTTCGGTCGGGGCCGTGCTGAGGAGCCCGTTCACGGTCGGCGGATCGGCCGAGGATCTGGTGGCGGCGATGCAGACGGCGGGGGTGGAGGTGCTGGCCCTGACCCCGTCGGCGACGCTGAGGCTGGCGGACTACCGGCCCCAGGGCCCCGTCGCCCTGATGGTGGGGTCGGAGGGGCCGGGTCTGCCCCGTGTCGTGATTGATCGGTGCCGCGCCGTCGGCGTGCCCATGGCGGGGGGCTTTGATTCGTTGAATGTCGCCGTGACCAGCGCCCTGGCGCTTCATCATGTGACCAGCGGGCGGCCCGCAGGCTGACGCCGGCGTTCACCAGGATTTTAGGTCGTTAAGGTTTTGTACACCTTGCGCGGCGACCGAAACTGTGGCGACCATCGTTCTCGTTGGTGTGGGGGCGCGCAATGAACATTCTGTATTTTCTGAACCGAAACGTCCGGGCGGCGATCTTCATCGCCGCCGGGGTCGCCGGTCTGGGCGCGGCGGGCCTGATCGGCTGGGTGACTGCGCCGATCAGCTGATCGTTCAGGGGGCGATAGAGACGAAAAAGGCGCGGATCCCGGGATCCGCGCCTTTTGTTCGTTTGTCGCGATGGAGGCCTGACCGGGAATCGAACCCGGGTGCAAGGATTTGCAGTCCTCTGCGTCACCACTCCGCCATCAGGCCGCCTTGTCCCCGATTTCTCGGGGGCGGTCATCGCGAGGGGCGTTCGCTATCAGATCGGATTGTCCGCTGCAACGCGCGGAACTATAAGCGCGCAAGATTTCCTCCCTGACTACCGATTGAAGGCTGCCCAAAGATGGATTTCACCGCCGAGCGCAAGGCCATGGTCGACTCGCAGGTCCGCGTGAACGATGTGACCAATCACGAGATCCACATGGCCATGATGGCGGTTCCGCGTGAACGCTACTGTGCGCCGGACCGCATCTTCGCCGCCTATTCGGACGCATCGGTCGAGATTGCGGGCGACCGCAAGCTGATGCCGGCGCGCGACGTCTCCAAGCTGTTGCAGGCCGCCGATGCGCGGGAAGGGGAGAAGGCCCTGGCCATCGCCGCCCCCTATGCCGCTGCGGTGCTGGCGCGCATGGGTCTGACGGTCACGGCGCAAGAGTCTGACGCGGCCGTGTTCGAGGTCGTGGGCGAGGCCCTGGCGGAGGATGGGGTGACGACGGCGGTCGCGCCTCTGGATGCGCCGGTGGGCGAGGGCTGGGACCTGATCGTCTGCGAAGGCGGCGTGGCGGCCTTGCCGGAAGCCTGGGGGCAGGCCCTGCGGGCCGGCGGCCGTCTGGTTGTGGTCGAGCGGCGTGGCGCCATCGGCAAGGCCGCCCTCTATGTTAAGGGCCGCGAAGGCCTGTCGCGTCGCGAACTGTTCGATTCATCCCCGGCCCTTCTCGCAGAACTGACGCCGGCGCCTACATTCGCATTCTGACGTAGTCGGCAGCGCTCGCGGGAAGCGTGAAAAAAACTTAACTGGCGTCAGGTCGACTGAGGCCGCAGTTACGCTTGATGACATTCGGGCGCTCCTCGGGGGCGTCAGGCAAGGACGGACAATGTTGAAACGCTCGCGTGTGCTGGCTTCGGCCGCTGTGGTGGCTCTCGTGACAGGGCTTGGCGCGCCCGCCTGGGCCGAGACGCTGCAGGAAGCGATCGCCCTGGCCTATCAGACCAATCCCAGCCTGCTGGCTCAGCGGGCGAATCAGCGCGCGCTGGACGAAACCGTGGTCCAGGCGCGATCGGGCCTGCGCCCGACGCTGAGCGCCTCGGCCGGGGTCGACTACACCCGCAACGATTTCCCGACCGTCACCCAGTTCGTCGACACGAACAACGACGGCGTGCCGGACACCCAGGTTTCCAGTTCATCGTCCGAGAGCGACGGCGCCACCCTGGGCGTCAGCTTGTCGCAGAACATCTGGACCGCCGGCCGCACCACCCTGGCCATCGACCAGGCCCGGGCCGGCGTGATGGCGGGGCGTGAGAACCTGCGCGAGATCGAACAGTCGGTCATGCTGTCGGTCATCCAGGCCTATGTGAACGTCACCCGCGACATGGAAATCCTGCGCATCCGCCAGGAAAACCTCGCCGTGCTGCAACGCCAGCTGGAAGAGACCAGCGCCCGATTCGAGGTCGGCGAGATCACTCGGACCGACGTGGCCCAGGCCGAGGCCTCCTTGGCCCAGTCCGAAGCCGATCTGGCCAACGCCCAGGCCCAGCTGTCGACCACCCGCGCCGCCTATGCCGCCGTCGTGGGCCAGTCGCCCAGCGACCTTGAGGCGGCCCCGGTCCTGCCGACCGTTCCGAACGATTTCGACGCCGCCATGGAAGTCGCCCTGGCGCGGAATCCGGGCGTGCTTTCGGCGACCTATTCCTTGCAGGCCGCCGAGGCCGCCGTCGCCGCCGCGCGGGCCGAATATCTGCCTTCCGTTCGCGCCACCGCCTCCTACGGCGGCACGGCGAACGATCTGGGCAATCTGAGTGAACTGGCCGACCGCCGCAGCTTCACCGCCGGCGCCACGCTGTCGGTGCCGCTGTTCACTGGCGGCCTGAACCGGTCGCGCGTCGCCCAGGCCCTGGAACGGGCCAACGCCGCCCAGATCGCCGTCGAGGGCGAGCGCCGCACTGTGCTGCAGAACGTCAGCTCGGCCTATGCCCAGGTCCTGTCGACCCGGTCGAACGTCGCCGCCGGCGAAGAGGCCGTGCGCGCCGCCTCGGTGGCCGCCGAGGGCGTGCGGCAGGAGGCGCAGGTCGGCCTGCGCACGACGCTGGACGTGCTGAACCAGGAAGTGACCCTGCGGGCGTCGCAGACCTCGCTGGCCGCCGCCCGCGCCGCCGAATATGTGGCCCGCGCCTCGCTGCTGTCGGCCATGGGCCAGCTCGAAGGGCCGAACCTGAACGCCAATCTGGACGTCTATGACGCCAAGACCAACTATGACCGCGTTCGCAATCGCGGCGGCCTGCCCTGGGACGGCGTGATCGAGGCCCTGGACCGGGTCGCCTCGCCGCCGGTCGTCGACGCCGACGACGCGCGGGATGCGCCGATCGACACTCAACTCAAGGGCGATGTGATCCGCACTGCGCCCGGCGCATGACGTCGGCCTGACGAACGAGGGGCAAAACGCCCGTTGATTCCGGCGGGCGTTGATGCGACGACAATATCCTGGGGTCGGGAAGGCTAGGTCTTCCGGTCCCGGACCCGTGCATGGCGTTTGGGGGCGACCTCCACGCCCCCAGTTTCATTCCAGGCCTCTCCCAGGGTTAATTCATGACCGACCAGTCCGCCCCGGAACCCACCATGGAGGAGATCCTGGCGTCGATTCGCCGGATCATTTCCGAAGACGACGCGCCCGCCGAGACGCCGCCGGTTGCGGCCGCGCCCGAGCCGGCTCCCGCGCCGGAGCCAGCGCCCGAACCCACGCCGGAGCCTGAGCCTGAGCCAGAGCCTGCGGCGGCCGAGAGTATTTTCGCCGCGCCCGCCGAGCCGGAGCCGCAGCCGGAACCCGAGGTCGCCGATGACGATGTCCTCGAGCTGACCGAACTCTATGAAGCGCCCGCATCGGAAACCATCGGCGATCTGGACATCGTCGAGGCCGCGCCCGAGCCGGTCGTTTCCGCGCCCGAGCCGGCCGAAACGCCCGCCCCGGCCTATGATGCGCTGGTCGGCGAAAGCGCCGCCGCCAGCGCCGCTTCGGCTTTCGCCGGTCTGGCCGCCTCGTTCAAGAAGCCTGAGCCTGCTGCGGCCTCTTCGACGGAGATGCCCTTCGTCAGCGGCAACACCGTCGAGGCCATGGTCGCCGAGATGCTGCGTCCGATGCTGAAGGACTGGTTGGACAACAACCTGCCCGCCATCGTCGAGGCGGCGGTCCAAAGGGAAGTCGAACGCATCGCGCGCAGCGCCTAGCCCTTCGCTTCACCGCAGACTAATCGAGGGGCGGCTCCTGCAGGGGCCGCCCTTTGTCATTCCAGGCCGCCGTTCGGCCGCACGACAACGATCAAAGAAGTCCCATGCTCGAGAAGACCTTCGAACCCCAGGCCGCCGAACCCCGCCTGTACGCCCAGTGGGAAGAGAGCGGCCTGTTCGCGCCCCGCACGGAAGGGGCGCAGGGCGCCTATTCGATCGTCATCCCGCCGCCGAACGTGACGGGCAGCCTGCACATCGGCCATGCCCTGAACAACACCCTTCAGGACATCCTGGCCCGCTATCACCGGATGAAGGGCAAGGCGGTGCTGTGGCTGCCGGGTACGGACCACGCAGGCATCGCCACCCAGATGGTGGTCGAGCGTCAGCTGGCCGCCGCCGGCAATGTCGGGCGGCGCGACATGGGCCGCGAGGCTTTCATCGACAAGGTCTGGGAATGGAAGGCAGAAAGCGGCGGGACCATCGTGCGCCAGCTGCGTCGCCTGGGCGCGTCCTGCGACTGGTCGCGCGAACGGTTCACACTGGACGAGGGGCTGAACGCCGCCGTCCGCAAGGTCTTCGTGCAACTGCACAAGGAAGGTCTGATCTATCGCGACAAGCGGCTGGTGAACTGGGACCCGCATTTCCAGACCGCCATCTCGGACCTGGAGGTCGAGCAGCGCGAGGTGGACGGCGCCTATTGGCATTTCGCCTATCCGCTGGCGGACGGCGTGACCTACGAACACCCGGTCGCCTTTGACGACGAGGGCAAGGCGACCGAGTTCGAGACGCGCGACTTCATCGTGGTCGCCACGACGCGGCCTGAGACCATGCTGGGCGACACCGGCGTGGCCGTGCATCCGGAGGATGAGCGGTATAAGGGGCTGGTCGGCAAGTTCGTGACCCTGCCCATCGTGGGACGTCGCATCCCGATTGTCGCCGACGACTACGCCGATCCGACCAAGGGGTCGGGCGCGGTCAAGATCACGCCGGCGCACGACTTCAACGACTTCGGCGTGGGCAAGCGGGCGAGCCTGCCGTCGCTGAACATCCTCGACGCCTTCGGCCGCATCACCGACGTGGATACGCCGGACGTGCCGTCGGAATACGTCGGCGTCGACCGCTTCGCCGCGCGCAAGGCCATCGTCGCCCGGGCCGAGGAAGAGGGCTGGCTGCGCGAGATCGAGAAGACCAAGCACGTCGTCCCGCACGGCGATCGCTCGGGCGTGGTCATCGAGCCGTGGCTGACGGACCAGTGGTACGTCGACGCCAAGGTCCTGGCCCAGCCGGCGCTGAAGGCGGTGGAGCAGGGCGACACGGTGTTTGAGCCGAAGTCGTACGAGAAGATCTATTTCGAATGGCTGCGCAACATCGAACCCTGGTGCATCAGCCGCCAGCTGTGGTGGGGGCACCGCATCCCGGCCTGGTACGGACCGGGCGGCGAGATCTATGTCGCGGAGACGGAAGAGGACGCCCGCGAACTGGCGATGGCGGATTATGATTCCGAAGTGGCCCTGACCCAGGACGAAGACGTCCTCGACACCTGGTTCAGCTCGGCCCTGTGGCCGTTCTCGACCATGGGCTGGCCCGAGAAGACCGAGGATCTGGAGCGGTTCTATCCGACCAGCGACCTGGTCACGGCGGCGGACATCATCTTCTTCTGGGTCGCCCGGATGATGATGATGGGCCTGCATTTCATGGACGAGGTTCCGTTCAAACGGGTCATCATCAACGGCCTGGTCCGCGACGAGAAGGGTCAGAAGATGAGCAAGTCCAAGGGGAACGTCATCGATCCCCTGGGCATCATCGACGAGCTGGGCGCCGATCCGCTGCGCTTCACCATGGCCATCCTGTCGGGCACGCGCGACATCAAGCTGTCGAAGCAGCGGATCGAAGGATACCGCAACTTCGGCACCAAGCTGTGGAACGCCGCCCGATTCAGCCAGATGAACGAGGCGCGCCGCGTCGAGGGCTTCGATCCCGCGACGGTCGAACAGACGATCAACTGCTGGATCCGGGGCGAACTGACCAAGGCCGAGCGCGCCGTGTCCGAGGCCATCGAGGGCGGGCGGTTCGATGATGCGGCGGGCGCGCTGTATCGGTTCGTCTGGAACGTCTTCTGCGACTGGTACCTGGAACTGGCGAAGCCGGTGTTCAACGGCGCCGATGAAGCCGCCAAGGCCGAGACGCGGGCCATGACCGCCTGGACCCTGGACCAGACGCTGAAGCTGCTGCACCCGGTCATGCCCTTCATCACCGAAGAGCTGTGGGCCGAACTGGGCAAGGAAGGGCCGGCGCGGGAAGGCCTGCTGATCGGCGCGGAATGGCCGGTGCTGCCGGACGGCTTCATCGACGCTTCGGCCGAGGCCGAGATCGGCTGGCTGATCGACCTGGTCGGCGAAATCCGGGGCCTGCGGGCCGAGATGAATGTGCCGCCCGCGGCCAAGCCGCCTCTGGCTTTCGTTGCGCCGGACGCCGTCACGGGCGAGCGGATCGCGCGCCATCGCGACCTGATCCTGACCCTGGGCCGAGTGTCCGAGGTCGGATCGGCGGACGCTGCGCCGACCGGGGCCGTGACCTTCGTCTCGGGCGGATCGACGGTCGCGCTTTCGCTGACGGGCATCATTGATCTGACGGCCGAACGGGCGCGGCTGGAGAAGGAGATCGCCGTCTTCGAAAGCGATATCGGCCATGTGAACAAGAAGCTGGGCAATCCCAACTTCGTGTCGCGGGCCGCGCCGGAAGTCGTGGAAGAACAGCGGGCCAAACTGGCCGAGGCCGAGGCCGGCAAGGCCAAGCTGCAGGCGGCGCTGGCGCGGCTGAGCGAGATCGGATGAGGCTGGACCAGCTTCTGGTCACGCGCGGCCTGGCGGAAAGCCGGGCCAGGGCGAAGGCGGCCATCGAGGCCGGCGGCGTCACCGTGGACGGCACGCCGGCCAAGTCCGGCTCCCAGACCGTTGGTGCGAACGCCGAGATCGGCTATGTCGACGCCCATCGCTGGGTCGGGCGCGGGGCGCTGAAGCTGGATCACGCCCTGACCGTCTGGCCGGTGGCGATCGACGGGCGGGTGGTGCTGGATGTCGGCGCGTCGACCGGCGGCTTCACCGAGGTCTGTCTGGATCGCGGGGCGGCCAGGGTGTTCGCGGTCGATGTCGGCTTCGGCCAGATGCACGAGCGGGTGGCGGCCGATCCGCGGGTGGTCGGTCTGGAGCGGACCGATGCGCGCGACCTGACGCCGGACCTGATCCCGGAGCCGCCCTCGCTGATCGTGTGCGACGCCAGCTTCATCAGCCTGATCAAGGTCCTGCCGGTTGCGCTTGATCTGGCGGCCGATGAGGCGGACCTGATCACCCTGGTCAAGCCGCAGTTCGAGGCTGACGGGCCCGGCGGGGTCGGCAAGAAGGGGGTGGTCAAGGATCCCGTGGCCCATGCCTCCGCCGTGGCGCGTGTCGCCGACTGGCTGGAAGCCTTGGGTTGGGCGGTGCAGGCGACGACCGAGAGCCCCATCACCGGCGGAGACGGCAATATCGAGTTCCTGCTGTGGGCCAGGCGGGTCTGAGCCGGCAATCCCTCCACCACGCTTCGCGCGATCCCCCTCCCTACAAGTGGGGAGGAGACGGGCTCAAGCAGGCCGAAGGCCGATAGCCCCCTTAAAAATAAGAAGCCGCCGGAGGATTTCTCCTCCGGCGGCTTCCGTCACGTCGTCGATCGACAGGGGGGCTGAAAATTAATCGACGACGCGATAGCGGCCGTACTGGTCGGGGCAGGTGCGGACGTAACGGGTGTCCGTGCGACCATCGGGCAGACGGATCTGGCTTTCGGCCAGACGGCATCCATCTGAATTCTGATAGGAATCGACCGGGCGCGACCGGTCGTCGTAGTAGCCGCGATCCTGGACATAGTCGCCGCGACGGTCATAATCGTCGTAGCGATAGCCCTGATCGCCGCTGTAGCGGTCGTCGTAATAGCTCGGCTGGCTGTAGCCGTTCTGGGCATAGCCGTTCTGGTTGTAGTAGCCCTGCTGACCGTAGCTGCTCTGGTACGAGCGGCAGGCGTCGGAGCTGGAGCGGCCGACCTGAGACCCGATCACGGCGCCCAGAACCCCGCCCAGGATGCTGCCCTCGGTACGGCGGCCGCGCGCGGCCAGCTGCGAACCGATGACCGCGCCAGCGCCGCCGCCGACGACGGCTCCGGCGCCCGTGCGGCCCTGACGCTCACGGGCGCAGGGGTCGTATTGCCGTTGCTGGTAGCCATTGCCGTAGGCGTATGAGGGAGCGTAGGCGCCCGTGCCGTAGTTCTGGCTGTAGCCGTAACTCTGGGCCGAGGCGGCCATGGGCGCGGCGACGGCGCCGAGGGTGAAGGCCGCGACGGCGGCGAGGGACTTGGTGGAGAGACGCATCTTCAACCCCTTATGGTCGGACGTTCAGTGACGAGGGCTGAACGGGTGGACCGGCTGTCTGTTGCATTGGGGTTTAAGGGAGTGAAGCTGAACGGCTTTTGAGCGATCCGTTCATTTTCGTTCATGTTTCGTGGGCCTATCGCGCTTCGCGCTACTTGAGGCCGTCGGTTGGGGTTACCGCGTGTCGCGCGACTTGAGCCGAGCTGGTGTCCGGTCTCTTCTGTCCGCGTGCTTGGCGAAGAGGGGCGTCGCGGCTAGAAGCCCGGCGATGCAGACCTTTACGATCAGCCGCGTCGGCGGACAGGGCGACGGCGTCGCCGAGACGCCGCAGGGGCCGGTCTTCGCCGGCCTGACCCTTCCGGGGGAGACGGTGCGGGGCGAGGTCGTGGACGGGCGGCTGGAGCAGGTCGAGATCATGACCCCCAGTCCGGACCGGATCGCGCCGGTGTCGCCCCAGTACGGCGACTGCGGCGGGTGTTCGCTGCAACACTGGGCGGACAAGCCTTATCTGGAGTGGAAGCGCGAGCAGGTGCGGCTGGCCCTGGCGCGCGAGGGAATCGAGACCGAGGTCGAGGCGACGGTGGCGAGCCCGGCCGGGACGCGGCGGCGCGCAGCCCTGCACGCACGCCGGACCCAGGACGGCCGGGTGGTTCTGGGCTTCAAGGCGCGGCGGTCGTGGCGTCTGGTCGAGGTGCGGGAGTGCCCGGTGGCCGATCCCCGGATCATCCGCGCCATACCGGCCCTGACCGAGGTGGCGGCGGCCTTTCTGGAGCATCCCAAGTCGGCGCCGACCCTGCACGTGACCTGGACCCTGTCGGGGCTGGACGTGGATGTGACGGGCGTCGAGCGGCGCTCGGGCGGCGGGCTGTCGGCCGACGCCCAGATGCGGGCCATTGCGGCGGCGCACCGGGCGGATCTGGCGCGGCTGAGCCTGGCCGGCGACACCCTGGTGATGGCGCGCCAGCCGAAGATCGGCTTCGGCCCCGCCACCGTGCCCCTGCCGGCGGGGGGCTTCCTGCAGGCCGTGCCCCAGGCCGAGGCGGCCATGGTCGAGCGGGCCGTGGCGGCGGTGAAGGGGGCCAGGAAGATCGCCGACCTGTTCTGCGGCGCCGGGACCTTCACCTTCCCGCTGGCGACGGTGGCGCCGGTGATCGCAGCCGATGCGTCCAAGGCGGGGATCGAGGCGCTGAAGGCGGGCGTGGGCTCGGCCAAGGGGATGAAGGCGATCACGGCCGAGGCGCGCGACCTGTTCCGGCGGCCCCTGACCCCCTATGACCTGAAGGGGTGCGACGCCATCGTGTTCGACCCGCCGCGCGCCGGGGCCATCGACCAGACGGCCCAGATCGCCGGGACCAAGGCCGGGGTGGTGGTCGGGGTGTCGTGCAACCCCCAGACCTTTGCGCGGGATGCGCGGGTGCTGATCGACGCCGGGTTCCGGCTGGAGCGGGTCACGCCGGTGGACCAGTTCCTGTGGTCGGCCCATGTCGAACTGGTCAGTGTTTTCAAGCGGTAGGCCGTGAATATGGACGACGATCTGCAAGACGGGCTTGAAGACGACGGCGGCGGGTTCGACGCCGACGACTGGAGCCGACTGAAGCCCTTTGTCGGGGCGGTGGCGACGCTGGACGACGTCCAGGCGCGCCGGGCCGTCTTCGCCCTGGGCGAGACCGACGATCCACGCCCCATCGCCATGGACCTGCCCCAGCCGGTGATCTGGTGGGAGGAGGACGGCGAACAGGCGGCGGTCGCGGTCCAGGCCGAGAGCCATCTGGGGCCGGACGGCGAGGAGATGGAGATCCTGGGCCTGATCCTGCCGGACGGGGAGGGGGCGGTGGCCCTGATGGAGGACGTCGATCTGGTCGACGACACGGACCCGACCTGGCGCGATCTGGTGACGCGGGCCGTCGATCCCTCGGCGGCGGACGCCGATTAACCGAACAGCTCCAACTGTGGCCGGGCGTCGGCGGGGACGCGGAACTGGGTTTCGTCCAGCAGTCGCAGCGGCGTATCCAGGCCGTAGCGTTTGACGGCGGCCTTGAAGCGGGCGCCGATCAGTTCGGCGACGGGGCCGGTTCCCTTCATCCGCTGGGACCAGTCGGCGTCATAGTCCTTGCCCCCGCGGGTCTGGCGAATCAGCGACATGACGCGGGCGGCGCGATCGGGGCGGGCGTCGGCCAGCCATTCGCGAAACAGATCCTTGATCTCCAGCGGCAGGCGCAGGGTGACATACATGGCCCGCGTGGCCCCGGCCTTGGCCGCCGCCTCAAGCACGGATTCCAGTTCGTGGTCGTTCAGGCCGGGAATGACCGGCGCGAATCCGACGCCGACCGGACAGCCCGCATCGGCGAGGCGGCTGATCGCCTCCAGCCGTTTGGCCGGCGTCGAGGCGCGGGGCTCCATGGCGCGGGCCAGGCCCCGGTCCAGGGTGGTGATGGAGACGAAGGCCGAGGCCAGGCCGGCCTGGCCCATCGGCCCCAGTATGTCGGCGTCGCGCGCGATCAGCACCGACTTGGTGATGATGCTGAAGGGGTGGTTGAACCGGCGCATGACCTCGAGGATCGAGCGGGTCGATTTCAGTTCGCGTTCGACCGGCTGATAGGGGTCGGTATTGCCGCCTATGTGGATGCGCTTGCACCGGTATCGGGGGGCGAGGAAGGCCTGTTCCAGCAGACGTGCGCCCTCGGGCTTGAAGAAGATCCGGCTCTCGAAATCCAGGCCCGGGGATAGGCCCATCCAGGCATGGGACGGACGGGCGTAGCAGTAGATACAGCCATGTTCGCAACCTTTGTACGGGTTGATGGAGCGGTCGAAGCCGATGTCGGGACTGTCGTTCCGGGCGATGATGGTGCGGGCGTGTTCGGGCGTGAGGGTGGTGCGCAGCGGCGCGGCCTCTGCGTCGTCGTTCGTCCAGCCGTCGTCGAACGACTCATGCTGCTCGGGCTCGTAACGGCCTGTGGCATTCGAACGCGCGCCTCTTCCCTTGGCGGATTTCATGAGACGGAGGATGGATCAGAAAAGAGAACAAAGCAAGAACATTTGTTCTGCATGTCGTTCGCAACAAGCCAAACATAAGACACAGTTTCAGTTGCTGTATGGATATGGCGCCGCTAATGGCGAACCTTAGTCGAGGAGTTTCGCATGACGATCAGACATCTGGCGGCCCTGTCCCTTTTGGCCCTGCTGGCCGCCTGCAACCGTCCGGGCGAGGCGCCGGTCACGGCGCCTGCCGCCGAGGCCGAAGCCGCCGTGGCGCTGAAGGCGCCCGCCGGCGTCTATGCGCTGGATCCGACCCATGCGACGCTGCAATGGTCGGTGCTGCACAACACCATCTCGAACTACACCGCACGTTTCGACAAGCTTGAGGCGACGCTGACGCTGGATCCGGCCAATCTCGGGAACTCCCGGATCACGGCGACCATCGATCCGACCTCGGTCGACGCCGCCTATCCCGCCGACTACGAGGCCTCGCACGCGGGAACCGGTTTCCACAGCTGGAACGATGACATGGCGAATAACGCCAAGTTCCTGAACGCCAAGGCCTTCCCAACGATCAGATTCGTATCGACCTCGGTCGAACAGACCGGGGCGCACACGGCCAAGGTGACGGGCGACCTGACCTTCCTGGGCCAGACCCGTCCGGTGACGCTGGACGCGACCTTCAACGGCGAGATCGAACGGCATCCGTTCGCCCAGGTCCCGGCCGTCGGTTTCGCCGCCGAGGGGCGTTTCAAGCGCAGCGACTTCGGCATGGCCGTGGGCCCGGTCGGCGACGAGGTGACGATCCGTTTCGACGGCGAGTTCATCCAGCAGGCCGCCCCGGCCGCGCCGGCGAACTGATCGCCCGCACCGAGACCACCGAAACGGCGGCGGAGGCAGGCTCCGCCGCCGTGCTCATTTTTCGCCTGATCGAAGACCGCTCATGACCGCCGCCCATCGTTATTCCGCCGTCGCCGTCACCCTGCACTGGGTAATCGCCGTCTGCATCCTGTCGATGATTCCGATGGGGTGGTGGATGACTGCGGCCATCGAACAGCCCGACAGCCAGGCCCTGGCCTATCGGGTGTTTCAGATCCACAAGTCGATCGGTTTCCTGATCCTGGCCCTGACCGTGGTGCGGATCGTCTGGCGGCTGACGCACCGGGGGCCGGCCCTGCCGCGCGGGATGAAGCGGTGGGAGGCCTTCGCCGCCCACACGACCCATGTGGCCTTTTACACCCTGATGCTGGCCCTGCCGCTGACGGGGTGGCTGTATGTCTCGGCCGGCTGGGCCGTGTCGCAGGACCGGGCGCTGGAGGTGGCGACCAGCTGGTTCGGCCTGTTTCCCATCCCGCACCTGCCGGGCGTGGCCGAACTGGCGGCGGGCGTGAAACGGGCCCTGGCGTTCCAGGCCATGGGGGCGCATGCGGCGATGGCCTGGGGCGCGGTCATCCTGGTCGCCCTGCATGTCGGGGCGGCGCTGAAGCATCAGCTCGTGGATCGCGACGGCGTGCTGTCGCACATGGTCCCGTTTCTCAAGCCTGGCCTGAAGGCGGAACACGAGCCGTCGGTTTCGGCGCCGTCCTCCCCCTGGGCCGAGCGGGGCGTGGGCGTGGCCCTGATCGCCGTCGTAGCCGTTGCGGGCGCGGTGGCGGCGCGGCCCTACGCCATGCCCGGTCTGGAGATGACCCGGACGGAGGCGCCCGCTCCGGTCTCGGCGCCGGCGTCAGGCCCGGTCTCGGCGGAGGCGCCGGTCACGCCGGGGACGGCCGCCGCCTGGACCATCGACTCCGCCGCCTCGAGCATCGCCTTCGGCGGAACCCATGCGGGCGCGGCCTTCAAGGGGCGGTTCGAACGCTGGGAGGGCCAGGTCTGGTTCGATCCGACGGATCTGGCGGGATCCAAGGCCGTCATCACGGTGCAGACGGCGTCGGCCCGGACCGGCGACCCGACGCAGGAGGGCTCGCTGCAAGGCGCCGAATGGTTCGATCCGAGCCGGTATCCGACCGCCCGGTTCGAGACCACGGGCTTCCGCGCCCTGGGCGGCGACCGCTATGAGGCGACGGGCAGGCTGCGGGTCAGGACGACCACCGTGCCGGTCGTCCTGCCCTTCACTTTCCGAGAAGCCGGCGGCGTCGCCGCGGTGGACGGCCGGCTGGAGCTGGACCGCACGGCGCTGGACATGGGCATGGAGTCGGACGCGACCGGGGACTGGGTGTCGAAGATGATCGGCGTCCAGATCAAGGTCACGGCGCGACGGGCGGAGTAGGGCGCCGAATGCGCCGCCGCTTGCCCTGAGGGAAGTCAGGCCTTAGGGGTCCGCGCCTTGATCAATGATTCAGGGAGCGGTCGATGACCCTCGCACTTCTGTTTCCGGGACAGGGCAGCCAGGCCGTCGGCATGGGCGCGCAACTGGCCGACGCCTTCGCCTCCGCCCGCGAGGTCTTCGCCGAGGTGGACGAGGCTCTGGGCCAGAAGCTGTCGGTGCTGATGCGCGAAGGCCCCGAGGACCAGCTGACCCTGACCGAGAACGCCCAGCCCGCCCTGATGGCGGTCTCCGTGGCGGCGATCCGGGCGCTGAAGGTCGAGTTCGGCTTCGACGTCGCGACGGCGGCCTATGTGGCCGGTCACTCGCTGGGCGAATATTCGGCCCTGGCGGCGGCGGGAGCGATCTCGCTGTCGGACACGGCGCGGCTGCTGAAGCTGCGCGGCCAGGCCATGCAGCGCGCGGTTCCGGTGGGGCAGGGGGCCATGGCCTCGCTGATCGGACCCAAGACCGACCTGGCCCTGGCCGAGGCCGCGGCGGCGGCGGGCGCCGAACTGGGCGTCTGCGTGGTCGCCAATGACAACAACGCCGGGAACATCGTCATCTCGGGCGAGAAGGCGGCCGTGGACCGGGCCATCGAAAAGGCCAAGGAACTGGGCGCGCGGGCGATCCCGCTGAACGTCTCGGCGCCCTTCCACTGCCCCCTGATGCAGCCGGCGGCGGACGAGATGGCGGCGGCCCTGGCGTCGGCGACCATCCTGGCGCCGGTCGTGCCCGTGGTGGCCAATGTGCTGGCGCGGCCGGAAAGCGATCCTGAGGTCATTCGCCGGCTACTGGTGGAGCAGGTGACCGGCCGGGTGCGCTGGCGCGAGAGCATGGAGTGGATGGCGACCCCAGATTCGCAAGACGGGGGCGGCGTGACCCGCTTCGTCGAGATCGGCTCGGGCAAGGTGCTGACCGGCATGGCCAAACGGATTGCGCCGGACGCCGAGTGCCTGCCGCTGAACACGCCGGAAGAGCTGGAAGCCTTCGCCAAGGCTCTGGTCTAAAAGCCGTGACACGGGGCTCAGCGATCCTTTGGACCTGGGCGGCGAGCATCGTCCTCGTCTGGATCGCGGTTGCGGTCGATCTTGGGCAACCGCTGTGGGCGCGTCAGCATTCCATTGACCTGACGGCCTATGGGGCCTTCGAAGGTCGCACTTTAACGGTGGAGCATGGGTGGAAGCTGCTGGCGTCGCAATGGTTGCACGTCAAGTTTCCACATATGTTGTTCAACGCCGCTATCATCGGCCTGGTCGGGGCGGCGTTGACGCGGCGGATGAACTGGCCTTCGGTACTGGCCTTGGGCTTGATCGGGGGCGCTTGCGGGCAGTTGGCGTCAGCGCTGGCGCAGCCGCAAGCCTATGTGTCTGGGGCTTCGCAGGCCTATCTGGCGCTCTGTGCGACCGCGCTTTTCGTGCTGGATCGCAGGAGCGTGGGCTGGTGGTCGGCGGTCGTAGGCGTTCTGGTCAGCGTGGCGCTGGACCTGTTCGTGAGCGGCCATGAGGGCGTAAAGCCCGGACATATCGTACCTTTCGTCATCGGTTTGATCGTTGGCGGCGGTTTTCTATTGTTGGACAGACATCGGCCTGATGGGGCGGTGCTTCGGAGGACATGATGTTCAATCTTGCAGGCAAGACCGCGCTCGTGACCGGCGCGACGGGCGGGATCGGCGGGGCGGTGGCGCGGGCGCTGCACGCCCAGGGCGCGACCGTGGTGCTGTCGGGCACGCGAGAGGCGGTGCTGGCGGACCTGGCCAAGGAGCTGGGCGAACGGGCGCATTTCGCCACGGCGAACCTGTCGGACCCCCAGTCGGTCGATAATCTGGTGAACGCGGCCGAGACGGCGGCGGGCTCAGCCCTGGACATCCTGGTGGCCAATGCGGGCATCACCAAGGACGGCCTGCTGATGCGGATGAAGGACGAGGACTTCCAGTCGGTCATCCAGATCAATCTGGAGAGCTATTTCCGCCTGACCCGCGCGGCGGTGAAGGGGATGATGAAGCGCCGGTCGGGCCGAATCATCGGCGTGACCTCGGTCGTGGGCGTCACCGGAAATCCGGGCCAGACCAACTATTCCGCGTCCAAGGCCGGGATGATCGGCTTCTCCAAGTCGCTGGCGCAGGAGGTCGGATCGCGCGGCATCACCGTCAATTGCATCGCACCGGGCTTCATCGCCTCGCCGATGACCGATGTGCTGAACGAGCAGCAGCGCGAGACCATTCTGGCCCGGATTCCGGCCGGTCGGCTGGGCACCGGCGACGAGATCGCGGCCGCCGCCGTCTATCTTTCGTCGAACGAAGCGGCCTATGTCACGGGCCAGACCCTGCATGTGAACGGCGGCATGGCGATGATCTGATCGCGATCACGAAATTCAACAGACTATTTCTTGCCCGAAAGCCTGTGCTAAAGGGCAGAACGCAACGGCGGTTCGGGCTTTCGGGCTTGCGTCGCCTTCGCTGCCGTGAGACGGCGATTTACAAGCTACCCCCGCCTCTACGGCGATTTCAAACAGGCAGAGAGACACTCATGTCCGACACCCTCGAGCGCGTTCGCAAGATCGTCATCGACCACCTGGACGCCGATCCGGACAAGGTCACGGAAAAAGCCAGCTTCATCGACGACCTGGGCGCCGACTCGCTCGACAACGTCGAGCTGGTGATGGCCTTCGAAGAAGAATTCGACATCGAGATCCCGGATGACGCCGCCGAGCACATCCAGACGGTCGGCGATGCGGTCAAGTTCATCGACGAAAAGTCGGCCGGCTGATTTCAGCCCCCGACTGGCGGCCCGATAGGGCCGACGGTTCACAGGGCCGCCCGGCGCTCCTAGCGGAGACGCCCGGCGGCCTTTACTGTTTCTGACCCATGCGAATCCGAAGTGATTCTCCGGGTTCGGACTGGAGAATTTTAGGAGCACGCACCATGCGCCGCGTCGTCGTTACGGGCATCGGTCTGCTGACCCCCCTGGGTTGGGGTGTCGAGAAGAGCTGGAAGGGCATCGTCGAGGGACGGTCGGGCATCCGCCCGATCACCGCCTTCGACACCACAGGCTATGGCTGCACCATCGCCGGCGAAGTGCCGAGCGTGGATGGGCGCGGCGGCGGCGGCGAAGGCGACTTCGACCCCGAGAAGATCATGTCGGTCAAGGACCGCAAGCGAGTCGACGACTTCATCCTGTACGCCATTGCGGCGGCGGACGAGGCCCTGGCCGACGCGGACTGGAAGCCAGAGACCGACGAGGACAAGGAACGCACCGGGGTCATGGTCGGCTCCGGCATCGGCGGCCTGGGCGCCATCGCCGAGACGGCCATCGTGCTGAAGGAACAGGGGGTGCGCCGCGTCAGCCCCTTCTTCATCCCCAGCGCTCTGATCAATCTGGCCGGCGGGCAGATCTCGATCCGCCACGGCCTGAAGGGACCGAACCATGCGGTCGTGACGGCCTGCGCCACCGGCGCCCACGCCATCGGCGATGCGGCCCGGATGATCGCCCTGGACGACGCCGACGTGATGGTGGCCGGCGGGGCGGAGAGCTCGGTCGTGCCGCTGGGCATCGCCGGCTTCCTGGCCTGCAAGGCTCTGTGCACCGCCTATAACGACACGCCGGACAAGGCGTCTCGTCCCTATGACCGGGGCCACGCCGGCTTCATCATGGGCGAGGGCGCCGGGATCCTGGTGCTGGAGGAATACGAACACGCCAAGGCGCGCGGGGCCAAGATCTACGCCGAGGTCGTGGGCTACGGCATGAGCGGCGACGCCCACCACATCACCGCCCCGTCCGAGGACGGCGAGGGCGGGGTGCGGGCCATGAAGATGGCGCTGAAGCGGGCCGGAATGCAGCCCTCGGACCTCGACTATGTCAACGCCCACGGCACCTCGACCATGGCGGACTGGATCGAGCTGAAGGGGATCGAGGGTCTGGTCGGCGATCACGCCCAGAATCTGGCCGTCAGTTCCACCAAGTCGATGACCGGCCACCTGCTGGGCGCCGCCGGGGCCATAGAAGCGGCCTTCTGTGTCCTGGCCATCCGGGACCAGGTGGCGCCGCCGACGATCAATCTGGATGATCCGGAGATGGAGACGCCGATCGACCTGGTCCCGAACAAGGCCAGGCCGATGAAGATCGATGTCGCCATGTCCAACAGTTTCGGCTTCGGGGGCACAAACGCCTCGGTGATCTTCAAGAAGGTCGACTGACATGTTCGGACGGGGGCGGGTTGAAAGGGTGCGGGGCGGTTCGGGTCTGACGGTGACGTTGCTGACCGCCTCGGCGACGTTCAGCCTGTTCCTGATCGCCGCCCTGGCGATTGTCTGGGGCGTCTACTACGGCCCGGGGCCTGGCGCCCGTCAGGGAGACCGCACGGTCGTGACCCTGGCCAGCGGGTCGGGCGTCTCCGCCATCGCCGCACAGCTGAAGGCGGCGGGGGTCATCCGATCGACCGACCTGTTCAAGGCGGCGGCGACCTTCACCGGGGCGGACCGCAAGCTGCGCGCCGGTGAATACGAGGTGCCGTCGGGCACGTCGCTGGGCGGAGTGCTCAAACTGTTGGTCGATGGCCGGGTGGTGCGCCATTTCGTGACCCTGCCGGAAGGCTGGTCCTCGGCCCAGGCGCTCGACATCCTGAACAAGGAGCCGGTGCTGACCGGCACGGTCGAGGTCCTGCCGGAGGAAGGCAGCCTGTGGCCCGACACCTATGAGATCGCACGCGGCGATACGCGCCAGTCGGTGATCGACCGGATGCAGCGGGCCGCCAGCGAGAATCTTCGACTTCTGTGGGCGCAACGCGGGCCGGGAACCGTGGTGCGAAACCCCGAAGAGGCGGTGATCCTGGCCTCCATCGTCGAAAAGGAGACGGGCCTGGCGGCGGAACGTCCGCGGGTGGCGGCAGTGTTTTCCAACCGGCTGCGTCAGGGGATGCGGCTGGAGAGCGATCCGACCATCGTCTATGGCGTCACCCAGGGTCGTCCGCTGGGGCGGGGCATCCGTCGGTCGGAGCTGGACCGTCAGACGCCCTGGAACACCTATCAGATCGACGGCCTGCCGCCGACGCCCATCGCCAATCCGGGCAAGGAGGCGCTGCAGGCCGTGCTGAATCCGCCGGCTGAACAGGCCCTGTTCTTCGTCGCGGACGGATCGGGCGGTCACGCCTTCGCCTCCACCTATGAGGAGCATCTGCGCAATGTCTCCCGCTGGCGTCAGATCGAGCGCCAGAAGGTCGGATTGCCGCCCGAGGCGCCGGCGCCGGTCGCGCCGGGAACCAGCGCTGTCCCCATGGCGGAACCGGTCGAACCGGCGCCTCAGACGTCCGGGCAAGCGACCCTGACCCTTCCCGTCGGCGCCTCGCGGGGCGCGCAATGAGCCGGCTGTCCGGCATGACCGGCTTCGGCCGGGCGGACGGGGCGGGCGAAGGCTGGACCTGGTCTGTCGAGGCCCGCTCGGTCAACGGCCGCAATCTGGAGGTCCGGTTCCGCGGCCCCAATGGGTTCGATGGTCTGGAACGCGCCGCCAAGGCGGCGGCCCAGGCGCGTCTGGCGCGTGGCCAGGTCACCATCGGCGTTCAGGCCAAACGGGTCGAGACCGGCGAGGCGGCTGTCACTATCAATGCGGCGGTCCTGGCCCGCTATCTGACCCTGGCCAATGAGCTGGCCGAGGACGGAGCGACCCCGCCGTCGGCTGATGGCCTTCTGGCCTTGCGCGGGGTGATCGAGGCGCCGGAAGAGGTGGACGATCCCGAGGCCCGCGCCATTCTGGAAGCCGCCATGGCCGGAACGGTCGAAGCGGCGCTGGACGCTCTTAAGACGTCCCGCGAGGGCGAAGGCGTGCAGCTGACGCCGGTGCTGGAAGAGTTCATCCGCCGAATAGAGGCCCTGGTGGCCCAGGCTGAAAGCGAGGCCACGGCCCAGGTCGCGGCCATCCGCGATCGGTTCAGCCGCCGCATGGCCGAACTGGCCCCTGATGCGCCGGGTCTGGAAGACCGAATCTTCCTTGAAGCGGCGGCCCTGGCGACCAAGGCGGATGTGCGCGAGGAGCTGGATCGGCTGACGGCCCATATCGATGCGGCGCGCCAACTGCTGGTCTCGGCGCCCGCCGGGCGGAAACTGGACTTTCTGATGCAGGAATTCATGCGTGAGGCCAACACGCTCTGCTCGAAATCGGCTACGACCGCGCTCACCGGAATCGGCCTCGAACTGAAGGCCGTCATCGAACAGTTGCGTGAACAGGTCCAGAATGTCGAATGAACGCACGCCCCGCCGGGGCGTCCTCCTGATCGTCGCCAGCCCGTCGGGCGCGGGCAAGACGTCGCTGTGCCGCCGGTTGATGGCGGATCACGGCGGGCTGGAGCTGTCCGTGTCGATGACGACCCGCGGCATCCGGCCGGGCGAGGTCGATGGGCGCGACTATAATTTCGTCGATCGTGAGCGGTTCCAGAAGCTGATCGACGCCGACGCCTTCCTGGAATGGGCCGATGTGCACGGCAATCTGTACGGCAGCCCGCGCGGCCCCGTGGACCGCGCCCTGGCCGAGGGACGCGACGTCCTGTTCGACATCGACTGGCAGGGCGCGCGCGACGTGGCCGAGAAATGCCCCGAGGATGCGGTGCGGGTGTTCATCCTGCCGCCCAGCCTGGAAGAGCTGCGTCGTCGCCTGATCACGCGGTCGCAGGATTCGGACGACGTCATCGAGCGCCGCGTCGCCAACGCCAAGGGCGAGATCGAACACTGCGACGCCTTTGACTATGTGATCGTCAACGAGGATTTCGACCGGTCTTACGCCGAGCTGGCGCACATCTATCATGCCGAACGGTCGCGTCGTTTCCGCAATCTGTGGGTGGGCGACTACAAGGCCGCCCTGCTGCGCGAGCCGGTCTGAGAAGAACCCGATCCGGGCAATCGATCTGGAAAGAACAACGACACCGCGGCCGGCGTAGGGGGAACAGTGCCGCCGCGGTGTCGTCTTCGGCTGAGAAGCGGCGCCGACATCACGCCAGGCGGGGGCGTCCTACGCGACGTCGACTTCGGCGCTGCTCAACTGCGCCCTTTATTCCACAACAGGAGTTCCAGAGGGTAAATTTCTATCTAGGGGCGATTGCTTAGGTACGCCCCACGATTGCCAAGTCGATGTTTTGCGGATGCGATCAGAGCGGCGTGCGCGCAGCGAACCAGGGCGTGAGTCGCGCCAGGGCCGTCTCGACCTCGGGCGTGGAAACGGCGAAGCTGATGCGGATGAAGCGATGGCCGTCGACGGGATCGAAATCGACGCCGGGCGCGGTGGCCACGCCGGTATCGCGCAACAGTTGTTCGCAGAAGGCCACGCTGTCGTCCGTCAGATGGCCGATATCGGCCCAGATGTAGAAGGCGCCGTCGGGCGGCGCGATCTTCTTCAGACCGAGGGCCGGCAGGGCCGCCAGCATCAGGTCGCGGTTGCGGGCGTAGGTCTGGATATGGCCCTCGAGCTCGTCGATCGCGTCCATGGCGACCAGGCCGGCGTGCTGGCTGAGGCTGGGCGGGGTCAGGAACATGTTGCCGATATAGGCGCGGGCGGTGTCGATCAGGGTCTCGGGAACCAGCAGCCAGCCCAGGCGCCAGCCGGCCATGCTCCAGTATTTGGAGAAGCTGTTGATCACCATGGCGTCGGGCGCGAACTGCAGCATCGACGGCGTCGGGCCGACATAGGACAGGCCGTGGTAGATCTCGTCCGAGACGATGGCGGTGTTTCGTGCGCGGCAGACCTCGGCGATGGCGGCGAGTTCGGCGTCGGGGATGACGGTGCCGGTCGGATTGGCGGGGCTGGCGATGATGACGCCGGCGGGGGCCGGATCCAGGGCTTCCAGTTGAGCGGCGGTCAGCTGGAAACGGGTCTCGGGGCCGCAGGCGATCTCGACCGGTTCAAGGTGCAGGGCGCGCAGTGTGTTGCGATAGGCAACATAGCCGGGGCGGGCCAGGGCGATGCGGTCGCCCGGCCTGAAGCGGGTGCTGAGCGCCAGGACGAGGGCGGGGGAGGCGCCGCAGGTCAGGAGGATGCGGTCGGGATCGACCGTGACGCCATAACGCTCGTCGTACAGGCGCGTGATCCGGGCGCGCAGGTCGGGGCTTTCCCAATAGCCCATGGCGTCGGCGTCCAGCACCTCATGCGCGCGGGCGATGGCGGCGGCGGGCGCGCCGGTCGAGGGCTGGCCGAACTCCATATGGATGACCGACCGGCCTTCGGCCTTCAACTGGTGCGCCAGGCGGCTGATGGTGATGGCGCGGAAGGGTTCGACGGTCATGCCAGCGCATCCGCAAGTCGCAGGAAGCCCGCGACGTCCACGGTTTCAGCCCGCACGTCCGGCTCGATGCCGGCGGCCTCGCATAGCTCGGCGCCGCCCAGTTGTTTCAGGCTGGAGCGCAGCATCTTGCGGCGCTGGCCGAAGGCGGCGGCGGTGACGCGTTCCAGCTTCTTCAGGCGTTCAGGCGACGGGCGCTCGTCCAGCGGGACGAGATGGACCACGGCCGAGGCCACCTTGGGCGGCGGGGTGAAGGCGGCGGCGGGCAGGTGCATGACGATGCGGGCGGTGCAGACGGCCTGGGAAATGACCGCCAGCCGGCCATAGGCGTCGTCGCCGGGCCCTGCGGCCACACGCTCGGCGACCTCCTTCTGGAACATCAGGGTCAGGCTGTGGGGCAGCCAGGGACCGGTCAGCCATTTGATCAGCAGGGCCGTGCCGACGTTGTAGGGCAGGTTGGAGACCATGTGGGCGGGGCCGGAGACCAGGTCCGCCTCCTTCACCTTCAGCGCATCGGCCTCGACGATGGTCAGACGGCCGGAGCCGTCGTCCAGTTCGGACAGAAGGGGGATGAAGCGCGGGTCCTTTTCCACTAGGACCACGGGGCCGGCGTCGGATTCCAGCAGGGCGCGGGTCAGGCCGCCGGGGCCGGGGCCGACCTCGATCACGGCGCGGCCCTCGAACGGGCCGGCGAGGCGCACGATCTTGCGCGTCACATTGAGGTCCAGCAGGAAATGCTGGCCGAAGCTCTTCTTGGCCAGCAGGCCGTGGGCGTCGAGGGTTTCGCGGAGGGAAGGAAGGTCGGTCACAGGCCCTGTTAGCGCGCGGCGCGCGCCGCCGCCATCTCCGAAGCCAGTCGGACGGCGGCGATCAGGCTGTCGGCGCGGGCGATCCCCTGGCCGGCGATGTCGAAACCGGTGCCGTGATCGGGCGAAGTGCGGATGATCGGCAGGCCCAGGGAGACGTTCACTCCCCCCCAGAAGTCCAGGGTCTTGACCGGGATCAGGGCCTGATCGTGATACATGCACAGGGCGGCGTCATAGCCGGCCCGCGCCTCGTCGTGGAACAGGGTGTCGGCGGGCCTGGGGTCGGTGATGTCGATTCCCTCGGCCCGCAGCTGCGCAGCCACCGGGCGCAGGGTCTCGATCTCCTCCACACCCAGAGCGCCGCCTTCGCCGGCGTGAGGGTTCAGGGCGGCCATGGCCAGGCGCGGACGGGCGATGGCGAAGTCGCGCTTCAGGCTTTCGTGAACCACGCGGGCGGTGCGGGCCACGCGGTCTGCGGTGATCAGTTCTGCGACCTGTCCCAGGGCGACGTGGATGGTGACCAGGCAGGCCCGCAGATCCTTGGCGGTCAGCATCATCACCGGCCCCCGCGTGCCTGGATAGGGGGCGTCCGCAGTCAGTTCGGCGATGAATTCCGTATGGCCCGGAAAGCGGAAACCCGAGGCGTACATCGGGGCCTTGGCGATCGGCGCGGTCACAAGGCCCGACGCCTCGCCGGACAGGACGAAACTGACCGCTTCTTCGATGCCGTCGGCGACGGCCGGCGCATTGGCCGGATCGGGACGGCCGACCTCGACCGCGGCCGGCAAGGGGCGATGGATCACCGGCAGGGCGCGCCCGAAAGGCTGCAGCGCATCGGCGGGGGTGTTGATTTCGACCACCAGCACGCCCTGAGCGCGGAGCAGGTCCGCGTCGCCGATGACGGCGAAGGCCGGCGGCTCGGTCTTCAGGGCGTTCCAGGCGGCGGCCACGATCTCCGGCCCGACGCCGGCGGGTTCGCCCAGCGTCAGGACCAGAGGCCGGGTCATTTGAACTCGATGAGGGCGTCGCTACGCAGGTCGCGCAGATAGCGGCGCTCGAGCACGGCCAGGTTCTGGGAACGCAGACGACCCTCGACCTGTTGACGGTTCGGAGCCTCGGGGCCCCCGACCCGGCGACCGCAGACGGCGACCAGGTGCAGGCCCAGCGGGGTGCGGATCGGCGTGGAGACCGAGCCGATCTCGCCGGTGCGGGCGAACTGCTGGAACTGGGGCGCGAGGTTGGCGACATCTGATTCGCCGAGGTCCGCTCCGATCACGCCCTGGGTCGCGCGCGCCTGGGACAGGATGTTGTCGCAGTTCAGTCCCTGACGCAGGCCTTCCAGAGTGCGGGTCGCGGCGGCCAGATCGGCTTCCGACGCCGTCTCGGGCAGTTCGACCATCAGTTGCCGCAGAGAGACCAGGCTGGTCGCCGCGCCGTCGCGCTTGTCGCGCATATAGATGATGTACACCCCGCCATCGACGGCGATCGGGTTCGACAGCTGGCCGGGCTGGAGTTGGTCGAAGATGGTCTGAAGCGCGGGCTGGACCGTGCCCTTGACCACCCAGCCGGCGTCGCCGGGCACCCGGGCCGAAGCCGAAGGCGCCGATGAGAACTGTTGGGCGACGGCCTGGAAGGGCGCGCCCTGGATGATCTGCTGCACCAGTTGGCGGGCGCCGTTCATGGCGGCTTCCTGACCGCCGACTCGGGCCGCCTCGATATAGATTTCGCCGATCAGATACTGGGGCTGGGCGGCCGCGTCATTGAGACGACGGACTTCCTGATCGACTTGAAGCGTGCTGGGACGCGCGCGGCTGTTGAAGCGACCGGGCACCAGCTGTCCCCAGCCGATCTCGGTGCGCAGGCTCTCGCGGAAAGCGTTCGGCTGGATGCCGCCCTGCTGAAGGAACTCCATATAGGCGGCGGGGGTGACGCCGGCCTGGCGCGCCATCTGGGCGATTTCCTCGTCGATCTCCTGGTCGGTGACTTTCAGGCTTTCGAACTTGGTGATCTCCTGGGCCTTCAGGCGCTGCTCAATCAGCCGGTTGAGGGCGGCCTGCTGGATCGCCGGCAGGTTCTGCTCGGTCGGCTGGACCTGCGACGAGGCGATCAGCATGAGCATCTGCTGACGCAGATCGAATCCCGTGATGATCTTGTCGTTCACCGTGGCGACGATGCCGTCGGCCATCTCGAACTGGGGGGCGGGGCGAGCCGTTGCGGGACCGTCGCCGGCCGCAGGATTCGGCGCTCCGGCGGCGGACGCCTGCGGAGCGGCCGGAGCGGACGCCGTCTGACCATGAGCCGAACCGGCGAGGAGGACCGCCGCGAGCGCAGCCCCCGTCGAATAACGCATCAAACCCATTGGTCGTCCTGATTCCTCACAGCGGTCCGTTTGCCAGGTCGGCAGACGGTCGCGCCCCGTAAAGCGTCATGCTCAACGCATTTCACCCTGTCCATAACCTGAACCTCCGAAAGTGGCGAGGTTTAGGCGTATATAGACGCCGTCCGACGGTCCGCTGGCCCGCACGCGTGTATTGTCGCGGCGATATCCGAACTCGACGCGGAAACAGTCGTCGTCGAACAGCACGCCGACCTCCTGACGGGTGATGACGTTCCGTTCGAGATCGGCGATGCCCGTGACGGCGACGCCCCAGTCGCCATAGACGAACTGTTGTCCCGAAAGCTGGACGAATTCGTAGTTTCGATTCTGATCGCCGGACAAGGGATTGGATCGATCGACGATATAGCTGACGGACGCGAGATTTCGGCGTCCCCAGCGGCCGTCCACTGCGGCCTCGGCGCGACGAATGTCGCCGGACCCGTCAATGGTGGCGTGACCCCAGCTGCGAATTCGGTCGGAAGGAGAGAAACTGCCCTGCACCACCCAGTCCGACGCCGAGGACGCAAGACCGGTCGGATCGTAAAGCGCGCCGGTCGTGCTGTCCGGCACAGTGGTGCGGAAGGCGTCTTCGTCATCGGCGCGATAGCTTCGGCCGACGAACAGGCTGGCGCTACGGCCTTCGGACCAGCGAACCGTCGCACGACCGCCGGCCGTGACCCGCGATCCGCCCTCGACCAGATCGTATCCGGAGAAGCGATCCATGCGGAACAACGATGACTCGTCCAACTCGATGACCTGCGAATCCTCGTTCGGGATGCGGGGATCTATGTCGGCCTTGTTGGAAACCGAAACCTGTAGGACCGGCTCGAGGATGATGTCCGCGCGCTGGGTGCGTTTGATCAACGGGTAGCTGACATCGACCCCGGCGCTGAAGCGTGTGCGGCTGAGCGACTCGTCGCTGTCGACCCCCATCATCGGCGGCAGATCGGACAGGGAGTAGAGATCGACCCTCGCGTCGACAAACGGCTCGACCCGCAGACCCAGGCCAGTGATGAAGGTTCGACGCCATTCCGCCTGGGCGGTCACTCGCCGGCTATCCACGCCGGACAAGCCCGTCGTCACCGCCGGCACGATGTCAGGGTTCAGGATCGGCGTGCCGACGAAATTATCGCGGTACAGCGAAACCGCCGATCCCTTCAGCCGCAGTCGACCGCCGAAGACGTAGCCTGCGGGTTCCCAGCGCGCATCGATCAGCGGCGCGACCAGGGGCAGATCGTCGTCCTCCTCGAACACCTTGAAACCGGAGGCGTCGCGGAAGTCGTTGGCCTCGAACGCGGGGTCCAGCCGCAGGCTCTGAATGGAGAAGGCGGCGACCGAAACATAGGATTGCTCGGTCTGACGCTCGGCGTAGATCTGGCTGATCAGCCGACGACGGTCACCGTAATACAGCCCGTTGTCCTGATAGGTGTTGCGCACGTCATACCGGTCGAACAGGGTCTTGTCGGACGTGCGCTCCGCCGTGAAGCCGAAACGCCAGGGGCCGTCAGGATCGTATTCGCCGTGGGACAGCAGATAGCTGCGGTGTTCCTTGTCGCCGAAACGGACGTTGCTTTCATAGGCGCCGTCGCCGTTCAGGTCGAAATCGCCGAAATTGCGTTCGTAGGTGTAGCCGCCGCGCGCAAAGATCGAAGCGTTCACGAACCGGCGGCGCCATTGCAGGTTCAGCAGCGGCGCGACGCGCGTGTTGATCTGCGGACTGATGAGCCAGTCCTCGGACGGCGACACGACGTGAAGATAGGGAGCCTCGATCGAGACGCCCCGGCCTTCATCATAGTTGATGATCGGCACCAGCAAGCCAGACGCCCGTTTCACCGTAGGGTCGGGGTGGGCGAAAAACGGGGTGTAGAAGACCGGGACGCCGCCGACCCGGAAGATGGCGTTGCGATAGATGACGGCGCGCAGGGCTTCGTCCTGGACCACCTTTTCCGCCTGGATCGAGATGCTGGGCCGTTTGGGACCGTTTGCATCACAGATCGGGCAGGGGGTGAAAATGGCGTAGTTCAGTTCATTGACGTTTTCGCTCCGCCGAACCGCCGTCGCCGCCATCAGACTGGCGCCGTTCTCGAACCGTGTCGCGAAATCGACCGCTATGGCCGCCTTCAGGTCGCGATCGGTTTCCAGATGGCTGGCGTAGACGATGGTCCCATCCGCCGACACGGCTTCGACGCGCCCGCTGGCCGAGGCGGCGCCGCTGGACAGGTCATAGGCGAGGTTGTCGCCACGCAGCACATTGCCGTCTGCGCGCAGATAGACCCGGTCGCCGCCGTTGCTTTCGGCGGTGATCAGATCGCCGGTGCGGCTGGTGCTGGCGGCGTCGACATAGACGGCGCCTTGAGGCAGGCCGTCCGAGGCGGGCGTCGTCTGCGCTGCGGCGACACCGGCGAAGGGGACGCAGACGAACAGGGCCGCGCCGGCCAGAAGCCGCGCCCGGAAGGCTTTCGAACGCTGATCGCGATCACCCTGCATGAACCATCCGTCTGTCTTGAGCGAGGCGCTCGCTTAGCCGTCTTCGGTATAGAACAGCAAGGTGAAGGCGGCGAGCGCCGTCAATATCGGCGGCAACCAGGCCGCCACGAAGGGGGGCACCACCTCGGCCGATCCCATGGCGGACGAAAACTGGTTCAGGAAGAAGAAGGCGAAGCCCAGGACCACGGCCGCCACGCTCATCTTCGCCAGGTCGCCCAGACGCATCAGTCGCAACGAAAACGCCGCCGCCAGGATCGACATGGCCGCGAACACCAGGGGGGTGACCAGCAACTGCTGGAAGCGCAGGCGATAGGCGGTGGAGGCGAAGCCAGCGTCCTCGATTCGCTTGATCTGATTCGGCAATGACCAGAAGGGCGTCGATTGGGGGCGGGCGAACCGCTCGAAGGCCTCTTCATCCGCCAGGCTGGAGAGGAGGTCGAGGCTGGAATAGGTCACGGCGCGCTGGCCGATGCTGGCGCCCACCGCATCGGTTAACCGCCAGCGGCCGGCGCTGAGAGCGGCGGACCGGGCGTCGATCCGTTCCGAAAAGTCCCGGTTGCCCTCTGCATCGGTCGTGTAGATGAAGAAGGTGACATCCAGCAGCCGGGCGTTGGCGCGGTCCTGCCGCCCGGCGCGAATGATCATCTGCCTCTGGTCGTCGCCCTCGCGCAGCCAGATGGCGTCGTTGGAACTGGCGCCGGGGGCTGTTCCGGAGATGCGCGCCCGTTCGCGCTGCCACAGCCCGTCGCCGGCCGAAGCGAGCGGACCCAGAACGGTCACGGTCAGAACTCCCAGGACCAGGGCCATGCCTGCAGCCGGCAGCACGAACCGCCAGGCCGAAACGCCCGCCGCCCGCATGGCCACCAGTTCGCTGCGCCGATTCAGGCCGATATAGGCGGCCAAGGTTCCGAACAGGAAGACGAAGGGCAGAAGCTGAACGATCACCGACGGCGATTTCAGGGCTACGAGGCCCAGGATACGCAGGGCGGACAGGTCCTGATCCGAACCCACGCCGCGCGACACCTCGACGAAGTCGATGAGCATGACCAGGGCGGAGATCACGGCCAGGGCCACGCCCAGGGAACGAAGCTGCTGGATCAGCACATAGCGTTCGATCCGCCCCAGCCGAGGCAGACGCAATCGGGAAGGCGAGAGAAGGGCCAGGGTCATGCGAATCTCGCGCGCAGCCGGTCGATGACCGGCGACTTTCGGCGCTTGCGGGGCTTGAGGGCGCGGAACAGCAGCCGCACGGCCGCTGCGACGACGATCAGGGGCGCCAGATACTGCAGGATGTTCATCCACGGGTTCCAGGCGCTGGCGGCCACCAGTCCGTAGCCGATCACCCGGACCAAAAGGAAGACGCCCGCCGCCTTGGCGATCCGAAGCGAATAGCCGGTGCGGCTGAACGATCCGCCCATGATGGCGGCCAGGGCCATGGCCATGGCGACAAGGGCGTAGAGCGGGGCGGCGATGCGGGCGTGGGCCTCGGCCAGCAGTTCGCCGCGCGAGCCGGCGGTCTCCAGCACGCGAGGCGAGGGGGTCAACAACTGACGAAGATAGAGGTCGGCCGGCTTGTAGCGAATCTGCTCGGTCACGCCGGAGAACTGGCCCAGGGGGAAGTCGTATCTGTCGAAGGACAGGGTCTCGAGCACGCCGCGCGACGAATATTTCTGCCAGGAACCGTCGATCATGGTGAGAACCGGCTCATTGGCGGCGTCACGACCGAAACGCGCCTCGGCGGCGCTCCAGTTCTGGGTCGACTTGCCGTCATCGAGGTAGACGAACAGGTTTTTCAGAAGGCCGTTCTGTTCGATCTGCTGGACATAGACGGTCAAGCCGTCCGGTCCCTGGACGAACTGGCCCTCCTCGACCAGCAGGGCCGCCAGGTCCGTGCGAATGGCGAAAGCCTGGTTGCGGGCTTCACGCTGGGCCCACGGCTGGGCGAACAGGGTCATCACGAGATTCAGAATCAGCACGAGGAACGCCAGTCGCGCCGCGGGCGAGATCACCTGCCATCGCGTCATTCCGCCGGCGAAGGCCGCCGTCAGTTCCTGCTCGCGCTGCATTCGGGTCAGGGCGATGAGGGCGCCGACGAACAGACCGATCGGCAGGATGACCGCCAGCAGCTGAGGCAGGGCCAGCAGGGTCAGTTTCACCATGACCCACACGCTCTGGCCGCGTTCGACAATGACTTCCAGTTGGTCGAGGCTTTGGCTCAGAATCCCGATTCCAGCCAAGGAAGCGCAGGCCGCAACCACGGGCAGCGAGATCTGGCGGAAAAGGTATCTTTGAATCAGGGTCATGGGCGGATGGACTTCGCCCGGTTGCAGGCGGCGATAATGAGGCGCATCTAGTAGCACAGGAGGGCGCGTCCGCGACAAGCAGACGCGCCGTTTGTCTTTTTCTTCCGTTGTAAACGCCGGGTGGGGCCTGGCTGGAGTCACTGTATGAAGATCGAGTTCGTCGCTGCCGTGGACGCCGCTGAAATTCTCGCCGTGCCGGTTCATGAGGACCGCACGCTCGCCGGTTCAGGCCCGGCACTGGACGCCAAGGCCAACGGCGCCCTGACCAGAGCCATGTCCAAGAGCCGTTTCGTCGGCAAGTCTGGACAGACGCTGAGCATCGCCGCGCCGTCGGGTGTGAACGCCGATTGCGTGCTGCTGGTCGGCGCCGGGGCTGCGGACAAGCTGGACGACCTGGCGGTCGAGGCCTTCGGCGGCGCCGCCTATGCGGCGGTGAAACTGTCGGGCGCCGAGATTCTGACCATCGACGCCTCGGGCCTGACGCCGGAACAGGCCGCCCGCGTTGGCTTCGCCGCCCGTCTGGCCGCCTATCGGTTCGACAAGTACCGGACCACCCAGAAGCCCGACAAGATCCCGTCGATCACCGCGATCCGCGTCGTGACGTCGGACCTGCGCGCCGCCGAGGCCGCGCTGGAGCCCCTGTCGGCCGTCGCCGACGGCGTGATCTTCGCCCGCGACCTGGTGTCCGAACCCGCCAACGTCCTGTACCCGGCCGAGTTCGCCAAGCGCGTCAAGGCGCTGGAAAGCCTGGGTCTTGAGGTCGAAATCCTCGGCGAGGCCGAGATGGAGACGCTGGGCATGCGCACCCTGCTGGGCGTCGGCCAGGGCAGCCGTCGCGAAAGCCAGTTGGCGGTCATGAAGTGGAACGGCGGCGAGGCCGGCGGCCAGCCGATCGCCTTCGTCGGCAAGGGCGTCTGTTTCGACACCGGCGGCATCTCGATCAAGCCGGCCGACGGCATGGAAGACATGAAGTGGGACATGGGCGGCGCGGCCGCCGTGACCGGAACCATGATCGCCCTGGCCGGCCGCAAGGCCAAGGTCAACGCCGTCGGCGTGCTGGGTCTGGTCGAGAACATGCCGGACGGCGACGCCCAGCGCCCCGGCGACGTGGTCGTGTCGATGTCGGGTCAGACGGTCGAGGTGATCAACACTGACGCCGAGGGCCGCCTCGTCCTGGCCGACGCCCTCTGGTACACGCAGCAGCGTTTCAAGCCGAAATTCATGATCGACCTGGCCACCCTGACGGGCGCCATGATCGTGGCCCTGGGCCTGGATTACGCCGGCGTCTTCTCCAACTCGGACGCGGTGGCCGATCCGATCCTGGCGGCGTCGAAGAAGGTGGGCGAGAATTTCTGGCGGATGCCGATCCCCGACATCTATGAACAGCACATCGACTCGAAGATCGCCGATGTGAAGAACACGGGCAACGGCCGCGCCGGCGGCTCGATCACCGCCGCCCTGTTCCTGCAGCGCTTCACCAACGGCGTGCCGTGGGCGCACCTGGACATCGCCCCGACCGCCTGGGCCAACAAGAGCCCCAGCCCCACCGTGCCGGAAGGCGGCGTCGGCTTCGCCGTGCGCACGCTGGATCGCATGGTGGCCGACGCCTACGAAGCCTGAGTTCCGGACGGTAGAGCCGGATGAGCGGCAAGCCCGAAATCTGGTTCTACCATCTGGAGCGTTCCACGCTGGACCAGGTGCTGCCGACCCTGCTCGAGAAGACGCTCGAGCGGGGTTGGCGCGCCCTGATCAAGTCGGCGCACGCCCATCGGCTGGACGATGTCGATGAGCGGCTGTGGAGTTTTCATGATGAGAGTTTCCTGCCGCATGGCCGGGCCGATCAGCCCCATGCGGATCGCCAGCCTGTGCTGCTGAGCGAATCGGGAGAGAACCTGAACGGCGCTCAGGCGCTGTTCATCGTCGACGACGCAGAACTGGGCGTGACGGAAGGGTTTGAACGATGCTTCATCATTTTCGACGGTCGGGACGAGCCGGCGCTGCAATACGCGCGCGGACGCTGGAAGACGCTAAAAGAACAGGGCGCCAATCTGGCCTATTGGCGTCAGACGGACGAAGGGCGCTGGGAAAAGGCGGCCTGATCGCCGGGTTCGTGGGACTGGGCCTGCTGGCGGCCTGTTCGACGCCCGTCGCCGACCAGCCGGCGCCCCGCACGGTCGAACGCGCCCAGCTGAACCCGCCCGTCGGCAGCCGCATGCCGACCGGCCAGACGACCGACATCTGCAAGGCCGGCGAGATGCAGTATCTGGTCGGCAAGTCCCGGACCGAGATTCCCGTGCCGGTGGATGTGGTGAACCGCCGCGTCACCTGCACGACCTGCCCTGTCAGCCAGGACTATTCGGCCTATCGGCTGAACATCTTCTACAACGCCGACACCGGCATCATCGAACAGGTCCGCTGCGGCTAGGCCGTGACGGACCCCGGAGACGACCATGAAGACCGCCTTCATCCTGAGTTCCCTGATGGCCGCCGGACTTGCGCTGTCGGCCTGCGCCCAAACGCCCGCAACGCCCCCAGCGCCGGGCGGCGAGACCGCCTTCAAGGCCTGCAGGGTCGAGGATTACCAGGCCTATGTCGGGCGCAATCGTTCGACGCTGCCCGCCGCGCCGCAAGGGCAGAGCTTCAGGGTGCTGTGCACCACCTGCGCCGCGACCATGGACTATCGCGAGAACCGGGTGAACTTCGTCTATGACGAGGCGTCGGGCGTGATCCAGCAGGTGAAGTGCGGCTGAGGCGTCAGCGGCCGACCGTATCACCGGGCCACAGGGGGCCGCTGAACCGTCTGGCCAGATAGTCCATCATGGCCGTGACCCGCGCCGGTCGCGGCCCGCCCCCCGGCGCGACCAGGTGCAGGGCGATGGGCGCCAGTCGCCATTCGCTCATCACGGTCTCCAGATGACCGTCGGCGACGTCCTTCCAGTAGATGAAGTCCGGCTGGGGAAACACGCCCAGTCCGGCGCACAGCGAGGCGGTCAGGGCGTCGGAGTTGTTGGCCCGCAACGGGCCGCGCGGCCGGACCGACACCTCCTCGCCCGCGTCGTTGATGAACCGCCAGACATCGGGCGTGGACATGTAGGCGTAGCCGAGACAGGCGTGACGCTCCAGATCGTGCGGATGGGTCGGGCGCCCGCGCTGAGCCAGATAGTCCGGCGAGGCCACCAGCCGGCGCTCGACGGGTCGCAGCCGACGCGCCGTCAGGGAGGAATCCGGCAGGGCGGCGATGCGCAGGGCGCAATCGAATCCGCCGCCGACCAGGTCGATCACCTCGTCCGACAGATGCAGGTCGATAGAGACGTCGGGATGGGTGGCCAGAAACTCGGGCAGGGAGGGGGCGACATAGGCCATGCCGAAGGACATGGGGGTGGCCAGCCGCACGAGGCCGCGCGGCGTCACCGACATGTCCAGGGCCTCCGACACCGCTCCCTCGGCCTCGGCCAGCATCAGGCCCGCGCGCGCCGCCAGGGTCCGACCCGCGTCGGTCAGGGAGAAGCGGCGCGAGGTCCGGTGCAGCAGGGTGGTCTTCAGCTGCTGCTCCAGCCGTGTAACCGCCTTGGACACGGTCGCCTTGGACATTCCCATTACGTCGGCCGCGCCGGAAAAGGACTGGGCCTCCGCCACCTTGGCGAAGATGGCCATGGCCTCGAGGTCGGGCAGGCGGGACATGGCGGCCTCTGCGTTGGAAACGATGAGTTTCAGGTGTTTCTATTTCTGTTCGGTCGTCGATCTCTATCTTGGCGTCAAGTCAATGACGCCGGGACGGCCCGGCTTGAGGATGGACCGATGATCGAGCGCAGACCTTTTGAATCGCTGGGCGGCGCCAACCATGGCTGGCTGAACGCCAAACATCACTTCTCCTTCGCCAACTATTATGATCCCAAGCGGATGAGCTGGGGCAATCTGCGGGTCTGGAACGACGACGAGATCGCCGCCGGATCCGGCTTCCCGCCCCACCCGCACGCCGACATGGAGATCATCACCTATGTCCGCGACGGGGCCATCACTCACGAGGACAGCCTGGGCAACAAGGGCCGCACCGTGGCCGGGGACGTCCAGGTGATGAGCGCCGGCACCGGAATCCGCCACGCCGAATACAACGCCGAGCCGGAGCTGACCCGGATCTTCCAGATCTGGATCGAGCCGACCAAGCGCGGCGAGGCGCCCAGCTGGGGTTCCAAGCCCTTCCCCAAGGGCGAGCGTTCGGGACAGTTCGTGGTCCTGGCCTCGGGCTTTGAAGGCGACACGGAAGCTCTGCCGATCCGCACCGATGCGCGGATCGTGGCGGCGACGCTGAACGCCGGCGACAGCGCCGACTATGCGTTGGGATCGAACCGGCGGGCCTATCTGGTGCCAGCCAAGGGCGAGATCGAGGTCAATGGCGTTCGTCTGAACGCCCGCGACGGCGCCGCTATCGCTCAGGAGGACGTCGTGACGGTCAAGGCGGTCTCGGACGCCGAGGTCGTGCTGGTGGACGCGGCCTGACGACGAACGGCGCCGGGCGGGACGAACCTGCCCGGCGCCGTCATTCGCCCGTTTCTGGGATCAGAGTCCGGCGGCCCAGTCTGTGGCGCGGACCAGGCTGTCGACGATGCCCGGCTCCGACGAGGCGTGGCCGGCGTCGGCGACGATGTCCAGCTTCGCCTCGGGCCAGGCCCGGTGCAGGGACCAGGCGCTGGCGATCGGGGTGACGACATCGAACCGGCCCTGGGCGATCCAGCAGGGGATGTGGCGCATCCGGTCCACATTCTTCACGATCCAGCCGTCCTCCGGGAAGAAGCCCGCGTTGGTGAAGAACCAGTTCTCGATCCGGGCGAAGGCGACCGCAAATTCGGGTTCGGCGAACTTGTCCGGCCTGGCGTTGGGGCCCTCGACGCTGACCGTCTCGCCTTCCCAGCTGGACCAGGCGACCGCGCAACGTTCGCGGTCGGCGACGTCGTCACCGATCAGCCGCTTGTAATAGGCGCCCATCAGGTCGCCGCGTTCGGCTTCGGGTATGGGGGCGACGAACCTTTCCCAGGCGTCCGGGAAGATCATCGAGGCGCCGTCCTGATAGAACCAGTGCAACTCCTTCCTGGTCAGCAGGAAGATGCCGCGCAGAACCAGGGCCAGGACGCGCTCAGGATGAGTGATGGCGTAGGCCATGGACAGGGTCGAGCCCCAGGACCCGCCGAACACCACCCATTTGTCGACGCCGCACCGTTCCCGCAGCCGCTCAATGTCCTCGATCAGGGTCCAGGTGGTGTTGTTTTCCAGCGAGGCGTGGGGGCGGGATTGGCCGCAGCCGCGCTGATCGAACATGATGATCCGATACTGGGCCGGATCGAAATAGCGGCGCATGCCGGGATTGACGGCGCCGCCGGGTCCGCCGTGCAGCACCAGAACCGGCCGGCCCTGCGGATTGCCGCTTTCCTCGTAATAGATTTCGTGGACGCCGTCGGTGGTCATCCAGCCTGAGGCGAAGGGTTCGATCTCGGGGTAGAGTTCGCGACGCGGCTCGACGGGCGTGGGGAAGGCCATGCTTGCGAGGTCTTTCTATTGGGCCCGTATGCGGCCGTACTGAGGGTTAGGAACGAAATGCCGCAAAGGCTAGGCAAAGCCAACCGGCGATCATGAGCAGGCCGCCGATCGGAGCGACGGCGCCCATGACGGGCAGACTGAGCAGGGCGACGAAGGCCAGGGCGAGCGAGAACACAAGTCCGCCCGCCGCGCCCAGCCAGCCGGCGATCCGCGCCCATCGACCGCCGCCGGTCCACAGGGTGCAGGCCAGGGCGAAGACGGCGTGGGCCAGTTGATAATGGGCGCCGGTGGACAGCAGCGTCTTGACCTGCGGCCCGGCGCCATGGGCCGCAAAGGCGCCCAGGGCGACGGCAAGAGCCCCGTTCAGGGCGGCGAAGACGATCAGATTGCGACTCGGTGTCATGCAAGGAACCTAGCCTGACGAATCCGGGAAGTCTGCTATGCGCGGGCGATGGAATTGGGATCCAGATCGCGCGCGGCGCTGCAATATGTCCTGATGTTCGGCGGATTGGGCGTCAGCCTGCCCTACGCCGGCCTCTGGATGCGCGCCCAGGGACTGAGCGGGGCGGAGATCGGCGTTCTTCTGGCCGCCCCCATGCTGGGACGGCTGATCACGGGGCCTGCCCTGGCGGTCTGGGCCGATGGTTTTCGCTATCGCCGCACGCCCATAGCCCTTCTCGCCGCCCTGGCCGGCCTGGGATACGGAGCGGCGGGTCTGTCCGAAGGATTCGCAGCCTGGGCGGTCTGCTGGTTCATCGGCGCGACAGGCGCGGCGGCGATCATCCCCCTGACGGACGTTCTCACCCTGAGACTGGCCCGTCGTGAAGGATTCAGCTTCGCCGTGCCGCGCGGTTTCGGCTCCGCCGCCTTTGTCGCGACCAATATCGCCGTGGGGTTCGTCCTGCGGGCGACGGGGCCCGAGGCGGTCATCGTCGGCGTGATCCTGGCCTGTCTGGGCATAGCGGTCGTGGCCCGGCGGGTGCTGCCCGCCGAGCCGGTGCATGACGGCCCTCCGATCCCCGGCTGGGATCGGTTTCGGGGCATGGGGCGACTGTTGAAAGATCCCGTTCTGGTGACGGCCCTGGTCGCCATAGGCGCGGTGCAGGCGGCCCACGCCTTCTACTATGGTTTCTCCGCGATTGTCTGGCGGGGGCAGGGGATTGAACCGCATCTGACGGGGCTGTTGTGGGCCTTCGCCGTGGCGGCCGAGATCGGCTTCATGTGGATTGTCGATCCCTGGCGTCGTCGGCGCGGGATTGGAGCCTGGCCGCTGCTGGCGCTCGCTGCGACGGCGGCCGTGCTGCGCTGGGGGCTGATGGCGGCGGCGCCCCCGTTGTGGATCCTGTGGCCGCTCCAGGCGCTGCACGCCCTCAGTTTTGCGGCCAGCTATCTGGCCGGGATCGAACTGACCGAACGGCTGGCCCCACGCGACAGCCAGACGACGGCCCAGACCCTGAGTTCGACCCTGTCGGCGGGAGTGTTGATCGGTCTGGCGACCCTGGCGAGCGGTCCGTTGTACGACGCCTATGGCGCGGGCGGATACTTGGCGATGGCCGGCCTGGCCGGATTGGGCCTGATCGCCGTCATGGCCTTGAAGCCGATGCTGGTTGCTCGGGCTAGGTTCGAGGCGACAGGGCCATATGGCCGGCCATGATCGAGGCGGCGGCCTTGACCGCCTTCTTCACCGCCGTCTCATCCGCGGACGCCGGAGACCGCAACAGGCCAACGGCGGGGGTGTGCGGTCCATCGTCGAGGTCGGCGAGGATGCGATAGAGCAGATAGGAGCCCGCATCGTCCTCAGCCTCTGACGAGGCCTCGGCGGGCAGGCCGGAGGCGTGAAGGGCGCGCAGGATGTCGGCGACGGGAGCGGTGGTGCGGGCCAGGCCCGGACCGGTGACAGACAGACGGTCCTTTCGGTCCAAGGCCCTGTTTTCAGCCCGCATCTGGATGCGGAAGGCGGCGCCCTTGTGCGTGCGACCGACCAGGAGAACGGCGCGGCAGCGCCCGTCTTTCAGATCCGCGCCCAAGGTGTCGGCGAGGGCGTCCGGATCGCCCATGGACACCCGGATCGTGCGGGCCCCCGGGGGACTCCAGGCTTCGCCGGAAAGATCCTCGACCAGATCCCAGCCGGAATCGCCGTCATAGGTGCAGATCGCGATTCCGGGGCGTCGGTCAGGCCGGTTGGGGCCTTCGGTCTCGTTCGTCATTTCGACCTTAAACCCCGCCCACCGCGTGACGTTTTCGTGACCGAGGCAGGTGGCTCGAACTTGGGTCCGCCGTCAAGCCTCAACCGAGGTCTCCAACGGCCGCGTCCAACAGCATGAAGGCGCGACCCCCGTCAGAGGCGAGGCGGTTCTGCACGGCCTGAGCGTCGCCGCTGCGCGCGTAGGTGGATATGTCCTGAGAGAAGACGGCCACATAACGCTCGGCGTCGGCGCGCAGTTCGGGGTCGCTGAGCACACGGCGCGAGACGCTGCGGACGGCGGCCGGCGCCACACGGCGCACGATGCGACGCGCGCCGTCGGCGTCGCCGTCGCCCAGCAGACGCGCCGCCTCTTCCACGCGTGAACGGGGCAGGAGCGCATTGGGATCGACGCCCATGCGGCGGATCGCGGCCGCGACCCGGTCCGACAGGGCGGCGGTTTCCGCAGGGCTGGCCGTCGGCGTGTCCAGATCCAGAGGCGGATCGTCGCGGCCGCCGGACACCAGATCCTTCCAGTCGAGGCCCGCGTCCGGCGCGGGCGCAGCGCGCGGCGTTTCCGTCGGGGCCAGACGCAGACGATTGCGAAGCCCGAAGCCTCTGTCGGCCGCCCTGTCTTCCGGCGAGGGCTCGGTCGGCGTGGCGCTTCGCGGCTGCCGATGGCGTTCCGGCTCAGGCGGAAGCTCGCGAATACGGCCGGTCGGGGCGTCGCCCGAGACCACCCCCATCAGGCGCACGGCCTCGGTCAGCATGTCATAGTTGCGGCGGACCCGTTCCTGGAAGCCGACATCCAGGGCCTCCGTGTCTTCGGCGGCCTTGCGTGAGGCGGCGGCGAGGGACGCCAGGCCTTCCTCCACGCTGGCGCGGACGGCGTCGACGCGGGCGCGCGCCTGTTCCGGCAGACGCGCGGCGCGTTCGTCCACATCGGCGACGGCGGTGTCGATCTCGGACAGAGCGGAGTTAAGGCGGTCCACCAGGCTTTCCAGCCGTTTGACCATCCGCTCGCCGGCCTCGTCCACCAGGCCCGAGGTCTCGCCGACGATGCGACGGGCGTCCTCGATACGGGCGTCGGCGGCCTGATCGGCCTTTTGGGCCGCCTCGAACAAGGCCTCGCCCAGCCGGTCGGCGCGCAGTCGCGCCTGTTCGGCGGCGTCGGCGGCGGCGGCGCGGGAATCTTCGGCCGTGGCGCGCATCTGTTCCAGCGCCCGGCGGGTTTCCTCCATCAGGGTGTCGCGGGCGTCGGCGGCCAGGGCCTCGAACCGATCCAGCGAAACCTTGGTTGCGGCGTCGAAACCGTCGGCCTCGCGTTGGGACATGTCCACCAGGGCGCGGAACTGGTCGCCGGCGGCTTCCAGGATTTCGCGCAGGCTCTCGATCGACGTCTGAGACGTCCGGCCCATTTCGTCGGCGGCTGTGCGTGTCGCCGACAGATTTTCGACGAACTGGGCCCGCTGGCTCTCGACCTGGGCGGAGAAGTCTTCCTGATCGGTGCGCAGGGCGTAGGCGGCCGTGACCAGGGCGGCCCGCTGCTGGCTCAGCCCCTGTTCGACCGACTGGATCTGTTCGGCCACGCCGGAGCCGGCGTTTTCCAGCCGGATGGTCTGGCGGGCCAGGTCGTCGGCGGCGACGCGGGCGGCGTCCTGGGCCTCGCCGGCCGCGGCGGCCAGATCGGCGGCGCGAGCCGCCAGGGCGGCCTCGGCCTCGCGGAGCTGGGCCTGGGCCAGGTCGGACGCGTCGGCGACCATTCGCGACTGCCGCTCGACCGCATCGATGACGCCCGTGGCCTGGCTGTCGAGATGGACGCCCAGGGTCTGCATCTGATCACGCTCGCGAGCGAGGTTTTCGGTCAGGCGACGCGCCGTGCGGGCGGCGTTCTCGGCGGCTGCGTTCAGGCGATCCGTCTCCTCGGCCAGGGCCTGGCGCAACAGGACCATGTCGTTGCGGGCGCGTTCGGCCGCGAGGGCTGCGTGGTCGATATCGGTCCGCAGGGAATTCAGCACCTGGCCGGTCTGCTGGGCGGCCAGTGCGGTCGGCGCGACCAGGGCCTCGGCCATATCGCGGGCGCGCCGTGTCTCGGCGGCCAGACCGGCGCCCTGACGTACGGCGTGGGCCAGCATTATTGCGAGGCCGGCCGGCGCCAGCGCCATCAGGGCGTAGATGGCGAAGCGCAACGGATCCAGGTCCGCCGCGCCGGAGCCGAACTCATACGCGGCCCATGAAGCGACGCCGCCGATCCACAGGGCCGAGGCCAGGACGGCGATCAGATAGGCGGTCCGGCCGCTCGCGGTCGCTGCAGCACGCGCGGAAACGCTCGATCTCAGGGTTTGAGGCGACGACAGCTCGAACGGCGCCGGGGGCTTGCCTGCGGCCACGGCCATCTCGACAGCGGCGGAAGATTCAAACGTCGGTTCCGGATCGATCTCCGGCGCCACGGCCGGGACGACGTCGAGGGATTCGGCAGGCGGCGGGGCAGGCTCGGCCTCGGGCAGGGGCTCCGGCTTGGGTTTCAGAGCAGCGGCGGCGCGTTCCTCGGCCTGGCGGGCCTCTTCCGCCAGACGGCGGCGGCGGCGTTCGGACATGGGCCGTTCGGGCGGCCTTACGGGCAGGGGCTCCAACTCCGCATGCGGCTCGGCTTCAATCTCGGGCGTCGGCTCGACCTCGACCTCGATCTCGACGTCAGACGCAGGCGTGTCCGGCATCTCGAGGGGCGGGACGGCCTCGTTGTTGGTCAGTTTAAGCGGCGGCCGGTTACGGGATTTCATCAGGCGTCGAGCTCGATTCATGCGCGTGGCGCGCGAGAACGCGCCGATTCGACCCTAGCGGGTCAAAACCCAAGGTCCAAGCCGTACAGATTCAACAGACGTGGACTGTTCGCGATCAGCAATCGCGCCTGGTATCTGCGCTGAAGGCGGCGGACTTGTCCGGACGGCAGTCTGCGCTGCGATGGACTTCGCGTTCCGCAGGCTGGGACGAATGGATGTCGACGCCGAACTGCGACAGTACGGCAGCCGCCAGCAATGCGATGAAGCCAGCGATCAGTTCCACCAGCGCCTGCATAGACGGCGTCTCCAACAGCCCCCATGGCCGATTGTTTTATGCGCCTGTTTGGCGAACGTCACAATCCCGCCGCGTAAAGATTGACCGGGCGTGGCGTGCATGAAACGGAGAAGAGGAGGGCGTCCGCATCGCGGTGTCATGCGAATCGGGCAGGCAGGCTGAATGACCCAAGACGGCGACAGCTATGACGGCAGTCTGCTGACCCCCGGAGCGGGCGTCTGGCGCAGCGAGATCGCGCACAGGTTTTCCATCCTGATGGAGAACGAAACCTATTTCGACGCGCTGTCCTCCGCCCTCCAGAAAGCTGAACGGTCGATCGTTGTCCTGGGTTGGCAGTTCGACCCCCGCACCCACCTGGACCCGGAGACCCGGCCCGGCGAAAGACAGCATGAGATCGGCCACCAGTTGCGCATGCTGGTGAAGCGCAAGCCGGACCTGGACGTCCGGCTGCTGATCTGGAAGTCGCCTTTGCTGATTGCCGCGTCCCAGGGCTTCTATCCCCACCGCGCCCAGCGCTGGTTCCGCAAGCGGATGGTCGAGTTCCGCATGGACGCGCCTGGCCCCATCGGGGCCTGTCACCACCAGAAGGTCATCGTCATTGACGACCGCGTCGCCTTCTGCGGCGGGGGCGACATCTCGACGGATCGTTGGGATTCCGTCGAACATCTGGACGGAGATCCGCGTCGCGCCCTGCCGAACGGCGTGATCTGCAAGGCCCGCCATGAGGTGATGTGCGTGATGGATGGGCCGGCCGCGCGCGCTCTTGGCGATCTGGCGCGCGAACGCTGGTTCAAGGCGACATGGGAACGGACCGTGCCGGACGAGGTGGAGAGCGATCCCTGGCCTGACGGCGTGCCGGTGCAGATGACCGAGGCGCCGGTCGGCATCGCCCGCACCGAACCCAAGTGGAGCGGCCGCCACGAGGTGCGTGAAAACGAGGCCTTGCACCTGGAGGCGATCCGGCGGGCCAAACGACTGATCTATTTCGAGAACCAGTATTTCACCTCGCCGATCATCGCCGCCGCCCTGGCCGAGCGCCTGGCCGAGGTCGACGGCCCGGAAGTGGTTGTCGTCTCTACCGGCAAGAGCCCCAGCTGGTTCGACAGCATGACCATGGATACGGCCCGCGCCGAGGTGTTGTACCGGCTTGAACAGGCCGACAAATACAATCGGTTCTTCGCCTTCGCGCCTTTGACGGCGGAGGGCGACCGCATCATCGTTCACGCCAAGGTGTCGATCATCGATGATCGGCTGTTGCGGATCGGATCGTCCAATCTGAACAACCGGTCGATGGGGCTGGACACCGAATGCGACGTCGCGGTCGAGCCGACCGATGCGGCCGGCCGCGCGGTCATCGTCCATCATCGCCATCGCACCATCGGTCACTGGATCGGCGTCCCAGCTCAGGATTTTGCGGCTGTGGAGGGGGTGCTGGGGTCGACGGGCGCGGCCATCAGCAGTTTCGGCAGTGACCGGCTCAAGTCCTTGGGTTCGGATCCGCCGACGCGGATCCAGCGGATCTTCGCCGAATGGCAACTGGGCGACCCCACCTCATCGACCGACGCCTGGCGGCCCTGGAAAAGGCTGAACCGTTCGCACCGCACGCGGCCCGCGTCGGAAGGCGGCCAGGCCCCCGGCTAGGGGCCTCGTCCTAGCGGGACGGCTGGACGATCTCGAAGTCGATGATCAGCGGCAGGTGATCCGAGGCGACCCGAGCCAGGGGCGAGAAGTCCGCCTTGACCCCTGTGATGCGGATCTCCGGGCTGACGAAACAATGGTCGATACGGATGGCGGGAAAGCCCGAGGGGAAGGTCTTGACCGACGGCTTCAGGTTCAAAAGGCGCTGACAATCGCCCAATCGGCGCGCCAGCGTCTGGTAGGGCCGGGTGATGGAAGTGGCGTTGAAATCGCCTGCCAGCAGGGTGGGGCCGGTGCAGCCGGCCAACCAGCCGTCTCCCGCCAGGGCCGCCGCCTGCAGGCGTTGTTCACGCGGGACCAGGCCCAGATGGGTGGTCAGCACATTGACCCCGACGCCCTCGATCTGAATCTCGGACCAGATGGCGCCGCGCGGCTCCAGGCCGGGGATGCCGCGCACCGTCGGCAGGGCGTCGGCGCGGATCAGCTTGTCCGGATGCGGCGTCAGAATGGCGTCGCCATAAAGTTCGGCCTCGACCCTCATGGCCGGATGGAACCGCGAGGTCATGGCCAGGCCTTCGGCGATGGCTTCGGCCTGATCCACCTTGCCGGTGCGGGCCCGGCCCACGTCCAGCTCCTGAAGGCAGACGATGTCGGCTTCGTGTTCGCCGATCACGGCGACGATGCGATCAACATCCAGCCGCTTGTCCGTCCCGACGCAGCGATGGACGTTATAGGTCAGAAGGCGGGGCATGATTTCCCAGGGACGTGTCCGAATCCAGCGGACGGCTAGGCCTTTTGGCCGCCGATTGCGACCCCTGTGCGACGATCAAAGCAGGACCAGATGATCCGGCAGTTCATTGGGATTGTCGGCGCGGGGCGGGAAATGGGCCGCCAGGACCCGGCCGCACTGGTCGATGGCCGCCTCGAAGCCGGCGACCGGTCGGCCGGCCTTCAGTTGACGGGTCAGGGCGGCGACGGCGTCGGCCCACACCCCTTCATCGACCTTCTGGTGGATCAGTTCGTCGGCGATCAGTTCGACCTGATGTTCTTTCAGAGCGGCGAAGATCAGCACCCCGGTTCGCTCGCGCGTGACGTGGACGCCATGCGCCAGGAACTGCTGCAGGGCCGCCTTGCGCACACGGGCCTGACGCAGACTGCGCGGCGTGATCCAACGGAGCACCGGCGGGATGCGGGTCAGCAGGAAGACCGCGACGAAGATCACCGCCTGGACCAGGGCGTAGAAGGCCAGGGCTTGACCGACGCCGACGGCCTGGGCCGTGACGTGGGCGGCTTCCCAACCATCTCCGACCGGCCAGGACAGAGTGAAGCCCAGCGGGATGAGCGCGGTCGGCGCCAGCAGGGCCGCGGCGGCCGCCAAGGCCAGGCTGACATCCGCGTAAGACGAGACCCCGCGCGAGACGACGCAGAATATCTCGCCCGAGGTGCCGCGCTCGGCCGAGGCGATGGCGCCGGCGACCCGCGCGCGGTCGTCTTCGGTAAACCGCATCACCATCCTCCCGAAGCGCCGCCGCCGCCGAAGCTTCCGCCGCCGCCGCCAAATCCGCCGCCGCCGCCGAAGCCGCCGCCCCCTCGACCGGCGTTTCTCAAAGCCTCCGACGCCGCCCAGATCAGTATGGGGGTGACGCCGTCGCGACGATGACGACGCCCGCGTCCGCCCGAACCGATCGCGCCGACCAAAAAGATGGTGAAGATCAAGCCGATGATGACAACAGGCAGGATCACCGCGCCGCCCGCGCCCTCTGGTTCGGTCGCCGCGGCCGCCGCCCGCGCCTGGGCCTCGGCCGGATCCAGCTCCAGCTGGGTGATCAGGGCGTCCACGCCCCTGACGACGCCTGTCTGATAGTCGCCGTCGCGGAAGGCCGGCAGGATGTCGTCGCGGATGACCATGGACGAGAAGGCGTCGGTCAGGATCGGCTCCAGCCCGTACCCGACTTCGATCCGCACCTTGCGTTCGGTCGGGGCGACGATCAGCAGGGCGCCATTGTCGCCCTCCTTCTGTCCGATGCCCCAGGCCCGGCCCAGCTGATAGCCATAGTCCTCGATCTCCTGATCCTGCAGGCTGCGGACCGTGACCACCACCAACTGGTCGCTGGATCGGGCTTCCAACGCGGCCAGCTTGTCGGTCAGCGCCTGTTCGGTCGCCGTATCCAGCAGATCAGCCTGATCGACCACGCGTCCGGACAGGGGCGGAAAGTCGAGCTTCGTCTGCGCCGTCGCCGGCACGGCGAACAGCAGGACGGCCATCAGACCGAACAGACTGGCGACGACGCCCGCTGGACGTCCTGTCCGAACGGGGCGAAGGCTCACGGGGCGGGCGGGGTCGAGCCCGGCGCGACCGGCGCGGCGCCGCCGCCGGGCGTGGCGGCCGGAGCGCCGTTCAGGTTGAAGTTCACCTGGGGCGCCGACTGGGCCTCCGCCGTGGCGGTGAACAACTGCATCGGTTGCGATCCGCTATGCACCGTCTTGGCCCAGATCACGTTCGGGAAGGTGCGCAGGGTGGTGTTGTAGTCGCGCACGGCCTCATTGTAGTCGCGGCGCGCGATGGTGATCCGGTTTTCGGTGCCTTCCAGCTGGGACTGCAGGGTCAGGAAATTCTGATTGGCCTGAAGCTGGGGATAGGCCTCGACCGAGACCAGCAGGCGCGACAGGGCGCCGGACAGCTGGCCCTGAGCCTGCTGATATTGCTGGAAGGCCTGCGGATTGCTGAGGTCGGCGGCCGAGACATTGACCGAGGTGGCGCGGGCGCGGGCGTTGATCACGTCCGTCAGGGTGGTGCGTTCCTGGATCGCCGCGCCCTGGACGGTGGCGACCAGATTGGGCACCAGGTCGGCGCGACGCTGGTACTGGGCCTGGACATCGGCCCAGGCCGCCTCGGCCCGTTCCTGCTTGGTCGGAATAGTGTTGTAGCCGCAGCCGGTGACGGCGGGCGCCGCGACGAGAACGGTCGTCAGAGCCAGAGCGCGAGCGTTGAAGCGAGCCATGGATTTTCCCCTGTCGGCGATTGCGCCGGTGCGGCGACTATCGCCTCAGGACCGCAACGCTTCAAGCGTCCAATGGCTCCGGTTCGACGCCGATCGAGCGACAGGCCGCCGAATAGGTGTTGGCCAGCAGGCAGGCGATGGTCATGGGGCCGACGCCGCCGGGGACGGGGGTGATGCGTCCGGCGATCTCGACGGCTTCCTTGAAAGCGACGTCGCCGACGACGCGGGTCTTTCCCTCCGCCGCCTTGACCGGGTCGGCCGAGGGAACGCGGTTGATGCCGACGTCGATCACGGTCGCGCCCGGCTTGATCCAGTCGCCCTTGATCATCTCCGGCCGGCCGACGGCGGCGACCAGGATGTCGGCGGTGCGGCAGAGGGCAGGCAGGTCGCGGGTCCTGGAATGGGCGATGGTGACGGTGCAGCTTTCGCCCAGCAGCAGTTGCGCCATCGGCTTGCCGACGATGTTGGACCGGCCGACGATGACGGCGTTCAGGCCCGTCAGATCGCCCAGTTGGTCCTTCAGCAGCATCAGACTGCCCAGGGGGGTGCAGGGGACCAGGCCCGGCAGGCCGACCGCCAGGCGTCCGGCGTTGACCACGTGGAAGCCGTCCACATCCTTGTCGGGATCGATGGCGTCCAGCACGACCGATGAATCGATGTGTTTCGGCAGGGGCAGCTGAACCAGGACGCCGTGGATGCCGGCGTCGGCGTTCAGACGGGCGATCAGGGCCAGAAGCTCGTCCTGGGTCGTGGTCTCGTCCAGACGGTGCGTATCGGACCGCATGCCCGCGCGCAGGGTCGTCTCGCCTTTGTTGCGAACATAGATCTGGCTGGCGGGATCCTCGCCGACGATGACGACGGCCAGGCCCGGCTTGACGCCCTGGCTGGCTTCCAGACGCGCGGCGGCGGCGGCGACGCGGTCCACCAGGTCGACCGAAAAGGCCTTGCCGTCGATCAGGGTCGCGCGTGCGGGCTCGGCTGACATGGGGAAGACTCCGGGGGGATGAGGATGCGGCGATTTACAGCCGTCATGGTTCGGCGTCTATGATCCGTGACAAACTCCGGAGTGTTCTTGATGAAGCGTTCGTCCCTCGTCGCCGCCGCCAGCGCCCTTGCCCTCGCCTGGGCCGCCTCGCCCGCCTTGGCTCAGGACGTTCAGGGCCTGCGCATCGGGGCTGCGGTGGATGGCGCATTGACCGAGACGGACGCGGCCACGACCGGCGAGGACGCCTATCGTTATGACGCCTACCGATTCGAGGCGCGTGCGGGGCAGAGGCTGGAGGCTGTGCTGAGGTCCGACGCTTTCGACGCCTATCTGGCCATCTATGCCGAAGGCGACGACGAACCGCTGGCCGAAGATGACGACGGCCTGGGCGAAGGCACGGACGCCCGGCTGCGCTTCACGCCGGAAACCAGCGGGACCTACGTTCTGCGCGCCCGCACCCTGGCCGGGCTGGAAGGCGGGGGCTACAGCCTGTCCCTGCGCGAACGCCCCGCGCCCCCGCGCGCACCGCGTCCGGTCGGCCTTCGCGTCGGTGATGAGCGAGCCGGGACGCTGACGGACCGTGATCCGGAACAGGAAGACGGCGGCCGTTACGACGCCTACAGCTTCCGCGCCTCTGCAGGTCAGAGGGTGATCGTCACCCTGGAGTCCGAGGCCTTCGATCCACTGGTTCGCGTCGGCCGGATGAACGGGGCCGACTTCGCCGAACTGGCTCAGAACGACGATGGACCCGACGACGGACTGAACTCGCGCCTCGTCTTTACCGCCCCGACGGCTGGGGAATATCTGATTCGCGTCACCGCCATCAGGGATGGGGAGGGCGCCTACACCCTGGGCCTGTCGGAAGCGCCGCCTGCGCCGCCGGCCAAGCCCATCGCCGTCGGCGACAGCATTGACGGGAATCTGAACGATGAGACGGGACTGAACGACGACGGCCAGCGCACCGAATTCTATCGGTTCACGGCTGAGGCGGGCCAGCGCGTCGCCATCGAGATGTCGTCGAAGGATTTCGACACCTATCTGACCCTGCGCCAGGCGTCGGACAATTCGATTCTCGATCAGGACGACGACGGCGCCGGTTCCGGCACGGACTCTCGTATCGTCCGGACGCTGGAGACGGCCAGCGACTATTTGATCGAGGCGCGCGCCCTGGGCGATGACGGCGAAGGCCGTTTCACCCTCAAGATCAGCGAAGTCGCCCCGCCCCCTGCGCCGTCTGCGATCACCTTTGGCCAGACCGTGGAAGGCGAGATCACGCCCGAAAAGCCCCAGAACGACGAGGGCAAACACTATGACGCCTATGTATTCACCGGCCAGGAAGGCCAGCGCGTCCAGGCCGTTCTGCGATCCGGCGATTTCGACGCCTATCTCGAGATCAGCGCCGCCGACGGCGAGTTTTCCGCCCTGTCGAGCGATGACGACGGGCTGGGCGAGGGCACGGATTCGCGTCTGAACTTCACCCTGCCGTCGTCCGGCGACTACATCCTGCGGGCCTCTCCGCTGTCGAACGAGGGGAAGGGGCTCTATTCGCTGGCGTTGATCGATCGCGGCCCGGAGCCCAAGCCGGGCAGTATACTGGTCGGCGCGACGGCGCGCGGCACGCTGAGCCTTTCCGACGCCCTGATCGACGGGGGCGCCTATTACGACGCCTATCGGTTCCAGGCGAAGAAGGATGAGAAGCTGCGGATCACCCTGGTCTCCAACGCCTTCGACGCCTTCATCGACCTGGGCGAGGACGGCGAGGACTTCACCAGCCTGGCCACGGACGACGACGGTCTTTCGGACACCCACGCCAAGCTGGACTGGACCGCGCCGGAAGACGGCTGGTTCGTCGTCCGAGCTCGGTCGTTGGGCCCGAATGAGACGGGCGCCTATGCCCTGACCGTCGAACGCCAGCCCTGACCGCCGCATCCGGGCCACGATCCGGTCCTAGGCGAGCCGAATGACCGACGCCATTTCGCCCGGCGCCCTTGGCCGCAAGGATCAGCACCTCGACGTGGTGCTGTCCGGGCGTGGTCGGCACGCCCGCGACGCCGGGTTCGACGCGATCCGGTTCGTGCACGAGGCCCTGCCGGATCTGGATCACGACAAGATCGACCTGGGCGCCGACTTCCTGGGGCGCCGATTGAAGGCGCCCCTGCTGATCAGCGCCATGACCGGCGGTCCGGCGCGGGCCGAGGCCGTGAACGCCCGTCTGGCCGAGGCGGCCCAGCACCTGGGAATCGCCCTGGCGGTCGGGTCCCAACGCACGGCTCTGGAAGAGGGGGCCAGCGGCGGCCTGGACATGGGGCTGCGCCACCGGGCGCCCGACACCCCCATCCTGGCCAATATCGGCGCGGCGCAACTGACGCGGGGGTTCGGTCTGGACGAGGCGCGGCGGGTGATCGAGATGATCGGGGCGAACGCCCTGATCGTCCATCTGAACCCGCTTCAGGAAGCCTGTCAGCCCGAAGGCGATCGCGACTGGTGGGGCGTCGGCGCCGCACTGGAAGCTCTGATCCGCAGGATCGAGGTTCCTGTGGTGGTCAAGGAGACCGGGGCCGGCCTGTCGGGCCGAACCGCGCGCCGCTTGATCGACATGGGCGCCGCCGCCGTGGATATCGCCGGCGCGGGCGGTTCGAACTGGGCGCTCATCGAGGGCGAGCGGGCGACGGATCCCGGCGACAGGGCCCACGCCGCCGCCTTTGGCGACTGGGGCATGCCGACGGCGCGGGCCATCGTTGATGTGCGCCGGGCCTGTCCAGACGCGGTCGTGATCGGTTCGGGCGGCGTGCGCGACGGTCTGGACGTCGCGCGCGCGATCCGCCTTGGGGCCGACATCGCGGGTCAGGCCGCCGGCGTCCTGTCGGCGGCGATGGTGTCGACGGAAGCGGTGGTCGCCCACTTCCAACTGGTCATGCGCCAGTTGAGAACCGTCTGCTTCTGCACGAATTCCGCTAATCTTTCAGCCCTGCGCCGGGCGCCGCTTCAGCCGCTGGACGAATAGAGGTCAGCGACCTATGCGGACGGCAGCAGGTCGTGCGCGAAGAGGCGATACCGTCCCGCACGCACGCCGTCGGTCGCCCTGGCGATATCCGGCGCGAAATAATGGTCGCTGGCGTAGGGCGCGGCCGCCTCACGCACGACGGTGACGACCTGTTCCAGCAGGGGCGAACTGGTCAGGGGACGATGGAATTCCAGCCCCTGGGCCGCCGCCAGCAACTCGATTCCGACCACGGTCGCCGTATTCTCGGCCATGTCCAGCAGCCGCCTGGCGCCGTGGGTCGCCATGGAGACATGATCTTCCTGATTGGCGCTGGTGGGAACCGTGTCCACGCTGCACGGATGGGCCACCATCCGGTTTTCGGCGACCAAGGCCGCCGCCGTGACCTGGGCAATCATGAAGCCTGAGTTCAGGCCGCTTTCCTTGACCAGGAAGGCCGGCAGTTCGCTCATCTTCGGATCGACCAGGATGGCGGTCCGGCGTTCGGAGATATTGCCGATCTCGCACAGGGCCATGGCGATCTGATCGGCTGCAAAAGCAACGGGTTCAGCATGGAAGTTTCCACCGGATATGACATCCCCGTCCTCGATGAAGACCAGGGGATTGTCCGTCACGGCGTTGGCCTCGCGTTCCAGCGTCGCGGCCGCCGTGGTCAGGACGTCCAGCACCGCCCCCATGACCTGGGGCTGACAGCGCAGCGAATAGGGGTCCTGCACCTTGGCGCAGTCGTCGCGGTGGCTGTCGCGGATGGCCGAACCCGCCATCAGGGTCCTGAGCCGTGCGGCCACGGCGATCTGACCGGGTTGACCCCGAAGGGCTTGGATGCGGGCGTCGAACGGCGCGTCCGATCCCTTCAGGGCGTCGACCGACAGGGCCCCCGCCGCCACGCCGGCGGCGAAGACCGCCTCGGCTGCGAACAGACCCGCCAGGGCCAGGGCGGTCGAACACTGTGTCCCGTTCAGCAGCGCCAGCCCCTCCTTCGGGCCCAGGACCAGAGGCTTGAGCCCGGCCCGCTCAAGTGCGGCCTCGGCCTCCAAGGTCTGGCCTTTGCACCGGGCCTCGCCGACGCCGATCAGGACGCAGCTCATATGGGCCAGAGGAGCCAGATCGCCCGAGGCCCCGACCGAGCCCTTGGACGGGATGCAGGGCAGGATGTCGGCGTTGACGAGCGCGATCAGGGCCTGGAGGGTTTCGCGCCGAACGCCCGAGGCGCCGCGTGACAGGGAGGCGATCTTCAGCACCATCAGCAGTCGCGTCACGCTGTCCGGCAGCAAGGGACCGACCCCGCACGCATGGCTGAGCACCAGGTTCCGCTGCAAGGTCTCCAGATCGGCGGACGCGATGGAGGTGTTGGCCAGCAGGCCGAATCCGGTGTTGACCCCATAGACGGTGCGCCCTTCGGCCACGATGGCGGCGATGGTCGCGGCGCCCCTGTCCACATCGGCCCAGGCCTCGGGCGCCACAGCGACCGTCACGGGGCCGTCCAGGACGCCGCGCAACTGGGCCAGGGTCAGGGGCGAACGGCCGAGGGTCAGGGTCGTCATGGAGGTCAGGCCTTCAGGCTGGGGAGGTTCAGGCCGTGTTCGCGGGCCGCAGCGCGGGCGATGTCGTAACCGGCGTCGGCATGGCGCATGACGCCCGTCGCCGGATCGTTCCAAAGCACGCGCTCCAGCCGCTGCGCCGCTTCCGGCGTGCCGTCGGCGACGATCACGACGCCCGAATGCTGGGAATAGCCCATGCCGACCCCGCCGCCGTGGTGCAGCGAGACCCAGCTGGCGCCCGAGGCGGTGTTCAGAAGCGCGTTGAGAAGGGGCCAGTCCGACACAGCGTCCGATCCGTCCATCATGGCCTCGGTCTCACGGTTCGGGCTGGCGACCGAGCCGGAGTCGAGATGGTCCCGGCCGATCACGATCGGTCCCGACAATTCACCGGACGCCACCATGTCGTTGAACATCAGGCCCGCCCGGTGGCGCTCTCCCAATCCAATCCAGCAGATTCTCGCCGGAAGTCCTTGGAAGGCTATACGTTCGCCGGCCATGTCGAGCCAGCGATGCAGACCTATGTTGTCCGGGAACAGCCGCTTCATCGCCGCATCGGTCTTGCGAATATCGTCCGGATCACCGGTCAGGGCCGCCCATCGGAACGGTCCGATCCCGCGGCAGAACAGGGGGCGGATATAGGCGGGGACGAAGCCGGGAAAGTCGAAGGCGTTCGTCACCCCTTCGTCAAAGGCGACCTGACGGATATTGTTGCCATAATCGACGACAGGAACCCCCGCCGACTGAAAGTCGAGCATGGCGCGGACGTGGGCCACGATGGAGGGGCGGGCGGCCGCCGCGACCGAGGCGGGTTCGCTGGCCCGCTTGTCTTCCCACTCGGCGACGGTCCAGCCGGCCGGCAGATAGCCGTTCACCAGGTCATGGGCGCTGGTCTGGTCCGTCACCAGATCCGGCCGCACGCCGCGCTTGACCATTTCAGGCAAGATATCAGCAGCGTTTCCCAACAGGCCGACAGATATAGGTTTTCCAGTCCGATTTGCGTCTTCGATCAGGGCCAGGGCTTCGTCCAGGCTCTGGGCGGCCACATCAAGATAGCGTGTCTTCAGCCGCATCTCGATCCGGCTTTGCTGGCATTCCACCGCCAGGCAGGACGCCCCCGCCATGGTCGCGGCCAAGGTCTGGGCCCCGCCCATACCCCCCAGGCCTGCGGTCAGGATCCATTTTCCGGACCAGTCGCCGCCGTAATGCTGGCGGCCCGCCTCCATGAAGGTCTCATACGTGCCTTGGACGATGCCCTGGGTGCCGATGTAGATCCAGGATCCGGCCGTCATCTGGCCGTACATCATCAAGCCCTTGCGATCGAGTTCCGAGAAATGCTCCCAGGTCGCCCATTTGGGCACGAGGTTGGAGTTGGCGATCAGGACCCGGGGCGCATCGGCATGGGTGCGGAAGACCCCGACCGGCTTGCCGGACTGGACCAGCAGGGTCTCGTCGGCCTCCAGCGTCTTCAGGGTCTCCACGATCCTGTCGAAGGCGGCCCAATCGCGCGCCGCCTTGCCGACGCCGCCATAGACGACAAGATCCTGAGGGCGTTCAGCCACTTCGGGATCAAGATTGTTCATCAACATTCGCATGGCCGCCTCGGCCGCCCAGGTCTTGGCCGTCCTTTCCGATCCGCGCGGGCTTCGGATGACGCGAGCGTTGGGCTGGTTCATGTCTGGCTCTCGGCGAAGGCGATACAGGCGGTCAGGACGCGGTGCAGGTTTCGACGCATCGCCTCGGCCCGCTCCGGCTCATAGGGACTGGGCCAGTTGTCGGGCGACAAAGGGCTCGCCGGGTCGACCATGTAGCCCCGGTCCGCCAGTTCCATCTGGATAGCGTGAACGCCGGCGTGAGGCCGGCCGTAGTGACGCGTGGTCCAGCCGCCCTTGAACCGGCCGTTGACGATCAGGCTGGAGCCGCTGATCGCGCAGGCGGCCTCGACGGCCTGGGTCAGTTCGGGGGCGCAGGTGGTCCCGTCGTTGTCGCCGATGTTGAACTGGGGCAACTCGCCGGCGAACAGCCGCGGGACGACAGAGCGGATCGAATGGGCGTCATAGAGGACGACGGGGCCACGGGCGCGCAGCCGGTCGATCTGGGCCTTCAGCTGGGCATGATAGGGATCAAACCAGGTCGCTCGACGCTCTGCGATCTCGGCCGCATCGGGCGCTTCGCCGGCCCGATACAGGGGCTCGCCGTCGAAGGTCTCGACCGGGCAGAGGCCCGTGGTGGTCATGCCGGGATACAGGGACACGCCGGATGGATCGCGGTTCACGTCTATGACGCTGCGAGAAACTGCGGTGCGCACCAGAGTGGCGCCCAGATCCACGGCGAAATCATAGAGCCGATCCACCCACCAGTCGGCGTCCTTGCGCGCCAGCCAGGGGGATCGAAACCGCGCCATCAGAACGTCCGGGATTTCGGTCCCCGTGTGCGGCAAGCCTATCACCAGCGGCCCCGAGCCCTCATGGACGGTCAGCCAGTCACGCGTCATCTCGGCCTCCCTCGCCAAATCGATCCGTCGTGGTATGTCTAGACATATTGATCGCAACAAGACGGACCTGTCCAGTGAGCCTTGAGTCGCAGCCTGTGGATCGCACCCTCTGGTTCGAGGCCGCCCTCTTGCCGGACGGCTGGGCGCGGGATGTGCGGATCGGCATTGCGAGGGGTCGGATTTCAAGCCTCGAGACCGGCGTATCCCGCGGACCCGCAGACGAAGGAGACGGCGTGGCCTTGCCGGGCGTCGTCAATGTCCACAGCCATGCCTTCCAGCGCGCCATGGCCGGTCTGACCGAGGCGCGTGGACCCCAGGGCCAACACGGCGATGATGATTTCTGGTCCTGGCGTGACCTGATGTACCGCTTCCTTGATCGGGGCGGGCCCGAAGAGATCGAGGCCATCACCGCCCTGGCCTTCGCCGAAATGCTGGAGGGCGGTTTCACCCGCGTTGCCGAGTTCCACTATCTTCACAACGCCCCGTCCGGTGCGGCCTACGCGGATCGGGGAGAGATCGCGGCGCGGATTGTCGCGGCGGCCCAGACGACCGGAATCGCCCTGACCCTGCTGCCGGTCTTCTACGCCCACGCCGGATTTGGCGGCCTGGCGCCGACCCGGGGGCAGAGACGGTTCATCACCGATCTGGACGGATTCGCGGAGTTGACCGACCGTTGCCGCCGCCTGACCGCCGATATGGCGGACGCTGTGGTGGGGGTCGCGCCGCACAGCCTGCGGGCTGTCAGCCCGGCTGAGCTGGCCGCCATGCCCGGTCTGGCAGGCGAGGGGCCCATCCATATCCATGTGGCCGAACAGACCAAGGAGGTCGAAGACTGCCTGGCCTGGTCCGGCGCCCGGCCGGTGGAATGGCTGCTCGCCAACGCCCCGGTCGATCCGCGCTGGTGCCTGATCCACTCGACCCATGTGACCGAGGCGGAGTGGCGGGGCGTGATCGAACGGGGCGCCGTCATCGGCCTGTGCCCGATCACAGAGGCCAATCTGGGCGACGGCGTCTTTCCGGCCGCCGCCTATGCGCAGGCGGGCGGGCGGTTCGGCGTGGGGACCGACTCCAATGTGCAGATCGGCGTGGCCGAGGAACTGCGGATGCTGGAATACAGCCAGCGGCTGGCCTTGAGGCGCCGTTCGGTCATGGCGGATGCGGATCGCTCGACAGGACGCGCCCTGTTCGAAGGCGTGCTGGCGGGCGGGCGCCAGGTCGGGGGCGCGGCGAACGACCTGGTCATCGGCGGATCGGCCGATCTGGTTTGCCTGGATACGCGCGGCGCCGGCTTCCATGGCCGTTCGGGCGACGCCTTGCTGGACAGCTGGATCTTCGGCGCGCCGGCGGGCGCCGTCGCCTCGGTCTGGCGGGCGGGGCGGCAGGTGGTGCGGGACGGGCGGCATGTGGCGCGCGAGGCTATCGAGGCACGGTACCGCAAGGCCCTGAACACGGTGCTGGGATGACGCCGGAGCCGCTGCACCGCCGAATCTACGCGGACCTCGAAGGCCGCATCCTCTCGGGCGAGCTGTCGCCGGGCGCACGCATTCCCTTCGAACACGAATTGACCGCCCAATACGGCTGTTCGCGCGCCACCGTCTCCAAGGCCCTGTCGGAACTGGCGGGCAGGGGACTGGTCACACGGCGGCGTCGCGCGGGCAGCTTCGTGGCCCAGCCCAAGGCCCATGCCGCCTTCCTGGCCATCCCCGATCTGCGAGCCGAGGTGATGGAGCGGGGCCAGGCCTATGGCTACAGGCTGCTGGACCAGATGGAACGCGATCCGGACGGCGGCGCTGAAATCGAACTCGCCGCCGGCGGTCCGCTCCTGGCCTTGACCTGTCTGCATAGCGCCGACGCGATCCCTCTGGCTCTGGAGCATCGACTGATCGCTCTGGCCGCGGCTCCCCAAGCGATAAAGGTGAATTTTCAAATCACTCCGCCTGGAACCTGGCTTCTGGACTATGAACCCTGGACCGAGGCCGAGAACCGGATCGGCTCCATGGAGGCCGACGCCGTGACCGCGCGTCTGCTGCAGATCAAGCCCGGCGCGGCCTGTCTGTCTGTCGAAAGGCGGACCTGGCGCGACGGCCAGGGCGTGACGCGGGTTCGTCAGCTGTTCCCTGGGGATCGCTATGATCTGGTCGCGCTTTTCTCCTCCGCCCACGCCAAGGACCTGAGCCGATGAAGGCCGACCGCCTGCTGATCGACTGTCATGCCGCCACCATGGTTCCGGGCGGGGCCGCCTATGGGGCCATCCGCGACGCCGCCGTGGTCATCGCCGACGGCCGTATCGCCTGGATCGGACCGCGCGCGGATTTGCCGTCCGTGGAGGCGGTCGAGACGGAGCGGCTGGGCGGACGCTGGCTCACGCCGGGACTGATCGACTGTCACACGCATCTGGTCTTCGGCGGCGACCGCTCGGGCGAATTCGAACAGAGGCTGGGCGGGGCCACCTATGAGGATATCGCCCGCGCCGGCGGCGGGATCGTCGCTTCGGTCAAGGCCACGCGCGCGGCGTCGGAGGACGAACTGTACGCCTCCGCCATGGACCGGCTGCAAGGGCTCAAGGCCACGGGCGTCACCACGGTCGAGATCAAGTCGGGCTATGGACTGGATCAGGACAGCGAATTGAAGATGTTGCGGGTCGCCCGCCGCATCGGCCGGGAAGGCGGGGTTCGCGTGCGCACCACCTATCTGGGTCTGCACGCCGTTCCGCCCGAGCATCGGGCGAACCGCGCCGCCTATGTCGATCTGGCCGTCGATCACATCCTGCCGGCCGCACAGGCCGAGGGGCTGGTGGACGCCGTGGACGCCTATTGCGAGCCTATCGCCTTCTCGATCGAGGAGGTGGCGCGCCTGTTCGACAAGGCCCGCACCCTGGGCCTGCCGGTCAAGCTGCACGCCGATCAGTTGTCGAACGGGGGCGGCGCAGCCTTGGCGGCGCGTTACGGCGCCGTGTCGGCTGATCACATAGAACATGCGACGGAAGACGGAATCAAAGCCATGGCGCGGGCAGGGGTGACGGCGGTTCTGCTGCCCGGCGCCTTCCTGATGCTGCGCGAAACCCAGGCGCCCCCGGTCGGTCTGTTACGCGCCCATGGCGTTCGCATGGCCGTTGCGACCGACTGCAATCCCGGCACCTCTCCTGTCGCGTCCATGACCGACGCCCTGAACCTGGCCTGTGTTCAGTTTCGCCTGACCCCGGAAGAAGCCCTGGCGGGCGCGACGCGGGAAGCCGCATGGGCCCTGGGGCTGCAAGATCAGATCGGAACCCTGGCGGTCGGCAAGGTCGCCGACCTGGCGGCCTGGGATGTCCAGCGCCCCGCAGAGCTGGCCTATTGGCTGGGCAAGCCCATGCTGCACGGCCGCTGGAGAGACGGCGTCAGGACAAGCGCCGATCCTGCAAGGATCGACGGTCCGCCTGATTTCTAGACCTGGGCGACGCCCATGACCTTCATCAGGGCGTCTCGAACGGCGGCCTCGGTGAAGGGTTTCTGAATGGTGGTGGCGCCGCGCCACTCTTCCGGCAACCCACCTTCGCCGTAGCCGGTGGAGAAGACGAAGGGCACGCCGCGCGCCTTCAGCGCCTCGGCGACCGGGAAGACCTGACGGCCGGCGACATTGACGTCCAGCAGGGCGGCGTCGAGATCGACAGTGTCGCGCGCCATGGCTTCACCATCGTCGATATTGGACGCGGGGCCGACGGGAATGCACTCCATGTCCTCGAGGATGGTCTCGAGCAACATGGCGACCAGGGATTCGTCTTCCACCACAAGTATGCGGCGACCGTTTAGAGGTTGGGTCATGGGGCGGGTGTCCTGTCGAGTGGAACCGTCAGTTCCGCAATCAATCCATCGCTGGCGTAGACTAGATCGATCTCCCCCGCCAGATCGTGGCGAATGTTTCGTTCAATCAATCGGCTACCGAAGCCTCTTCTGTCCGGTTGCGTAACTTTCGGACCGCCTATTTCACGCCAGACAAGCTTCAGCTTTCGATCGCGTTGATCGGCCAAACTCCAGTCGATCAGAACACGCCCATCGGGCGTGGAAAGGGCTCCGTATTTGGCGGCGTTTGTCGCAAGCTCATGGAAGATCATGCCCAGGGACAGGGCTGTGGCGGGGGGCAGCGCCGTCGCAGGGCCGTTGAGATTGATGCGGGTGGGACCGAAGGCTTCGGTTTCGTGTTCCAGGATCGCCCGCAGATCCGCGCCTTCCCAATGGGTTCGCGTCAACAGGTCGTGGGTGTGGGACAGGGCCAGTATCCGCGACTGGAAGGTTGCGGCGAAGGTGGCGGGGTCGACGTGGGAACGCGCGGTCTGGATGGCGATCGACTGGACCGTGGCGAGGGTGTTCTTAACCCGATGGTTCAACTCGTCGATCATCAGCTTCTGGCGCTGGGTCGCCAGGACGTTGGCTGTGACGTCATGGCCCTGAACGAAGATGCCGACCACGGCGCCCGCCTCGTCACGGATCGGCTGATAGATGAAATTGAGATAGAGGGTTTCCAGCGGGCCGCCGGGAGTCCTTTGTAATTTCGCCAGGCTTTCTCGCCCTTCATAGGGCTCGCCCGTTTCGAAGACGGTGTCTAGAAACTCGTAATAGCCCTGTCCGACCAGCTCCGGCAGGGCGTCGCGTATGGACTTGCCCGCGATGTCGCGATGGCCGATCAACTGGCTGTAGGCGTCGTTGTGCATCTGGAAACAGTGGTTGCGGCCGGTCAGGATGGCTACGAACCCCGGCGCCTGCATGAACATCTCGACCAGACGGTTGCGCTCGCTCTCCAGGCGACGATTGTCCTCCTGAACCGACTGGGCTCGCCGCAGGACCGACCCGCCGACCAAGGCGTCCAGGGCGGTTGTCGGTTCATCTGTCCGGATCGCCGGCGACAGGTCGGTGATGTCCATGGTGTGCTGAAGAAGCAGCACGACATCGCCTTCAGCGTTCAGGACTGGCGTATGGGTCGCGCTCCAGATTCGTTCCTCGAACACCTCCTGGCCGTCGGACAATTTGCGCGGCATGGCGTATCGCACGACGGCGAGGTGGTCGCGCTGGCGGGTGTCGCGCGCCTTTTCGAGGGACGCCCGGACCTGACGCACGTTTTCGGGCGCATCTTCGCCGGGGCCGGCGTCGAAGGTCGTGAACAGGGGACGGCCCAGGATGTCCTCGCGGCGAGCGCCTGTGACCTCGACATAGGCCTGATTGACCTCGGCGATGCGCAGATCCGGCGTAAGCAGAAGATAAGGATTTGGCGACGCCTCGAAGGCCGCCGCCAAATCGACTACGGAAGCGCCCGGTTTCACTTGTACTGTCAATCTACACCCCAGCCCAACCGGTGCCGAACGCGCGAGGAGGCAAAGAGTTCGCTACCGTACCCAGAATTCGCCTTTCACCTGATCGTCATTGGCGTGTCAGGAGAATTTGCTAAGGACGGGACATGACATTTGCCGGCGCCTTGGCCACCCTCTCCCTCATGATGGCTCAACCGACAGATCAGCCGCCTCCCGAACAGCCGGTCGTCCAGTTGGCCCAAGGCGTGCTGGCCGGGCGGGCCGACGACACGGTCGCCGCGTTCAAGAACATTCCCTATGCGGCCCCGCCGGTGGCGGAACTGCGCTGGCGGCCGCCGGGCGCGGCCCCGACCTGGGAAGGGCGGCGCGACGCCTCGACCTATGGGCCGATCTGCATCCAGGCCACGCCGCAGGGCGATCCCGGCGTGGGGCCCTTGCCGATGAGCGAGGACTGCCTGAACCTGAATGTGTGGCGGCCGACCGACGTCGCCGCGTCGCCGGCCCCGGTCATGGTGTGGATCCACGGCGGGGGCCTGGTCAATGGATCGGGCACGGCGGCCCTGTACGACGGATCCCATCTGGCCCGTCAGGGCATGGTCGTGGTCTCGATGAACTATCGGCTGGGGCGGTTGGGCTTCTTCGATCACCCGGCCCTGGCGGCCGAACGACCGGCGGACGAGGCGGCGGGCAACTACGGCCTGATGGACGTCATCGCGGCCCTGCAGTGGGTCAGGGCGAACATCGCGGTCTTCGGCGGCGACCCGGCCAATGTGACGATCTTCGGGGAGTCGGCGGGTGGCGCCATCGTCACCCGGATGATGATTTCGCCGCCGGCGCGGGGCCTGTTCGACCGCGCCATCGTGCAGTCGGGCCTGGGGCGCGAGTTGCAGACCCCGCTGGACCGGCGCGGCGCCTATGACCTGCCGTCGGCGCGTGAGCGGGGCGAGGTCTGGGCCCACGGTCATAACCTGTTGACTGCAGCGGATCTGCGCGCTGCGCCGGTCGAGCTGCTGCTGACCCCGGCGCCCGTCTTCGCTAACGGCGATCTGTCCCTGATCGACGGCCGGATCGTGCCTTCGACCGTGGAAGCGGCCTTCCGGTCCGGGCGGCAGGCGCCTGTGCCGATGGTGATCGGGACCAACAGCGCCGAGTTCTGGTGGATGAAGCCGACGGATCGCAACGGCTACGGCATGATCGACGACGACCTGACCTGGCTGGAGCGGGCCACGATCACGGCGGCCTATGGCGGGGAGGCGGGCTTCGACCGGGGCTTCATCACCGACGCGGTCTTCTCGGAGCCGGCGCGGCGGCTAGCGCGGCTGCACGCGGCGGCGGGGCATCCGGCCTATCTATACCGGTTCGACATCTCGTCGCCGGACAATCCCGAACCGCACGGCGGGGCGACCCACGCCATCGAGCGCCCCTATGTGTTCGGCACCCTGCCGCTGCTGCCCTATCCGGTCCGAGAGGCGGATGTCGCGGCCTCGGCGGCGATGATGGGCTACTGGACCGCCTTCTCACGGTCCGGCGACCCCAATGGGGTGGGGCGGCCGGACTGGCCGATGGCCGGGGGCGGCGACACTCAGCTGATGCTGTTCCGCAACGACGGCCCCAGCGCCACGCCGGTTCCGGACAGCGCGCGGCTGGATCTGATCGAACGGTTCCGGGAGCGGTCTCACGCTATCAGCAAGTCGTCGCAAGTCACTGTAAAAACGCACTATTAGACAGGTGTTCGGCCGCTCAAAGACCCCGCCGTCACCCCGCCGAGGTCGCGCCCGACTGTTTTTCTCTCATCGTGACCAGTTCCTCGGCCATGGTCGGGTGGACCGCGCAGGTGGCGTCCCATTGGGCCTTGGTCAGGCCGGCCTTCACGGCGATGGCGGCGAGCTGGATCATTTCCGGGCTGTCGGGCCCGACGATGTGTACGCCGACAACCCTTTGGCTTTCGGCGTCGACCACCAGCTTCATGAGGACGCGCTCCTCTGATCCGGTGAAGGCGTATTTCATCGGCCGGAAACGGGTCAGATAGACATCGACCCCGGCCGAACATGACCGACGCGCCTCGGATTCCGTCAGGCCGACGATGCCCACAGGCGGCTGGCTGAAGACGGCGGTGGCGACGGCCTCGTAGTCGAAATGCTGGGGATTGTCGCGATAGACGGTCTGGTGGAAGGCGACGGCCTCGCGGATGGCGACGGGGGTCAGGTTCATCCGGTCGGTCACGTCGCCGATGGCCCAGATATTGTCGGCCGTCGTTTTGGACCAGGGATCGACCTTGATCGCGCCCTCGTCGTTCAGTTCGACGCCGGCCGCCTCCAGGCCGAGGTCCTTGACGTGGGGGATGCGCCCTGTGGCGAACATGACCACGTCGGTCTCCAGCTTCATCCCGTTCTCGAGGTGGTTGACCAGGCCTGTGGCGGTCTTCTCGATCTTCTCGTGCTGGCAGCCCAGGACGACCTTGATCCCGCGCTTCTCGATCTCGCCGGCCAGGTGGGCGCGCACATCGTCGTCGAAGCCGCGCAGGATGTTGGGGCCCCGGTAAATCAGGGTGGTCTCGACGCCCAGGCCGGCGAAGATTCCCGCGAACTCCACCGCGATATAGCCGCCGCCTGCGATCAGGATGCGTTTGGGCAGTTCGGGCAGGTGGAAGGCTTCTTCGGAGGTGATGGCGTGTTCGATGCCCTCCAGGCTTTCCGGCTTCCACGGGCGGCCGCCCGTAGCGATCAGGATCTTCTCGGCGGTGAAGGTCTGGTTCTTGCCGACGATCTCGACCGTATGGGCGTCTTTCAGTACGGCGCGCCCATGAACCAGCTCCACCCCGGCCTTGCCCAGGTTGGCGGCGTAGATGCCCGACAGGCGGGCGATCTCGACGTCCTTGGCCTCCAGGAAGGTCGGCCAGTCGAACCGGGCGTTGTCGAAGGACCAGCCGTAGCCCTCGGCGATCTCGAGCGCGTGGCTGACCTCGGAGGCCATGACCATGAATTTCTTGGGCACGCAGCCCCGGATCACGCAGGTGCCGCCGACCCGGTATTCCTCAGCCACCGCGACCTTCTTGCCGCCCAGGGCGGTCAGGCGCGCGGCGCGAACCCCGCCGGAGCCGGCGCCGATGACGAAGAGGTCGTAGTCGTAGTCGTAGTCGGCCATCGGGTGCTCCGTTCAGACTCAAAAAAACAGCGTCTGAATAGTCTGAATCGTCTGAAATCGGTTCCGGTCACACCGGGGGCGAGGCGTGGGACTTAGGCGCCGGGACACCCTGGAGCAAGGTCGCCAGGTGGAGGGAGATCAGGGCGTCAGGGTTTCGACCCCGCTGTCCGTGCCGATGATCGCCAGGTCGGCCAGGTCCAGAAACAGGCCGTGTTCGACCACGCCCGTGATCAGTTTCAGATCATCGGCCAGACGGACCGGATCATGGATGGCCTTGCAGCCGGCGTCATAGATCAGATTGCCGCCGTCGGTGCGGACCAGGCCGCGATCCGCCTGGCGCACGCGGGCCGGCGAGTTGATGTCATGGTCGATCAGGACGTCGGCGATGCGGTTGGCCGTGGTCTTGTGACCGAAGGCGACGACCTCGATCGGCAGGGGGAAGGTTCCCAGCACCGGCACCACCTTGGCGGCGTCGGCGATGACGATACAGCGGCTGGACGCCTCCCACACCAGTTTCTCGCGCAGCAGGGCCGCGCCCCCGCCCTTGATCAGGGCCAGGCCGGGACCGACCTCGTCGGCGCCGTCGACGGTCAGATCGATGCGCGGCGTGTCCTCCAGCGTCGACAGGGTCAGGCCCAGTTCGCGCGCCAGATCGGCGGTCTTCTCCGAGGTCGGGACGCAGCGCAGCCCAGAAAGGCCGCGCGCCGCCAGGGCCTTGACGAACCAGGCGGCGGTCGAGCCGGTGCCCAGGCCGACGATCATGCCGGCCTCGACATGGGCCGCAGCGGCCTCGCCGGCGTTCTTCTTCTGTAGATCGCTCATTTCAGCTTGGCGGCCTTGGCCGCTTCCTTCTTCGCTTTGGCCTTCTCGCGGAAGGCGGCGCCGGCGTCCGGCTTGTGGGTTTGACGGGCGCGGCCGAAGGCGAGGGCGTCGGCCGGCACGTCCTCGGTGATCACGGAGCCCGAGGCGACGATGGCGCCGTCGCCGATGACGACCGGGGCGACCAGGCTGGAGTTCGAACCGACGAAGGCGCCGGCGCCGACCTCGGTCTGCGCCTTGTTGAAGCCGTCGTAGTTGCAGAAGATGGTTCCGGCGCCGATGTTGGCGGCCGCGCCGATCGAGCCGTCGCCCAGATAGGCCAGGTGATTGGCCTTGGCGCCTGCGGCCATCTTCACATTCTTCACCTCGACGAAATTGCCGATCTTGACCCCCTCGGCCAGGTCCGCGCCGGGCCGCAGGCGGGCGTAGGGGCCGACCTCTGCGCCGGACGCCACGCGCGCGCCCTCGATATGGCTGAAGCTGCGGATTCGGGCGCCGCCTTCAATCACCGCGCCGGGACCGAAGACGACGAAGGGCTCGATCACGGTTCCGCCGCCGACCTGGGTGTCCCAGGCGAAGTGGACGGTGTCGGGCGCGGCCATGGTGACACCGGCGGCCAGGAAGGCGTCCCGCTGCACGCTCTGGAACAGGGCCTCGGCCTGGGCCAGTTCGGCTTGGGAATTGACGCCCATGACCGAATCCTCGGCCGCGAAGACGGCGCGGGTCGGGCGGCCGGCCTTGCGGGCCAGTTCGACCACGTCGGTCAGATAGTATTCGCCCTTGGCGTTGTCGTTACGGACATCGGCAAGAAGGGCGAACAGCAGGTCCGCCGGAGCGGCCATGACGCCGGAGTTGCAGGCCGTGATCGCCAGGACCTCGGGCGAGGCCTCCTTGGCCTCGGTGATGGCGGCCAGGGCGTCGCCGTCGAGGATCAGCCGGCCATAGGCGCCCGGATCGCGCGCCTCGAAGCCGATGACGGTCAGGCCCTCGGGGTTGAACACGGGTTCGATGTCGGCGGCCTTCAGCAGAGGCACGTCGCCATAGGTCACGACCACATCCCCGTCGAATCCGGCCAGGGTCTGTTCGGCGGCGCGGACGGCGTGGCCCGTGCCCAGGGGCGGGTCCTGAACGGCGATGGCCGCCTCGCCAAGGCGTTTGACGACATGGGCGCGGACCTCGGGCGAATGGGCGCCGACCACCACGACGATCTTCTGACAGCCCAGGGCCTGGGCCGCGTCGATGGCGTGGTCCAGCATGGCGCGGCCGCCGACCGGATGCAGCACCTTGGGCAGGGGCGATTTCATCCGGGTGCCCTGGCCGGCGGCGAGAATGATGGCGGCGCGAGGGCGCGTCTGGCTGGTCATGAATCGTTCCGGCGTCTAGTCGTCCTGCGATCTAGCCCATCATGCGGGCCAGCGGGAGATGTGGATGACCGATCGCGACCTGGAAGGCTGGACCATTGTCTTCGACCTGGACGGGACCCTGGTCGATTCCGCGCCGGACCTGACCGAAACCCTGAACCGGCTGCTGGTCGAGGAAGGGTTGCCGCCCGTACCGATGGAAGCCGCCTCGACCCTGATCGGTTCGGGGGCGCGGGCGCTGCTGGTTCATGGGTTCGAGGCGGCCGGGGCATCGGTCGAACGGGCGCAATCGGACGAGCTGTTCGAGCGGTTTCTGGTCGATTACACCGCCCACATCGCCGACGGTTCGCAGCCGTTCGAGGGGGTAGTCGAGACGCTGGAGCGGCTGATCGAACGCGGGGCGATCCTGGTGGTGGCGACCAACAAGCGGTCGGACCTGTCAGAGCTTCTGCTCGAGAAGCTGGGCCTGACCCGGCATTTCGCCGCCATCGTCGGGCCGGATCGGGTCAGCGCGCGAAAGCCCGCAGGCGCCCATCTGAAGGAGGCCGTGGTCAAGGGCGGCGGCGACCCAGAACGGGCCATCATGGTCGGAGACGCGGCGCCGGACGCCGAAGCGGCGCGGGACGCAGGCATGCCCTGCATACTGACGACCTTCGGCTACACGCCGGTTCCGGTCGATACCTTGGGCGGCGACGTCCTGATTGACGCCTTCGAGGACGTCGAGGAGGCGATCGACGGCGTCCTGTCCGACTTCTACGTGATGAGAGCGCTGAAATTCTGAGGGCGCCGGACAGTAAATCTGGGGTCTGAACCCGCACTCGCGCGGTTGCGGATAGCCGGCGCGATGACCAGTTTGGCGCACCCCTTGTCGAAAGCGCCTCCATGTTCGCTCGTTTCTTCAGAATACCCTTGTGGCAACGCACCTTCGCCGGCCTGGCCCTGGGCGTTGTCGCGGGGCTGATCCTGCGCGAACGGGCCGAGGTCTGGCTGCAGCCCATCGGCGACGTCTATCTGAACCTGATCCGGATGGTTGTGGCGCCCCTGGTGCTGTTCACCATCGCCAGCTCCATCGCCAAACTGGGGGAGGGGGCCGGGGCGGTGCGGCTGGGGGTGCGGACCATCATCTGGTTCGCTATCACGTCCTTGCTGGCCGTGCTGGTCGGTTTCGCCTTCGGCCATATCATCAATCCGGGCGTGGGCCTGTCCAACCTGCCGCTGGGCGAGGTCAAGGACCGGGTGATCCCGACCCCGCTGGAGGTGCTGATCGGGGTGGTGCCGACCAATCCGTTCGCGGCCCTGGCCGAGGGCAAGGTGCTGCAGATCATCTTCTTCTCGGCCCTGGTCGGGGTGGCCCTGGTGGCGCTGGGCGACCGGGCCCAGGGGGTGCGGCGCCTGGTGGACGAAGGCGCCGCGGTCATCTTCCGCATCACCCGCTGGGTGATCCAGCTGACGCCCATCGGCGTGTTCGGTCTGATCGGCTCGGTCGTCGGCGGCTATGGCTGGGAGGCCCTGCTGCCGCTGCTGAAGTTCATCGTCGCCATCTATGCGGCCTGCCTGTTCCATATCCTGGTGGTCTATTCAGGCCTGCTGAAAGTGCACGGGCTGAAAGTCACCAGCTTCTTCCGCGGCGCCTTCGCGGCCCAGCAGACGGCGTTCGCCACCTCGTCCTCGCTGGGCACCTTGCCCATCACCCTGCGCCAGACGGTCGAGCGTCTGGGCGTGCCCCAGGCCTATGCGGCCTTCGCCGTGCCCCTGGGCGCCAATGTGAAGATGGACGGGTGCGGGGCCATCTATCCGGCCATCGCCTCGATCTTCATCGCCCAGTATTTCCAGATCGACCTGACCCTGACCCAATACATCCTGATCGGTCTGACCGCGGTGCTGGGCTCATTGGGCACGGCGGGGGTGCCGGGAACCTCCATCGTCATGCTGACCCTGACCCTGTCCACGGCGGGTCTGCCGCTGGAAGGCATCGGCTATATCGTCGCCATCGACCGGATCATCGACATGATGCGCACGGCGACCAACGTCACCGGCCAGATGCTGGTCCCGGTGCTGGTGGCCAAGGAAGAAGGCATTCTGGACGAAGGCATCTACAACGGTCACGTCGCCTGGCTGCCCGGCGATCCGGAGGCGGAGACGCCCGAGGCGGTCCGGGCCGCAGGAATCTGAAACGGACGCTTGCGCGGGGCGGGCGACCGGGCTATGTCGCCGCCTCCGCAAGGCATGGATGCGTAGCTCAGCGGGAGAGCACCTCGTTCACACCGAGGGGGTCACAGGTTCAATCCCTGTCGCATCCACCATCTTCTCCGTTCCCGCCCGTTCCCGATAGCCGCGTCGCCGCGCGCAGCCGCCGATGGAAACGCCGATGCCCCAGGTCAATGACACCGTCCACATCCGTTTCTCGCTGAGAGGCCTGGGCGGCCCCTTCTGGCAGACCAACGCCACCGTCGCCTCGGTCAGCCAGGGCGTGGCCCTGCTGGATGGGCTGGACCGGCAGGTGCCCGCCGCCGTCAGCGAGCTGAAGCGGGCCGGCGCCAACCGCTGGACGCTGGACTGGGAAGTCCGAAGCCGGCCGTAGCCGGCTCCCAAACCAATTGGGAGAATCAGACGTCGGGCACGTCCCGGCCGGGGGGCACGTTGACGCCCATGGACTTCAGATAGGTCTTGATGTTGCGCCCGGCCTGACGGATGCGCTGCTCGTTCTCGACCAGGGCGATGCGGACGAAACCCTCGCCGTTTTCGCCGTAGCCGACCCCCGCAGCGACCGCGACCTTGGCGTGGGTCAACAGTTGCTTGGAAAACTCCAGACTGCCCAGATGGGCCAGGGCCGGGGGCAGGGGCGCCCAGGCGAACATGGAGGCGGCGGGCTTGGGGATCTCCCAGCCGGCGCGGCCGAAGCTGTCGACCAGCACGTCACGGCGACGGTGATACAGGGCGCGGTTCTGCTCGACGATGTCCTGCGGCCCGTTCAAGGCGGCGACGGCCGCCGCCTGGATGGGCGTGTAGGCGCCATAGTCGAGATAGGATTTCACCCGCGCCATGGCGGCGATCAGCTTGGGATTGCCGACCGCAAAGCCGATCCGCCAGCCGGCCATGCTGTAGGTCTTGCTCAGCGAGGTGAATTCGACCGCCACATCCTTGGCGCCCGGCACCTGCAGGATCGAGACGGTCGGTTTGCCGTCGTAATAGAGTTCCGAATAGGCCAGGTCGCTGATGATCCACAGGTCGTTGGCCTTGGCGAAGGCGACGACCCGTTCATAGAAGGCCAGATCGACCGTCTCCGCCGTCGGATTGGACGGATAGTTCATCACCAGCACCTTGGGGCGCGGCACGGTGTAGGCCATGGCCCGTTCGAGGCTTTCGAAATAGCGCTCGTCCGGCGTGGTCGGCACGCTGCGGATCGCCGCCCCGGCGATGATGAAGCCAAAGGTGTGGATCGGGTAGGAGGGGTTGGGCGCCAGGACGACGTCGCCGGGTTCGGTGATAGCCGTCGCCAGACTGGCCAGACCTTCCTTGGAGCCCATGGTGACGATCACCTCGGCGTCGGGATCCAGGTCCACGCCGAAACGGCGGGCGTAGTAGTTGGCCTGGGCGCGACGCAGGCCGGGAATGCCGCGCGACGCCGAATAGCCGTGGGCGTCGGGCTTGCGCGCCACTTCGCACAGCTTGTCGATCACGTGCGGCGGCGGCGGCAGATCGGGATTGCCCATGCCCAGGTCGATGACGTCCTCGCCGGCCGCGCGGGCGGTGGCGCGCATGGCGTTGGTCTCCGCGATCACATACGGAGGCAGGCGTTTCATGCGGTAGAATTCTTCGGACATGTCGAACTTCGCAGGGGGGCAGGAAAAGAGGGCGTCAGCGATGCCATCAATGGCGACGCTGCGATACCGAAAGATCGTCCATTTCCACGGTTTTTACGCCAAAAACATCTGATCCGGCGCCGGAGGGCGCCGTCTCCGGCATGAACCGTGCGTTCTGGCCGGTCAGTCGGCGAAGTTCTGTGGCTCCGGAGCGACGACGTCGTAACGAACGGCGAAGCCGGAGCCTGACGTCGGGCCAAGCCCCGGACCGCGCCGCCGGCGTACATGCTCGGACAGACGCCGCACCTGGGCTTCAGCCACGCCGTCGCGATCCATCAACTGCCGCACCATGGGGTCGGCCAGCATCTCGTCCAGGGTCAGGTCATAGGGCCTCATATCGCACCTCTGGTCTGTCGACTCGCCCCCGATCACAGATGGGCGAGGCGAGGGCGAGCGCCAGAGTCGTCCGGTCGATGTCGTCGAAAATTCACGCCCCGCTACGTCCATCCGGCGCGGACATCCAAGGCGCGGGGCAGATCGACGGGAGGGTGCGACCGATGGGTCGGCGGATGAACATCAAGGCGCACGAGGCGTTCAGACCGCATGACAATCTTCGCCGAGATTCTGATCGCGCTGCACCGCCTGGCCAAGTTTCTGACCCGCAAGGAGCGCCTTCTGTAGGCTCACGTCAGCGGACGGAGCGATTTGGCGATTGCGTCCCGCGTGGCGGGCCGTCAGTTTGGGGCCAGACTATCGACCATACGAGGACGCCCATGGCCCGCAAGCCCAACTACAGTTTCGAACGGCAGGAACGTGAGCGCGCGGCGGCCATAAAGGCGGCTGAAAAGGCGGCCGCCAAGGCCGAACGCAAGGCGGCGGATGCGGCGGAAAAGGCGCCGCCCGCCGAAGACTGAGGCTCAACGGCAAAATCCATTCGTGTTTTCGTTGTTTGAGCGGCCGCAAAGCCCTATTCTTGCCCGATGACACGCTGGACCCCCGAAAGCTGGAGAACCAAGACCGCCCTGCACATGCCGGCGGACTATCCAGATCCCAAAGCCCTCGCCGCCGTCGAGGACGAGTTGCGCGCCCTGCCGCCGCTCGTCTTCGCGGGCGAGGCGCGCCGCCTGACGTCGAAACTGGCCCAGGTCGAGCGGGGCGAGGCCTTCCTGCTCCAGGGCGGCGACTGCGCCGAGAGCTTCAAGGAGTTCTCGACCGACAATATCCGCGACACCTTTCGTCTGATCCTGCAGATGGCGGTCGTCCTGACCTTCGCCGGACGCAAGCCGGTGGTGAAGGTCGGCCGAATCGCGGGTCAGTTCGCCAAGCCGCGCTCGTCGCCGCTGGAAGAGATCGACGGCGTCGAACTGCCCAGCTATCGCGGCGACATCATCAACGGCATGGGCTTCACGCCGGAAGAGCGCGCGCCCGATCCGCAACGGTTGATCCGCGCCTACAACCAGTCGGCCTCGACCCTGAACCTGCTGCGCGCCTTCGCCGGCGGCGGCTACGCCGACCTCTACAACATCCATCGCTGGACCCTGGGCTTCGCGGGCGACAACGCCGCGGGCGCCCAGTATCGCGAACTGGCCGACAAGATCACCGAGGCCCTGGCCTTCATGGAGGCGGTCGGCGTCACGCCCGAGAGCCATCCGGACCTGAGCCGGGTCGAGGTCTTCACCAGCCACGAGGCCCTGTTGCTTAACGTCGAGAGCGCCCTGACACGGCTGGACGGCGGTTCGGGCGAATGGTTCGACACCTCGGCCCACATGCTGTGGATCGGCGAACGCACCCGCCAGCTGGACGGCGCCCACGTCGAGTTCATGAAGGGGATCAGGAACCCCATCGGCGTGAAGTGCGGACCGACCATGACGGCCGACGACCTTCTGCCCCTGATTGACGCCCTGAACCCGGATAATGTGTCGGGCCGCTTGACCCTGATCGGCCGTTTCGGTCACGACAAGGTCGGCGAGCGCCTGCCCAAGCTGATGCGCGAAGTGAAGGCCTCGGGCCGCAAGGTGATCTGGTCGATCGACCCGATGCACGGCAATACGCTGAAGGCCGGCAACGGCTACAAGACCCGGCCGTTCGACAGGATCCTGGGCGAGGTGCGGACCTTTATTGATGTTGCGGAGGCCGAGGGCGTCCACCCCGGCGGCGTCCATCTGGAGATGACCGGCCAGAACGTCACCGAATGCATCGGCGGGGCCCAGGCCGTGACCGAGGACGACCTGTCCAACCGCTATCATACCCACTGCGACCCGCGCCTGAACGCCGACCAGGCGCTGGAGCTGGCCTTCCTGGTGGCCGAACGGTTGAAGTCGGGCCGGATCAGCCGCTCGAAAGCCGCCTGATCGACGGGAACAACGGGGCGACGAGGCCGATGGTCGCGTTCGCCTCGGCCCGGTCCGGCGTCTCATCGTCGACGCCGACGCCGTTCATGTCGTTGCGCGTGGCCTGAACCACGATACCGTCCGGTCGCGACAGCACGGTCACGCCCCGGAAATGCAGGCCGTAGTTCGCCTCGGGCTGGGGCGCGAGCCAGGCGATCTGACCGCGCACCGGGATCAGATCCTTGTCTTCGAACAAGGCCTTGGCGCCATAACCGGTGCAGTTGACGACGATCTTCTCGGGCAGGGTCGTCAGTTCCGCCGGAGCGTTGAACGTGCGGGTCTCGATCCGACCGCCCTGGCTCAGAAACTCGGTCTCCAGCCGATGCGCCAGTTCGGCGACATTGAACTGCATGGCGCTGACCATCCGGGTTTCCCGGACCGGGAAGGGCGAGGCCGAAACGGGGAGGGGGAAGGATCGCGGGGCCAGCCCGTCCAGCCGGTATTCGGCGAAGCGGATCGGTTTTACGCCGGGCGCGGTGCGGATCGGCGGCGGTTCGGCCGTACGCGGCAGGTCCGCTGCGCCCGACAGGATATAGCGGTCGCTGAAGACGACCGGATCGCCTTCCGTCCCCAGATAGGTCTGGTGGGTCGCATAGGTCTCGCGCGCCATCTGTTCCCACAGGGCCGGAAATTCGGCCGAGACGCGGTCGGCGTCGGCGATGCGGCTGTCCGGCGTCCAGCTGCCGGTCGCGCGCATCGACCGGGTGAAGGCGGCGCGCTCTCGGGCGTAGATGGTCACCCGCGCGCCCATCCGCTGAAGCTGGAGCGCCGAGGTCAGACCCAGGGCGCCGCTGCCGATCACCGCGACGACGGGCGGACCGCCGGCGACCCCGGCCAGGGCCATGGCCTTGCGCGCCGCTATGGCGCTGGAGCCCCAGGACAGGGACCAGCCGCTGCCGCCGTGGCCGTAGTTGTGAACCACCCTGCTCTCGCCGACCGTCTCCACGTCCAGACGCGGACCGGCAGGGCGGAAGGGGCGGGTGCAGACGGTGATGCGGATGATTCGTTCGGGCTCCATCAGGATCGGGGCGATCCGACGGGGGGCGAAGCCGGCCGCGAGCGGGACAGGCGGCGTCGCGGCGCAGCCCGCGACGGTCCCCGCCAGGCCGGTCAGTACGGCGCGACGGCTGGAGTGGGCGACGACGGACATGAAGCCTCCAGGAACGGGAACAGCAAGGCTAGCGCGCCCATAGCCGGTTCGATAGCCGGCCGGCGCCATATTCGGCTTGTCGGAACAGGGGCGGCGCCGCAGATACGCTCGGATACGGCCATGGCGCGGACAAGGATGTTCCGTCTGATCAGCGGCCAACGACAAGGAAAGGCGTTCGGGGACGATCCCGGACGTAACGAATATGGATACGCCTGCGCACCAAGACGACAAGCCCGGCCGGGTCGCCTACCAGGGCGCGCCGGGGGCGTTCAGCCACGAGGCCTGCACGGCCCTGCGGCCTTGGGACGTGGCCGTGCCCTTCGAGACCTTTGCAGCGGCCATTGAAGCGCTGAAGACCGGGGACTGCGACTGCGCCCTGATCCCGGTCGAGAACTCGTCCATCGGCGTGGTCGAACCGGCGGCGACCCTGGTGCGCGAATCCGGTCTCCCCGTGGTGGCGGAGGCCTGGCGGCCGATCCGTCACGCGTTGATGGGCCTTGAGGGCGCCCGGATCGCCGATCTGAAACGGGTGCTCAGCCATCCCATCGCCCTGGCCCAGTGCGAACAGACGCTGAAGGGCATGAGGCTGAACGTGGTCGAGCATTTCGACACCGCCGGCGCCGCCCGCGACGTCGCCGAGGCCGGCGATCCGACCCAGGCGGCCGTAGCGCCGGTGGGCGCGGCGGAGGTCTATGGCCTGTCGATCCTGCGCAACGATCTTCAGGATTCCAGCGACAACCGGACGCGTTTCGTCCTTCTGGGCGTCTGAAGGGCTTGACGGCGCACGGTCTTTGCGTGCTTTAAGGTCGCACGGATCGCAATCGATCCGCATAACCGGACCCGGACCCATGTCCCGCCAGCGCGTTCTTTCTGTTTCCTTCGACCGTTCGCGCGCGGTTTCCGGCCTCTATTTCGGCTACGGCTTTTACGGCTTTCGATACGCCGGCTGAGGCGTCGGGCGCTCTTCGTCCCTGACTGTCTCGCCGGCGACCGCTCTGGACCAGAGCGGCTGTCCGCCCCTGCACATCGAAATCCCCCTTTGCCGAAAGCCCGAACCCATGCCCAATTCCAACGTCCAGCAAGTGTGGCCTGACGTGGTCGAACTGACCCCCGAACAACAGGCCTTGGCCGCCCTGCGCGCCGAGATCGACGCCATCGACGATCAGATCCTGGCCCTGTTCGAACAACGCCTCGCCGTCGCCGCCACCGTCGGCCGCGCCAAGGACGCCCCCACCGGCCCCCACACCAAGCTGCGCCCCGACCGCGAACAGACCGTTCTGTCGCGCATGCTGTCCAAGGCCCAGCCCGAGAACGCCGAAGCCGTCGAACACCTGTGGCGCGAAATCATCGGCTGGGGCCTGGCGCGCCAGGGGCGGCTCCAGGTCCAGGTCTGGGCGCCGATCGAGCCGACCCGCGCCTATGACGGCGCCCGGCTGCGTTTCGGCGCCGCCGCCGACATCAAGATGGTCCGCGACCCGCAAAAGGCCCTGGCCTTCGCCGCCGAGGGGCACGGGGTCGCCGTCCTGGCCATCAACACCGAGGACGCCTGGTGGATGGGTCTGCGTCGGGAATGGTCGATGCTGAGCGTGTTCGACGGTTACGGCGGAGAGACGCCGACGTCTCTGGCCGTGGGCAAGATCGACCCGCCGGCCCTGCCGAGAGGCCGCCGCGTCGTCGTCACCGCCGGCGGTGATGCGGGCGACGGCGGCGGCGCGCGTCGCTGGGGCCTGAACACCCACCACGGCTGGACCATCGCCCTGACCGAGGCGGAACTGACGCCGGGCGAGGCGGAAGGCTGCGTCGGCGCGATCGGCTGACCGCGCCGACTAGAGCGCTCAGGAGGCGTGCGCCTTCTGGGCCTTGGTCAGTTCGATCATCCCCTGGGCGGCGCCCATCTCCGGCACGATCTCTTTCGAACGGTCGGAGATGGCGTCGAACCGGGCCGCCACCTGTTCCGGCGCATCCTCGCCGGTGATGTGGACGCCCTCGGTCAGGGTGACATAGGCGCGCTCGAACCCGCCGGCGCCGGCCGCCAGTATACAGCGGCTGGGGGCGTCCCGGCTGAGCAGATACAGCAGGCCCGGCGTGACCAACTCCGGCCCCAGGGCCTCAAGGGGCAGGGCGGCACCCAGGTCTTCGGTCATGCGCGTATGGGCGGTGGGCGCCAGGCAGTTGACGCGAATGTCGTTCTTGGCCCCCTCGATCGACAGGGTCTGCATCAGACCCACCAGGGCCATCTTGGCCGCGCCATAGTTCGACTGGCCGAAATTGCCGTACAACCCGGACGAGGAGGTGGTCATGACGATACGGCCGTAATTCTGAGCCCGCATGATCTCCCACACCGCCTTGGTGCAGTTGACCGCTCCCATCAGATGGACGTCGACGACGAAGCGGAAATCCTCCAGCTCCATCTTGGCGAAACTCTTGTCCCGCAGCACCCCGGCGTTGTTGACCAGCAGGTCGACCCGGCCCCATTTCGCTACGGCCGCCTCGACCATGGCCTGAACGGCGGCGAAGTCGGTCACCGAGGCGGCATTGGCGATGGCCTCGCCGCCGGCCACCTCGATCTCGGCGACCACGGCCTCGGCGGCGGTGGCCGAACCGCCCGAACCGTCGCGGGCGCCGCCCAGATCATTGACTACCACCCTGGCCCCGCGCGCCGCCAGGGCCAGGGCGTGTTCCCGCCCCAGACCGCCGCCCGCGCCCGTCACAATGGCCACCTGGCCGTCAAATCGGATCGTCATCTCGTCGTCTCCACCCAAGGCCTGAGGCGTTCGGCTCCAGGGCCGGCCCCTTGGTCCGGTTTTGACGAGACTGGAGGCGGCGCACAAGCCCGGCCGGCGTGCTCAGCCCGCGCGGTTCTGGACCAGATCCTCGACGACCGACGGATCGGCCAGGGTCGAGGTGTCGCCCAGCGCCCCAATCTCGTTCTCGGCGATCTTGCGCAGGATGCGGCGCATGATCTTGCCCGACCGGGTCTTGGGCAGGCCGGGGGCCCACTGGATCACGTCGGGCGTGGCGATCGGACCGATCTCGCGGCGGACATGGGCCCCCAGGGCCTTGCGCAGATCCTCGGTCGCCTCGACCCCCTTGTTCAGGGTGACATAGGCGTAGATGCCCTGGCCCTTGATGTCGTGGGGATAGCCGACCACGGCCGCCTCGGCGACATCGTCGTGCAGCACCAGGGCGCTCTCGATCTCGGCCGTGCCCATCCGGTGGCCCGAGACATTGATGACGTCATCGACCCGGCCGGTGATCCAGTAATAGCCGTCCTGATCCCGGCGGCAGCCGTCGCCGGTGAAATACCGGCCCGGGTAGGTCGAGAAATAGGTGTCGAAGAAGCGCTGGTCGTCGCCATAGACGGTGCGCATCTGGCCCGGCCAGCTGTCGGTGATGCACAGATTGCCCGAGACGGCCCCGACCAGTTCCTGGCCTTCGGCATCGACGATCTGCAGTTCGACGCCGGGCAGGGGCAGGGTGGCCGAGCCGGGCTTCAGGTCGGTGGCGCCGGGCAGGGGGGTGATCAGATGCCCGCCGGTTTCGGTCTGCCACCAGGTGTCCACGACGGGGCAGCGGCCGTCTCCGACCACCTCGTGATACCAGCGCCAGGCCTCCGGATTGATCGGTTCGCCGACCGTGCCGAGCACCCGCAGCGACTTGCGCGAGGTCGCCTTCACGGGCGCCTCGCCTTCGCGCATCAGGGCGCGAAGGGCCGTGGGGGCGGTGTAGAAGGCCTCGACCTTGTGCTTGTCCACCACCTGCCAGAAACGGCTGGCGTCGGGGTAGTTTGGCACGCCTTCGAACATCAGGGTGGTCGCCGCATTCGCCAGCGGCCCATAGACCAGATACGAGTGGCCCGTTACCCAGCCCACGTCGGCGGTGCACCAGAAGACCTCGCCGGGACGATAGTCGAAGGTCAGCTCATGGGTCCAGGCGGCCCAGAACAGGTAGCCGCCGGTCGTGTGAAGAACGCCTTTCGGCTTTCCTGTGGAACCTGAGGTGTAGAGGATAAACAACGGATCTTCCGCGTTCATCGGCTCGGGCGGGCATTCGGTCGCGGCCTTGGCGGCCTCGACGGCGTAATCCACGTCGCGGCCTTCGATCATCGGCACGTCGGCGCCGGTGCGGCGGATGACCAGGACGGTGTCGACCTTCACCTTCTCCAGGGCCGCATCGACATTGGCCTTCAGCGGCACGATCTTGCCGCCCCGCACGCCCTCGTCGGCGGTGATGACCAGGGTGGAGCCGCAGTCCTCGATCCGGCCGCACAGGCTGTCGGGCGAGAAGCCGCCGAAGACCACGGAATGGACCGCCCCGATGCGGGCGCAGGCCAGCATGGCGTAGGCGGCCTCGGGGATCATCGGCATATAGATGGTGATCCGGTCGCCCTTCCTGGCGCCATGCGCCTTCAGCACATTGGCCATGCGGCAGACTTCGTCGTGCAGCCGGCCATAGGTGATGTGCTGGCTGTCCGCCGGATCGTCGCCTTCCCAGATGATGGCAGTCTCGTCCTGGCGATGGGGCAGGTGGCGGTCGATGCAGTTGGCGGCGACGTTCAGGACGCCGTCCTCGAACCAGCGGATGCGGAAATCTTCCTTCTTGAAGGAGACGTCCTTGATCTTGGTCGGTGCCTTGATCCAGTCGAGGCGCTGGGCCTGCTCGGACCAGAAGGCTTCGGGCGTCTCGCGCGCCGCAACCCGCGCCGCCTCATAGGCCTGCCGGTCCATGTGGGCACGGGCGGCGAAGTCTGCGGGAACGGGGTAGAGTTCGGAATCGGGCACGCGAGACGTCTCCAGCATTTTCAGAATCCGTATTTGGCGAACAGGATCAGTCGGGTCATGTCGCCGCTCGCGCCGGATTCGATTTCGCGATCAGCGAACATCAGCTCGGCCCCCACATCAAACGCCGTAACGGGCGACCAGATCAAGTTGGCGTGGATGCTCTGGGCGGACCGGTTGACGGCCAGACCGGTCACGCTGGTGTCGTTGTCCACCTTCTGGGCCGACCAGATCAGGCTGGAGCGCCAGCCGGGCGCCCAGACGTGACGATAGGCGGCGAAGCCGGCGACGACGCCGATCGCATCCAGTTCGCCCGAGGCGTCCAGCACCGCGTCGTTGGAGAAGTTCAGCCCCACATAACGGCCGATGCCTTCGCCGCCCGTCACCATCAGTCGGAGGTCGTCCTTGGCCCCGACCTTGATCTTGGTCGAGGCGGACAGGCCCCAGCCCGTGGCGGTGGAATCGATGTCCGTCGCCGGGTTCTGATATTTCAGCTGACGCAACAGACCGGCGAACTGCAGATCCCCCCACGGCTGCGCCACGGCGTAGCGGGCGGTGAAGTCCGGAAGACTGCTGTCGTCGGCGATGATCCGTGCTCCGCCGCTGAACGGGGTGACGGTCGTCTCGGGGTTCTCGACCGAGATCGAGAAGGGTCCGCGCGTGTATCGCACCTGAACCTGGCGGGCGAAGACCGTGCCCTCGGCCGCGCCGATGAAGTCGGCGGATTCCGGTAGGACGGCGGTGTTCTGGAAATTGGTCCACTCCTGGCCGATCAGCCAGTTGTCGATGGTGACGAAGGCGCGGCGCAGGGCCGGGTTGGCCGGGCTGGTGGTGCGCTGGTCCGCCGTGCCGGGCAGGGTCTGGAAGTCCATCTCGAGCCGCGTGCCGACCTTGTGGCCGCCGACCAGACCGTCCGTCGTCAACCAGAAGCGGGTCTGGCGGGCGTTGAAGTCGGTCGCCGTATCCTCGTCGGCGCCGCCGATGGGAATGGAGCCGGGAATGTGGAATTCGCGCAGGGCGTCGCCGTTGGCCGGATCGCCGCCGGAATAGTTCGAGGCCGAGGCGTCGACCTTGACGAAGCCGCCGAACTTCACCGTGTGGTCGCCGATGCGGAAGCCGTCGCTGGGCGCGGCCGCCTGCTGGACCGGGGGCGGGGGGGCAGGACGGGTCTCCAGCCGGATGATGTCCTGCTGCTGCGCCGCCTGCTGGGTGCGGGCGGCGACGACTTCGGACTTGAGGCTGTTCAACTCGGCTTCGAGCTGGGCGATACGGGCTTCGAGCGCGGCCTGGGCGTCCTGGGCGAAGGCGGCGCCGGGCGCGAGAATCATGGCCGCAGCCACGCACCCGCCCAGAAGACTGGACTTGATCATCATGGTTCCTCCCGCGCCCATCTGATGCGGGCGTCCTGCGTGAACCTTTCCTTTTGGGCCGTAGGCGGCCATTAGCCATTGGTCTAGTTTCGACCAAAGTCGAACCACGCCATGCTGTCGACGACGCGGCCGACAAGCATGCCGTGCAAGGGAAGGACGCCTTATGGATCGTATCGTCGTCGCCGACGATCACCCGCTGTTTCGCGCCGCGCTGCGTTCGGCCGTCGACAAGGCCGCGCCAGGGGTGCGGATCGACGAATGCGCCAGTCTGGCCGAAGCCCGAACCGCCCTGAACATCGGGGGGGTCGATCTGCTGCTGCTGGACCTGAAACTGTCGGACAGCGAGGGCATGGCGGGTCTGGCCGCCATCCGCGCCGAACATCCGACCGTGCCGGTCGCCGTGGTCTCGGCCAGTGAAGACGCCACGGTCGTGCGCCACGCCCTGGGTCTGGGCGCCGCCGGCTTCATTCCCAAGTCGGCAAGTCTTCCGGAGATGGTCGAGGCCATCGCCGCCATCCTGGCCGGCGACGGCTGGGCGCCGGAGACGCCGGACGTCGCGGACGACGACCTGCCGGCGCGGGTCGCCAGCCTGACGCCGTCGCAGTTGCGTATCCTCGAAGGCCTGAAGGCCGGCCGCCTGAACAAGCAGATCGCCTTCGACCTCGGCGTGTCCGAGGCCACGATCAAGGCGCATCTGACCAGCGTCTTCCGCAAACTGGGGGTCCATAACCGCACCCAGGCGGTGATCCTGGCCAAACAGATGGACCCCTCCTAGCTCGACAGGAAGGCCTTCAGGGTCGCTGGCTTGATCGGCTTGGGCAGCAGCACGGCCCCGGCGGCGGCGGCCTTTTCGTTCAGCCCGTCCCGGGTGTCGGCCGTGACCAGGGCGATCCGGCGCACCCCGCGCGGCCGCAGCCAGTCGATGACGGCGAATCCGTCCGGCCCGTCGCCCAGGTGCAGATCGACGACGGCGGCGTCGAACGGTCCTTGCGCGGCCATGGCCGCCTCGACCCCAGAGACCAGGGTGGGGCGCGCGCCCCAGCGGGTCAGCAGGGCGTTCAGCGCGTCCAGGATCACCGGCTCGTTGTCCACGCACAGGACGCGCAGACCGGCCAGGGGCAGGCGGACCTCATGCGTGGGCGCGGTCTCGACGACCCGATCCGGCGGGCTGCGCGGCACAGTGATGCGGAAGATGGTGCCGCGCCCGAAGCGGGAGTTCAGCTCCAGCGGATGGTCCAGCAGGCTGGACAAGCGGCGCACGATAGCCAGACCCAGTCCGGCGCCCGGCTCGTCGACAGGGGCGCCGGGCAGGCGCACGAACTCGCCGAACACCATCTCCTGTTCCGCATCGGGGATGCCGCGTCCGGTGTCGCAGACCAGCAGCCGCACGGCGTCGCCGCTCCGCCTCGCCCCGACCAGCACCCGACCGGCGTCCGTATAGCGGATGGCGTTGGCGATCAGGTTCTGCAGCATGGACCGCAGCAGATCCCGGTCGGACGAGACCCACAGGCGGCTGGGCACAAGGGTCAGAACCAGTCCCTTGGCCTCGGCCACCGGCGCATATTCGCGTCTCAGTTCGTCGAACAGACCGTCCAGCGACAGGCGGGTCACGGCCGCCTTGACCCCGCCGGCCTCCAGCTTGGACAGGTTCAGCAGAGCGGTCAGCAGGCGGTGGGCGCTGTCGATGGCGCGGTCGGCGTTGACGGCCAGGGTGCGGCTGGTCGGTTCGGCCCCGGGGCCGGAAACCGCCGGCTCCTCCTTCAGGGCGGCGATGAACAGGCGCGCGGCGTGCAGGGGCTGCAGCAGGTCATGACTGGCGGCGGCCAGGAAACGGGTCTTGGACGCCGTCGCGTCCTCCGCCACGCGCCGGGCTTCGTCCAGACGGGCGGTGCGGTCGGCCACGCGGGCTTCCAGACGTTCGTTGGCTTCTTCCAGCTGACGGGCGGCCCGGCGCAGGGCGGTGATGTCGGTGTAGCTGGTGACATAGCCGCCGCCGGGGATGGGGGCGCCGGAGGACCGCAAGACCCGGCCGTCGGGCTGGCGCCGTTCGTGGTCGTGCGGGATACGCCGGCTCAGGGCCTCCAGTCGGCGCTCCACCCAGGCCTCGATATCGTCCGGGCTCTCGCCGCGCTCGGCGTTCAGCCGATAGATGCTGGCGATCGACAGGCCGACATGGACGAAGCCAACGGGCAGGCCGAACATCTCGACATAACGGCGATTCCAAGCGGTTACACGTAGATCTTCGTCCACCACAATCACGCCCTGGTCGATATTGTCCAGGGTGGTCTGCAGCAGGTCGCGGCTGAACTGCACGGCCTGGGAGGCCTCGTCCAGCATCCGCACGACATCCTCTGGCGCACGACCGCCGCCGGCCAGGGCGGCGGCGATGACCCGCCGCGCCGAGGCCGCGCCGATGGCGCCGGCCAGCATCCGTTCGGCGGCCCGGGCGAGGGCGGCGTCGGCCGGGTCGGCGTCGCGAAGCCGGATGTCGGTCTCCGCGCTCCAGGCGGCGAAGGCCCGTTCGGCCCGCTCGTCGCCGATGAAGCGCGCGACCAAGGCGCGCAGGTCGCCGACCGAGGCGCCGGACGGCGATGGCTTCGACTCCAGCCAGTCCGGCCCCAGCCGATCCACGAAGGCCCGCGCCTGCACCCGATCAATCAGACGCGGCTGGGCGAAACGCGACACCCCGACATAGGCGACGAGGTTCAGCCCCAGGCTGACGAAGACGCCCAGAGCCAGCGGATCCTTCACCCCCATCATGACATGCAGATGCCAGGGGGCGCCGGGCGCCAGCTGGGGCAGCGCCAGCATGACGATCCACACGAAAACCCCGACGCTCATGCCCGCCAGAGCGCCATGGGCATGCCCGCCGCGCCACAGCACAGCCCCGAACAGGGACGGCGCCAACTGGGCCATGGCGGCGAAGGACACCAGACCCATGGCGGCCAGCCCGCGAGACTGGTCCGTCGCCTGATAATAAAGCCAGGCCAGCAGAAGCACGGCGACGATGGCGCCGCGCCGCACCTGCAGGATCGTGCCGGCCATGTCCGACGAGTCGCCTCTGACCCGCCATCGGTCACGGGCCAGGAAGGGCAGGATCAGACTGTTGGAGACCATGGCCGACAGGGCCACGGCCTCGACGATCACCATGGCCGTGGCGGCAGAGAAGCCGCCGACAAACACGATGGCCGTCAACCAGGACTCACCCCGCCCGAACGGCAGGGCCAGCACCAGAAGATCGGGGTTCGCCGCCGGCGCGAACAGGGCCCCCGCCGCGACTAGGGGCAGGACGGCCAGGCTGGTCAGAAGAAGATAGATCGGAAAGATCCAGCGGGCCTTCTTCACGTCCGCCGGCTGGGCGCCCTCGACGAAGGCGACGTGGAACTGGCGCGGCAGGCAGAAGATGGCCAGGGTCGAGACCAGGGTGATGGCCGTGAAGCGCGGCGTGATCTCGGGCGGCGAGGCGAGGGCGCCCAGTCCCTCGATGATACGCGGGGTCGATCCATCATGGATCAGCAGGACCAGGGCGAAGATCGCCACGAACAACAGGGCGCCCAGTTTGACCAGGGACTCCAGGCCGATGGCCTGGATCAGACCGCGATTATGTTCGGTCAGGTCCGGGCGTCGGGCGCCGAACAGGATGGCGAACCCCGCCAGAACCCCGGCCAGCGCCAGAACAGTCAGCCGTTCTCCCCCCGCCACCGGCGTGCCCGCCGTCAGAAGGGCGCCGGCCATCGACAGGGATTTCAGTTGCAGGGCGATATAGGGCAGGGAGCCCAGGATGGCCACGATGGTGACCGCGGCGCCCAAGGTCTGGCTCTTGCCGTAGCGCGACGCCACGAAGTCCGCCATCGACCCCACGTTCTCGCGCCGGGCGGCGGCGGCTATGCGTCGCCATAGGGGGAAGAGCAGGGTCAGACCGATCACGGGTCCGATATAGATGGGCAGATACTCCCACCCGTCGCGGGCAGCGGTGCCGACCGCCCCATAATAGGTCCAGGATGTGCAGTAGATCGCCAGCGACAGGGCGTAGACCCAGGGCGCCAGCGAGCGGCCCCGCGCCTGCGCCGCAGGCCGCTCCTGCCACCAGGCGACGGCGAACAGGATCGCCATATAGCCGGCCACGAGGCCGAGGATCACCAGGCTGAACATGAGCGGGATGTGAACCGGGCAGGGTGGGTTTCACAAGGGCGGACAGGCAAATGAAAGGGCGGGCTGTCCGAAGACAGCCCGCCCCTCATCACGCCCGAAAGCAGGATCAGGCGTTCAGATCGACGTCCTTGCCTTCCTTGACCAGCAGGAAGCCCAGCACGACCGTCGCCAGCGCCACGATGATCGGATACCAGAGGCCGGAGTAGATGTTTCCGGTCGCCGCCACGATGGCGAAGGCCGTCGTCGGCAGGAAGCCGCCGAACCAGCCGTTGCCGATATGATAGGGCAGGGACATGGAGGTGTAGCGGATATTGGTCGGGAACATCTCGACCAGGGCCGCCGCGATCGGTCCGTAGACCATGGTCACATAGAAGCCGAGGATGAACAGGATCAGCACCACCATCGGCTTGTTGACCAGGGCGCTGTCCGCCTTGGCCGGATAGCCGGCGGCGGTCAGGGCCTCGCTCAGGCCCTTGTCCCAGGTCTTCTTCTGAGCCGCGAAGTCCGCCGGGGTCATGGCGTCGCCGCGGAAGCTTTGGACGACCGACTGATCACCGATGCGAACCTCGGCCACCGTCCCGGCAGGCGCCGCGACATTGGTGTAGGTGACGCCGGCCTTGGCCAGATGCGACTTGGCCACGTCGCAGGACTGGTTGAACACCGTCTTGCCGATGGGGTCGAACTGGACGTTGCAGTCCGCCGGATCGGCGTAGACCACGACCGGCGCCGAGGCGGCGGCGGCGGCCAGGCGCGGATTGGCGGCCTGGGTCAGGGCGTTGAACAGCGGGAAATAGGTGAGGGCGGCGATCAGGCACCCGGCCAGAATGACCGGCTTGCGCCCCACCTTGTCCGACAGCCAGCCCCAGAAGATGAAGAAGGGCGAGGCCGCGACCAGAGCGATGGTCAGCATCACATAGACCAGGGTGGCGTCCAGCTTCATCACCCGTTCCAGGAAGAACAGGGCGTAGAACTGGCCCGTGTACCAGATCACGGCCTGGCCGGCGGTCAGGCCCAGCAGGGCGATCAGCACCAGCTTCAGATTGGGCCATTTGCCGAACGAGTCCTTCAGCGGGGTCTTGGAGCCCTTGCCCTCGGCCTTCATCCGCTTGAACGAAGGGCTCTCGGACAGCTTCAGGCGGATCCACAGCGACACGGCCAGCAGCAGGATCGAGACCAGGAACGGAATCCGCCAACCCCATTCCGCAAAGGCTTCTTCACCCACAGCGACGCGAACGCCCAGGATGACCACCAGGCTGAGCACCAGGCCGGCGGTCGCAGTGATCTGGATGAAGGAGGTGTAGAAGCCGCGTTTGCCGTGCGGCGCATGCTCGGCGACATAGGTGGCGGCGCCGCCGTACTCGCCGCCCAGGGCCAGGCCCTGGATCAGGCGCATCAGCACCAGGATGATGGGCGCCGCGATGCCGATGGCGGCGTAGGGCGGCAGAAGACCGACCACGAAGGTCGAGAGGCCCATCAGCAGCATGGTGACCAGGAAGGTGTTCTTGCGGCCCCACAGATCGCCCAGGCGCCCGAAGACGATCGCGCCGAACGGCCGCACCGCGAAACCGGCGGCGAAGGCCATCAGGGCGAAGATATAGCCGGTCGTCTCATTCACGCCGGAGAAGAACTGCACGGTGATGATCGCGGCGAGCGACCCGTACAGATAGAAATCATACCACTCGATGACAGTGCCGACCGACGACGCCAGGATCACCAGCTTGTCGTTCTTGCCGACCACATATTCATCATCGACCGGCGCACCAATGGCGCTGTCCGTCATTTGCGTTAGCCTCCCAGCTATCAGGTCTTTCCGACCGTTTCACGCCGCATACGCTGCGCATTGCAGGGACGTTGGCATCGTCGCGCGGGAAGCGTCAGGGAGACTTTGGTCGAACATAATATACGCCTAAGATATATTATGCGCAATTTAGACGTCCGACTGCGTGACGATGTGAGTTTTCCATAATGCTGAGACTCTAGGGTTTCTGGCCCGTTCTGTTCCGTAAATCTGCGATTCTTGTGCCGTAAATATGAGACTCGATGCCTCAAATGTTTTCGGCGCTACCATCGCGTTCGAGGTGCAGAGCGACGGCGGTGTAGATCAGTTCGTTCGAACTGACTTTCCTGCTGCTTGCCGTGTCGCGAACCAAAGCTGCAAATGATGCGGATACGGATATTGTGACGGCCGGCGCGTCGTTCTCGACCGCAAAGAAATGTCTGCGCCCTGGAAGCTCGGCTAAGACGAAACCCTGTACTATCTCCATGTAGAGATCCGACGCGCGCGCAGACTGATCTCGTGCCAAGGCTTTAATGGCGTCGTGTGCCTTTCGCGGCATGCGCAAAGACATATTTCTAAAGCGGGTGTCTGACGACGTGGTTAGTTTGGCGGTCAAGCTTTTCTCCATTGCGATGTGCAGAATCGCAAAGCTGGAGTCCGCCGTCTAGGGAGCTACGTCAGCGTAAGAGCGATGGCGGCCGCAGTTCTGGCCCGAAGAAGAAACGGACTAGGCCACCGAGCAGCACCTTCGAGAAACCGATGCAGATCGGAATCTGCGGCGCTTGCGAAGACAATAGCTAGAGGGTCTTTAAGCGCCAATTGTCCCAACGGACCAATTTGCCGTCGAGCTGAGGCCCTGCCGCCCAGATACCCGCCAAAAAAACTGTGCTCAACGACGAGTTCAAACCGAGAGGGGTCAGCAAGCACGGTGGCGAGCGCGTGCATACAACTGGATTGCCAAGCCGGCGAAAGTGATCGCATCGCTTTGAGGCCAAAGCGGAGGTTGCCCCAAAATGGGGTCTCGATCCCGTTGGGCAGCATTCGAACTGGTTGTTCTTGATCGCTCTTCCCAGGCGATAATAGGAGGTCGGCTAGGTCGAGGAATGTCGTCCGCGCCTTCGTCCATCGAGGCCCACAGCACCAGAAATGATCCAAGGGCGCTCCCCCCAGGGCAGCCATGCATGCCTCCTCAAAGACGATGACATATGCCGGCGGCACTTTCCTGGAGTGCCATGGCGTCGCCCTCCCCGGCTTGAGGAATGGGTCGCTGCGAAGATCGACTTCACGGAGCAGCTTCACTCGTCTCGTCCGCTCGCCGGCGACGATCACTGGGGCGAGGACGGAGGATATGATCGCATGGAGAGGAAGGCCGTGGCGGGAACACGTCGTCCGCCACACAAATAGCCACTCCCGGCGCAGATATTGGTCCCTTCCTTGCCGGGCATCCTCTTCAAGACACTCGCGACATGCCTTGCCTTGCCAATAATCGGATCTCTCCATCAGATCGTCGACATCCGCGTGGCGCCAGTGTCGATGGAGGCCTGATCGCTCAAGAACCAAGCCGGCCCCCTCCCCCAGGTTTCGCGCTGCCGCGATTAATTGAGGCGATGGTGCAAGGTCGTCGCTCGGAGCTTCGTTGAATCCTGGCGGCAGCAGGCCGCGCAGTTCCATCCGACGGACCCAAGAGCTCACCGCCTCGTCTGTGTATGGCTCAATCATCTCTTGCGAGGACCTCGCGTCCGCCGGCCTGCGTAGCGACGCGCTAGATCAAGGGCACCCAGTCGGGTAGCAAGTTCAGGGGCCTGGATGATCTCTGCGGTGATTTGCTCCGTGCCGATGCGGACCGCTTCGATTGCAGATTCCTTGATTAGATAAGCCGCGCGCCCGACATATCCTCCCGTTAATTCGTAGGCCGTATCGAGCATCTGAGAGGTCCACTCCGCAGTGAATTGAAGCGGCATCGCCTCTGAGAGCAACGTGACGAACTCCACAAAATCAGCCGGTGCGAGAGGAGCGAGTTCGACGATTTCGAACCTGTTTTCCAGCTGCTCATCAGCCTCGAACGCCATTTTGGCAGGCGGGGTGCCAAAGCAAAGAAGCGAGACCTTGTGGACGTTGCAGAGGCGACGGATTGCATTCAGGCACACCGCCCCGCGGACACCCGTAAAGACGCTCAGGTTGTTCGCTTCGTCGATGAGAAGCGCATCCGGTCGCAAGTCCTCAAAGAAGGAGTTGACGGCGCGGAGTAAGGTGCGCGCTGCGCCGCTTGGAATGTAGCGGTGACCGGCCTCCAGGATCGCTTCGTAAAACCTGCCTTCGTCTGCCTCTGTGGGCGCCTCAATCTCCAGTGTGACCGGCGGTCGGCCGCGTCCAGGAAGCGTTCCTAGCCTGCCCATCTCCATCATTAATTTCTGACGAAGAGCCGACTTTCCGGAGTTCGGCGGACCGGTGAACAAAAGGGCGCGGGGACGGATGCGCCCCGCGCTGAGGAGAGCCATCAGGGCCCTCTCCAATGCTGCGTCGCTGACCGGATTCGAAAGCCATCTGTCTCGGAGAATGTCGTCGAGACGGTGCAACTCGTTCGTTGGGGAGCCGGCAGGCAGGGAGCTCACCATTCCTCCACGATCCGTTTCGATTTGGCCAGCTTAGAGAAGACCAGATCGGTGATGATCGGTTTGGCTGGCTCGGGTTCGCCGTAGATGGTCTGCGCCACTTCCAAAGAGCGTTCCCCATGCTCGAGGCGCCGGCGAGCTCGCTTGGTGGTTGCGGCCTCGGAAGCGATTAGCGCCTCGCTTTCCTCGCGTTTGGCATGGATCATGTCCTCGTCCACTGTCGCCACCGCCGCCTCACGGAGGGCCTTTAGAGCGAGTTCATGCTCGCGCAATGTGAACGGCGCCTGGCGCTTGTACAGATGGACCCGTTCCCATCGCCCTTCCCACTCGACCCACACGAAGGACATATCTCTGGGATCGTATCTGAGATCGACTGCAACTCCGCCGCGCCGTACCGCCGCGCCCAACCAGGCCGACCAATAGCGAAGGCTTTTGAAATGGATCCCGGTATTGCGCAGCTTGCGACGATCGCTTGGCAAGAAGGCGAGCATGATGTCCACGGCTGCGCCCGGTGGCGCGTCCTTTTGCCGGAACCCTGCGTTCACACTCTCTTTCCAGCGAGATATGGGGGTGAAGCCGCCAATCCCTCGATGCGGCGAGATGTGATAGCGGCCTATCTGAAGGAACAGCCACCTCTCGAAGCCGTCCAGCGACATAACGGCTTTCGCTTCGCTGTCGTACTCGCCACGGTCGGACACATTGGAAAAGGTTGTTCCGGGCACGAGGTGCAGTTCACCCATTGTTGTCCCAATGTAGCGCTCGATCAGTGCGCCGTATCGGGGCTCCCTGACGGGCCGGAATTTTGGGGTGATGCCGTAGGTGATGAGGCCGCGCCTGAAGGCGTCCGACCGAAAATCTGAACCGTTGTCGGAGTGAACGATTTCGGGAAACCCCTGGCACGGCCAGTCCCAATCTTGCCCTGCTTGCTCTAGGAGCCCCTCCTTGGGAAGAAATGCTCGGAGCAGCGCCATGCCGGACTGGATGCGAGAAGGTTTGCCCAGACTGACGTAACAACCCACGCACATGCGAGTGTACGCATCGATGATCAGCGTGACGGTGGGACGACCGATAGGCAGGCGGAAACGGCGATCAACGAGTATGATGTCGCCTTCGGTGTGGTCGATGAGCCAGACTTGGTTTGGCCGTTCGGCGACGAATTCACCTGGTCGGGGCGTTGCGATTTCGGCGGCATTCTTTCCTCGACGCGCCTTTAGGCGGTCGTGCAAATCCAGCGCTTGTACGCGCGCCATCAGCCCCTTGCGTCCAGGCTGTTTTAAACCGGCCTTTCGGCAGCGTGCGCGAACCGTTGCCAAGACGTGGGCTACGCGCGGCTGCTGTCCGGACATGTAATCCTTCTGGAGAACCTCCAAAATGATTGCCTCGACTGCGGCATCGTACATTGAGGATCCCGGCGATCTTCCGCGCTTTTCGGGCAGAAGCGCAGATGCCCGATCATCCTCCTTCAAAAGGGCGATCATCCGGTAGGCTTTAGCCGTGGAAATATTCAGTTGCGCTGCAGCTGCATCGACCGCGGCTCGGCGCTTCCTGCCCATCTGCGCCAACGGCAGGAGCACGTGCCGCGCTTCAGCGGCGGCACGCCACGCGGCGTCCGGTTCGTCTGGCTCTTCGGCGTCTAGCAGGTCGACCGACATTCGGCGTCTCTAGGAACCTGAAACCCAAGGTTTTGAAAGGTTGCTGCTAAAATCGTGCTCGGCAAGACATTTTCGACGGGCGTGGGCGTCAAGTCCAATGCCAGGGTGCCACCCCCGGTATGCGGGCGAGCTGGGATGCTGTTGGATATCCCTGGAGTCAGAGTGGTCTCCGACTCAATCTGGATTAGTCCATCGATTCACCTGCGCCGGAAACTGACCGTGCTGGGGCTGACGTGCCCCTGAGTTTTCATCCAGCGGCGACCAGAGTCCTTGGGTTAGTTACGCCTCGCAGCGTGGGATGAGCAACAGGCCGGACCGCGCAGCTTTCATCCTGCGCAGCGGGTCGGCCTGTTGCGGTCAGACTGGCGGCAAAAGCCTCCGGGGTGAGGTAGCCGATTGATGAGTGCGGCCGGCGGGTGTTGTAGTCCAGCGCCCAGGCAGCGACCTTCTGGCGGGCGTGGTCGAGGCTAAAGAACAAGCTTTCGTTCAAAAGTTCGTCGCGCATCCGCCCGTTGAAGGATTCCACAAACCCGTTCTGGGTCGGCTTGCCCGGCGCGATGTAGTGCCAGTCGACGCCATGATCCTGCGCCCAGGCCAGTATGGCGGTGGACGTGAACTCCGTGCCGTTGTCGCTGACGATCATGGCAGGGCGGCCCCGCCGAGCGATCAGCGCGGTCAGCTCACGCGCGACGCGGCGTCCCGAGATCGAGGTGTCGGGGATCGCCGCCAGGCACTCGCGGGTGACGTCATCGACCACGTTGAGAATGCGGAAGCGGCGGCCCGTGGCGAACTGGTCGTGCACAAAGTCCAGCGACCAACGGGCGTTCTGCCTGACCTCGACCAGGATCGGCGCCCGCGTGCCGATGGCGCGACGACGTGAGCGGCGCTTGCGCACCGTCAGGCCTTCCTCGCGATAGAGCCGGTAGATCCGGTTCTTGCCCGAAGGCTCGCCCTCACGCCGCAGCAGCACGAACAGCCGGCGATAGCCGAACCGTCGCCGCTCCACGGCCAACGCGCGCAACCGCTCCCGCAGCGCCGTGTCCGGCGGACGGCAGGAGCGATAGCGCACCGATTTTCGATCGGCCTTGATGATGAAGCAGGCCCGCCGCTCGCTGACGCCGAACGCCGCCTTCAGATGGGCGACGGCCTGGCGCATCGCTGCGGGCCCTACCACTTTTTTGAGAGCAGATCGTTCAGCGCCGCTTTGTCGAGCATGGCGTCGGCCAGCAGGCGCTTCAGCTTTCCGTTCTCATCTTCCAGGGCCCGGAGGCGTTGGGCGTCCGACACGCTCATCCCGCCGAACTTGGCCTTCCAGGCGTAGATCGTGCCCTCAGACACGCCGTGCTTGCGCGCCAGCTCGCCCGCTTTCGCGCCGGCCTCGTTCTCCCGCAGGATCCCGATGATCTGCTCTTCCGTGAATCTCGCTCGTTTCATTCCGTCCGTCCTTTCAAGGGGCGGACTCTAGCTCCGCGTGGAGGAAATTCTCAGGGGCACGTCAGGGCCGACTCTAGGCGGTGGCACCACATATCATCTGTGTTGGGCGCGAACACCAAGATGGTCTTCAACGGTTGCCTCGCGCATTATGGTGTAAACCGGACGTTCGGAGGATCCGCCGCATGGATGATTTATCTCTGAGGTTTCTGGCTATGGCCGCTACGAGCATAACTGCCTTCCTACTCGGCGGCCTGGCGCTCAAAGGCCTGCGCATAATCTTCGAGAAGGTTTTCGCCGAGCGCATCAAACGCCTCGAAGATGAAGAGCGCAAGACGAAGTAGGCTCCGTTGCGGTCGGGTGACAGCAGCGCTTTGAATCAATGCCCCTCCCCTGTGATCTAAGACCCAAGCTAGGACTCAAGCTTGGCCAGTCTGTCTGCGGGAGATGTCAAAAACGACCGTTTCTGACATGGCGACTGGCCGTCTAGCCGCGCTCAGCCATTACAACGCGCGACTTGTGTCAAAACCCTGTCGCTGATTCAATGGGTCACTTCTATGAGCGCCAATGAGTTCTGACACATGCTGTTAGGTTACGCGCGGGTGTCCACCCCGGATCAAAAACTCGACCTCCAGATCGACGCTCTCGAAAAGGCTGGCTGCGAGCGAGTCTTCTCAGAAGCGGCCTCGGGGGTACGCTCGGAAAGAACAGCATTACGGGACGCGCTATCCCATGCGCGCTCGGGCGACGTCTTCATCGTGTGGAAGCTCGACCGTTTAGGGCGGACTGTTGGTCAACTCGTAGAGTTCGTGCGAAACTTACGAGAACGCGGTGTCGAGTTTCGAAGCCTTACTGATGGTATCGACACAACAACCCCTGCTGGTCGCTTCTTCTTCCATATGATGGCTGCATTGGCAGAGATGGAGCGGGACCTTATTCGCGAGCGGACGATGGCCGGACTAGCGGCCGCTCGCGCTCGGGGTAAGCAAGGCGGGCGCCGCCCTATCCTGTCCGAAAGGCAGTTGAAGCAGGCTAAGCTGCTTCTCGGCCACCCTGATCAAACTATGGAAGGGGTCGCTTCGTCCTTAGGCGTCTCTCGCAGCACGCTTTATAGAGCAATCGCAAGAAGTGCTGCAGCTGGAAAGCTCGGCAGCAGGTGATATCCAGCGTCCTCGATCAGTTTCAAGAACCCACCGGGCCACAACAAATAAGCTTACAGCCCCACTCCAGGCGCATCAGATCGCTGAGAGGGTCTTTCGGATGTCAAAGCGATACATCGCCAAGCCAACCGCCATAGGCGCCAAGGCTAGGGCTGACACCCTGACGGCCTCCATCGAATGTCCGATGCTCACACCCCAAAGGATAAACGTAAGCACCAGAAGCATTGAGGCTCCAACCAGCCACCCACCAAGCAGTTGGACCGAAGTACCGGACGTCAACTTCATCGAGCCTCTCCCTGTTCGAGAGCACAACTAGATCGGCCGGGTAAATACAATCCAAAGACGCATCCACTCAGGCCCAATCGGACTACAATGACTAGTTCAACGGGTGAGGCGTCCTACCCTTACTTCCGCTCAGACCGGCTAAGCGCCGCAGCAGGCATTCGCGAGCGCACCGTGCTGATTTCCACAATATCAAGATCCGTCGCCTAGACGCCCTTCAAAGATACTTCGTGATTTCCCGGAACTCGCCCATGGCCTGACGCGCCTCGGCGGGATCGCCCTCGGCCGCGTGGGCAAGGCAGTGGTCGATGTGGTCGTGGATGAGCGTCTTCTTGGCTGCGGCGACGGCCTTCTCGATCGCGTGCAGTTGCTGCGCCAGGTCCAGGCACGACCGCTCCGCCTCGATCATTCCGATCACAGTCCGCAAATGACCTTCGGCGCGCTTGAGCCGCTTGATGACGTCCGGGTGGGATGCGTGAGAAACATGAGCCATGGAATTTGACCTATCCCCCTGGAGGGGATACGGCAAGATGAAATCACGCTGACCGACCGGCGATCAGCTTCACATGCGACGCATCGAAACGATGTGGGCGGAGATCAGGAGGATAGAGCCGAACACAGTGCTCCAGACGGTCCAGCCATGGCCCGCGACTTCCGTCGCACCAAACACCAGGGATCCCACTCCCAGTACGGCGACGGCTTTGACAGCGATCTCGACGCTTGGGCGACGCAGGATCGACAGATAGGCGAACGTCGCCGCCACTAGGGCGAAAAGCCCATGCAGCCACTCCGTCGTGGCCAGGCCGACCAACGGAAGAACACTCGCCAGCACCGGCGCCGTCAAACAGTGGAGCAGGCACACCACGGACAAGCCGGCGCCCAGGACGTCTTCAGAACGACGAGGCGTGAGGGCTTCCGACAACGATATTCTCCAATGTTACGCCGTAACATTTACCCCTGTCAGTCAGGCATTGAAAGATGTTCTCTCCGCTTCGAAACGCCGCATATCGGCACCTCTTCATCGCTCAGGTCGCCGCCCTGCTGGGGACGGGCATGGCGACCGTGGCCCTGGGACTGTTGGCGCACGACCTCGCGGGCGCGAACGCGGGCGAAATCCTCGGCGCCGCCCTGGCCATCAAGATGATCGCCTATATCGGCGTCGCGCCGTTCGCGAGCGCCCTTGCGGCGCGCTTGCCGCGCAAGACGCTGCTGGTCTGTCTGGATCTCGTTCGCGCGGGCGTGGCGGTCGCCCTGCCCTTCGTCGGACAGGCCTGGCAGGTCTACGCCCTGATGACCGTGCTTTACGTCGCCTCTGCCGCCTTCACACCGGCGTTCCAAGCCATGATCCCCGATCTTCTCTCGGACGAGGCCGAATATACGAAGGCCCTGTCGCTCTCGCGTCTCGCCGCCGATCTGGAGAGCGTGGCGAGCCCTGTGGTCGCCGCCCTGCTGCTGGCCGTCATCAGCTACAACAACCTCTTCGTCGGAACGGCGATCGGCTTCGTGCTTTCGGCAGGCTTCGTGGTGACGGCGCTTCTGCCCCGTCCGTCATCAGCCCAGCCCCTGCCGTTCCTCAAGCGACTGACCGGCGGCGTGCGGCTGTTCGCCTTCACGCCTCGGCTGCGTGGCCTGCTCGCGGTGAGCCTGGCCACGGCGGCGGGTGGGGCCATGGTCTTCGTGAACACTGTGGTCATCGTACAGTCCGTGTTCGACCTGCCCCAGCAGGCGACGGCCTGGGCGCTCGCGGCGTTCGGGGCCGGGTCCATGACGGCGGCCGTCGTCCTGCCCCGTATCCTCAATCGACTGAAGGACCGCACCGCCATGCTGATGGGGGCCGGCATCATGACCTGTGTGCTTCTGGCGGGGGCCTTGATTGCCCGGTCCTATCCGATCCTGATCGGACTGTGGATCGTGATGGGCTTCGGTTACTCGCTCACCATCACGCCGGCCGGTCGCGCGCTTCGCCGGTCGTCGAGCGCCGGGGACAGACCTGCCCTGTTCGCCGCACAGTTCGCCTTGTCGCACGCCTGCTGGCTGATCGCCTATCCGGTGGCGGGTCTCGTCTCGGCCGAAGCGAACCCGACGGCGGCCTTCCTCGTCCTCTCGGCGCTGTGCGCCGCCGGTCTCGTGCTGGGCCTTGTCGTTTGGCCGGCGCATGACCCGTTGAATGTGGTGCACAGCCACGATGGACTGACGACGGACGATCCTCACCTTGCCGAGGGCGTAAGGCTCAAGGACGGCGGCGTGGTCCACGCCCACCCGGTCGTCATCGACGACCAGCATCGGCGTTGGCCGAAATCATGAGGCGCTGGTGGAGCGCAAGCAGGACAACGCTCCACCAGAACCCATGACGCGCCTTCGATCAGCACGTCATACAAGTCAGGTCACACGACCCGCTTGATCTCCGTATAGGCGCCCTGGGTTTGCAGGGTGATGGTCACCGGCGCACCGGTGCGGTTACGCCAGAACCAGCCGTGGGCGCCGGTGAAGGCGGCGGTCAGTTCGCCCGACTGCTGCTGCGCCGAGCCCTTGCCGTAGGCGTGGTAGGAAAGGCCTGGACGGTCAGCGTGGGTGTCGAAGTTGATCTTGCCGCCGCTACTGGTCCAGGTGAACCGCGCCTTGGCGCCCTCGACCATCACCAACTTGATCTCTGCGCCCTGGTCGGGTGCGAGCGTGAGCACGGTTTCATCGGTCCGCACCTCGGCGGTCGGCGCAGGTTGGACGGCCGGCGCAGTCGGCGAAGGACTGGCTGCGGGAGCGGTCGCCCCGGCGGCAGGTGTCGCCACATCGAGCGGCGGCGCGGCGGAAAGCCCCGATCCGGCGGCGGCGTCGGCGGCGGCGTCCGCTTCGGCCTCGGCTGCCAGTTGAACCTTGATACGACCCATCTCGGTCAGGCCGAAAATGGAGCCGACGCGGGTCGGATCGACCCCGTATTCGGACGGCATGACGATGGTGACCAGAAGCACGGAGGCGACGGCGGCGGCGATGCCGGTCGATTTGAGCAACTGCCCGGTCGAAGGCAGGTCGGAACGGGCGGGACGGTTTGCGTTGTACATGGAAGGTCTCCGATCACATGACGAAGAAGCCGACGAGCTGATAGCCCGTCAGGAGGAAGCCGAGGGTCATCAGCACGACGTTGGTCAGATAAGCGTGTTCCCAGAAGCTGTTCGAACGCCGCCAGAAGCCCATCAGGATGAGGATGCCGCCCAGGGCGAGCAGTTGCCCGATCTCGACGCCGATATTGAAGGCGACCAGATTGAGGAACAGGCCGTCAGGCGAGAGTTGGAAGTCCTGAAGCTTGGTCGCCAGGCCGAAGCCGTGGAACAGACCGAAGATCAGGGTCGCCCCCTTGGTCGAGGGCTGGAAGCCGAACCATCTCTGGAAGGCGCCCATATTGTCGAGCGCCTTGTAGACGACCGACAGGCCGATGATGGCGTCCACTACATAGCTGGAGACGCTGATATTGGTCAGGACGCCGAGCAGCAGGGTGGATGAGTGACCGATGGCGAACAGGGTCACATAGATGCTGATGTCCTTCATCCGGTAGAGGAAGAAGATCACGCCGAACAGGAACAGCAGGTGGTCGTAGCCGGTGACCATATGTTTGGCGCCGAGATAGACGAACGGCCAGAACAGGAAGCCCGAGGTCTCCTGGATATAGCCCTTGTCGCCTTCGGCGACGCCGTGAGCGAGGACCTGGCTGAGCAGGCCCTCCATGAAGAGGAATCCGATCACGAGGAGCGCGAGGGTCCAGGGCGATCGGAGCCACGACCGGGGGTCGTGACGCGCGATTGACGTCATGATTTCTCTTTCGATGTGGGAGGGATTGTGGCGCGATCGTCGGCGCCCTTTCGGATCGACCATCTCAGCCAAAGCCGAGCGGGCCTTTCCCAGAAGGCGTGAAGCGCGAAGGCCGCGCCGATCGTCAGCGCCAGCAACACCGCCGCTTCCCACAAGGGGAGACGATAGGTGCTGTCGACGCCGTGCAGCAGAGCCATGCCGTTCTTCCAGATGATCAGAAGCGGCAGGTGGACGAGATAGAGAGCGTAGGAGGCCTCGCCCGCCTCCACCGCCCAGGGGTGCGCGGCGAACGCCGCGTCCGTGCGCGCCAGCAAGGCCAGGGTCAGGATGACCAGACCCGCCACCGCGACGGTCAGCCGCTCGTCGGCGGCGAAGTGCATCATGGCCAACAGGGTCACAACGCTGAGCCCCGCCGCCAGTCGAGTGACTGTCGGTGAGAGCTTCAGCCGGGCGCCGAGCTGATAAAGGGCCACGCCGTACAGGAACTCCGGTGCGATCCTGAGCACGCCGAGAACAAGCTCGGCATGGGTCAGGATTTCGCCGAAACGCCAGCGATAGAAGGCGTCCAGTGCGACGAAGCCTGCGATCGCAAGCCCCAGGGTGAGCCAGGGATTGCGGCCGGAACGAAGACCGATCCAGGCGAACACCGGAAAGGCCAGATAGGCGGCCCATTCGGCGGACAGGGACCAGGACGGCCCGTTCCATTCGTTCGGGACAGACGCGGGCAACCAGGCGTGGATCATGCCCGCCGCCGCGACGAGCCCGGCGAACGAATAGCTCTGGCTGTCGAACGGCTGGCCCAGGGCCACGGCGACGCTGACGATCACGACCATCAGCACCAGCATCAGGCCATGCGCCGGATAGATCCGGGCCATGCGTGCGGTCAAAAAGCGTCCATAGTGGAACGTCCCGTCGCGCACCTGACGGCCATAGACGTGCGACAGCACGAAGCCCGACAGGATGAAGAAGAAATCGACCGCGAGGCGAGCACGCTCGATCAGGCTGACGCCCATCCCGCCCTCGGCGACGATGTTGAGCTGATAGTGGAACAGCACCACGCCGAGGGCGAGCCAGAAACGGATGCTGGTCAGGACCGGCATCCGTTCGGGAAAGGCATGGGTCGGCGCGACTGGGGGAATCCCGCCGACCCCGCCGCCGCGCTTTTCAGGAAGCGCGGCGGTCATCAGACGTTCCGGCGCCCGTTGCGGAACGGCAGATGATCCAGAAGCCCGCGCCCTGACCGCTCACCCGAAGGCGTGCGACCGTGAACGAGGCTGTAGAGGGCCGGGAGGACCAGCAGCGTCAGCACCGTCGAGGAGACGATGCCGCCGATGACCACGGTGGCCAGCGGACGCTGCACTTCCGCGCCGGCGCCCACGTTCAGCGCCATCGGCACGAAGCCGAGGCTGGCGACCAGGGCGGTCATCAGCACCGGGCGAAGGCGGGTGAGCGCCCCTTCCCGGATGGCTTGAGGCACAGGCTGCCCCTCGGCGATCAGCGACCGGATAAAGGTCACCATCACCACCCCGTTCAGCACGGCCACGCCCGAAAGCGCGATGAAGCCGACGCCCGCCGAGATCGACATGGGCAGACCACGCATCGCCAGGGCCGCCACGCCGCCGGTCAGGGCCAGAGGCACGCCGGAGAAGACGATGGCGCTGTCCTTCCAAGAGCGGAACAGGGCGAACAACAGACCGAAGATCAGCAGCAGCACCGCCGGCACAACCAGTTGAAGCCGTTTGGCGGCGGAGATCAGCTGTTCGAAGGTGCCGCCATAGGTGACCCAGTATCCAGCCGGCAGCTCCACCTCCCGTTCGATCCGCTCGCGGGCCTCTCCGATGAAGGAGCCCAGGTCGCGATTACGGACGTTGGCGGTGACGACGATGCGGCGCTTGCCGTCTTCTCGGCTGATCTGGTTCGGACCGGTTTCGAGCCCGATCGTGGCAATCTCGCTGAGAGGTACGAAGCCGCGCGGTTGACCGTCCGCCGCCGGCAGCGGCACCTGGATGCGGCCGATGGCGTCGGTGTTGGATCGCAGATCTTCGGGCAGGCGCACGACGATGTCGAAGCGACGGTCGCCTTCAAAGATCTGACCGGCGGTCGTGCCGCCCATCGAGGTCGCGATCACCGACTGGACGTCATCGACGCTCAATCCCAGACGCGCGATGGCGGCCCGGTTCGGCGTGATCTGCAGCATCGGCAGGCCGGTGACCTGTTCGGACTGCGGATCGGCCGCGCCGGGAATGGCGCCGACGATCTCCTCGATCTGAGAGCCGAGCGCCACCAGTTGATCCAGGTCGTCGCCGTGAACCTTGATGGCCACATCGGCGCGGACCCCGGAGAGCAGTTCGTTGAACCGCATCTGGATCGGCTGGGTGAACTCGTACTTGCTGCCGGGGATTTCATTCACCGCCTCTTCCATCTCGCGGACAAGCTGGAGTTTCGGCTTCCTGGGGTTCGGCCATTCGTCGCGGTCCTTCAACAGGATGAAGGTGTCGGCGACCGAAGGCGGCACCGGGTCGGTGGCCACTTCGGCGGTGCCGATCTTGGCGACAACCCGCTCCACTTCCGGGAACTTGGCCAGCCGGGCTTCGAGCGCGGTCTGCATCTCGATGGCCTGGCTCAGGCTCGTGCCGGGAATACGAAGGGCGTGCATGGCGATGTCGCCCTCGTCCAGGTTCGGCACGAACTCCGAACCCATCCGCGAGGCGACCACGCCCGAAATCGCCACAAGAGCGACGGCGGCGCCGATCATCAGCACACGCGCCTTCAACGCGAAGTCGAGCGCGGGCTGATAGCCCACACGCGCCCAGCGCATCAGGAAGCTGTCCTTCTCCTGAACCTTGCCGGTGACGAACATTGCGACCGCAGCCGGAACGAAGGTCAGTGACAGGATCAGGGCGCCGGTCAGGGCGATGACCACGGTGATGGCCATGGGGTGGAAGGTTTTACCTTCGACCCCGTCCAGGGCGAAGATCGGCACATAGACCAGGGTGATGATCAGCACGCCGAACAGGGACGGACGGATCACTTCGCTGGAGGCCTCGGCCGCCAGTTTGAACCGCTCGTCGCGTGTCAGCAGTCGACCGTGGTGATGCTGCGCCTCGGCGAAACGCCTCAGACAGTTCTCGACGATGATGACGGCGCCGTCGACGATTAGACCGAAGTCCAGAGCGCCGAGGCTCATCAGATTGCCGGACACCCCGGCCTGGACCATGCCGGTGATGGTCAGCAGCATGGTGATCGGAATGACCGCCGCCGTGATCAGGGCCGCGCGGATGTTGCCGAGCAGCAGGAACAGCACGACGATAACCAGAAGCGCGCCCTCGACGAGGTTCTTCTCGACGGTGGCGACAGCACGTTCGACCAGATTGGTGCGGTCATAGACCGGCGAGGCGACCACGCCCTTGGGCAGGGCCTTGGACGCCTCCTCCAGTCGAGCCGCCGCCGCCTGGGCCACGACCCGACTGTTCTCACCGGCCAGCATAAGAACGGTGGCCAGCACCGTCTCCTTGCCGTTTTCCGTCGCCGCGCCGGTGCGCAGTTCCTCTCCCAGCCCGACTTCCGCGACTTCCGCGACCCGGATGGGCACGCCGCCGCGCGTCGTGATCACGACGTTGGACAGATCCTCCTGCGTCGCGGCCTGACCGGGCACCCGGATCAGCCACTGCTCGCCGTAGCGTTCGACATAGCCGGCGCCGACATTGGCGTTGTTGCGCTCCAACGCCTCAACCACTTCGCTCATGGTCACGCCATAGGCGGCGAGCCGTTCGGGGCGCGGGGTGACGTGATACTCGCGCACGAAGCCGCCGATGGTGTTGACCTCGGTGACGCCGGGCGTGTTGCGCATCTGCGGACGGATGACCCAGTCCTGAAGCGTGCGCAGATCTTCCGGGGTGTACGGCGAACCGTCGGGCTTGCGCGCGCTCGGCTCGGCCTCGATCGTGTACATGAAGATCTCGCCCAGGCCGGTGGCGATCGGCCCCAGCTCCGGCGACAGGCCCGGCGGCAACTGACCGATGGCGGTCTGAAGCCGTTCATTGACCAGTTGCCGCGCCCGGTAGACGTCCGTACCGTCCTCGAAGACGACCGTGACCTGGCTCAGGCCGTAGCGCGAGACCGACCGGGTGTAGGACAGGCCCGGCACGCCGGCGATCGCCGTCTCCACCGGGAAGGTGATGCGTTGTTCGGCTTCGAGCGGCGAATAGCCGGGCGCCTCCGTGTTGATCTGGATTTGGACATTGGTGATGTCCGGCGTCGCGTCGATGGGCAGCTTCTGGAAACTCCAGACGCCGACCGCCGCCGCGACCAGGACAAGCGCCATGACGACCCAGCGGAACCGGATCGACAGCGCGATGATGCTTTCAAGCATGATGCGCGCGCCCCCTAGTGATCGTGGCTCGCGCCGGACTTGTCGATGTCCGCGCGAATGAGGAAGGCGCCGTCGACGACATAGGTCGTGCCGGGCTCGATGCCGCCGAGAACCTCGGTCCACTCATCGGTACGACGCCCCAGTTCGAGCATCCGCACCTCGTAGGTGTCGCCGACCTTGGCATAGACCACGGTGAAGTCGCGGAAGGGCTGGAGCCCTTTGGTCTTGACCGCCAGCGGCACTTCACCGGCCCCGACCTGAACTACGCCCTCGACGCCGAGCCCCGGCCGCCAGACGCCGCCCTGGTAGGGCAGCTCCACATGGGCGACGAGCGTCTGGCTGAGCACGTCGTCCGAGGGCAGGATCGCTTCGATCACGCCCGTCGCCGTGTGTTCGCCGGCCAGGCTCTTGAGCTCGACCCGCTGCCCGACGCGCACCCGCTCCGCATCGCGCGGATAGAGGAAGAACTCCGCATGAAGGCGCGTCGGATCGCCGATCGTCAGCATCGGCGGACCGTTGCCGGTAATCTGACCGGGGTTGGCGTTCTTCGTCGTGATCACGCCCGAGATCGGCGCGGTCACCGAATAGGTCTGCAGGCTCTCGCTGGATTCGACCCGCGCCAGAACCTGTCCGCGCGACACCCGCTGGCCGAGCTGAACGTTCAGCGAAACGATGCGGCCCGGATAGCGCGCAAACACCTCCGCCTGACCTTCAGGCGTGATCTCCACCCGACCCGACAGGGGCAAGGTCTCGCCCAGCACGGCGGGGCCGGCCCGTTCCGTCGTCACCCCGCCCGCCTGAGCGGCCTGGGACGAGATGATCGTGCGGCCCTCGTAGGACTGGTAGGTCCAGTTCGACCGCTTCCCGGCGCGCACGGCGTTGACCGCCACGTCGAAGGAGTGCGGTTCGAATACCACGCCAGGGCTGGCGAGGTAGTCGTTCTCCGGGGCGAAGATGAAGCGATCGACCTTCGGACCCAGGCGCGTGAGGGCCATGGTGACCTGGACCTGGCGCGGATCGACCGGCTTGTCGTTCACATAGGGATAGAGGCGGAACAGGGGCTCCGGCCCTTCCTCGTAGATGGTCACCTCCAGAGCGAAATCACCGTCACGGAGCAGACGACCGTTATGGGGTCCGCGCTCGTAGTCGGCCGCCGCAGCGGCTTCCGCCTCGCTCTCGGGCGCCGCCTTTTCGGCGCCGCCGCCGCATGAGGCCAAGGCCAAGGCGAAGGCCGATACCGCCGCGCCATAGGCGATGAGCGGAGTTCTGATCTGTCTCATTGTGGAGTCTCCATGCCGAGCAGGTCGGCGTGCGCGCCGGTCAGGCGATCAAGGCGGGCGCGGTCGTTGTGGAAGGCCTGAAGCACCGTCACGCGACGGGCTCGGCTCTGCAGAAGGGCCGTCTGTGCGGCCATGACGTCGTTGTAGGTGAAGCCGCCGCGCGCGAACCCGTCACGGACCAGGGTCACGGCCCGCTCCGCCTGCGGCAGGGTCTCTTCGCTGATGCGCCGGACCTCGTTGGCCTGGGACAGCAGCAGGACCTGGAGGCGAGCGATTTCGCGATCCAGTTCGATCCGTCTCGCGCCGAGATCCGCCTGCGCGGCTATGCCTTCTGCCCTGGCGCGGTCGATGGCACCCTGGTTCCGGTCGTAGCGTTGCAAGGGGATGGATCCGCCGACGACCAGCGACAGGTCGTTGTTCCAGAAGTGGCGAACGCCGACGCTGACGGTGGGATCTGCGACGGCTCTCGCCTCCTCCACCCGCACCTGGGCGACTGCCGCAGCCTGGCGCGCGCGGAACACGTCAAGATCGGCTTCCGCGACTTCGCCGGCGACCACGCGCGATGCGCTGGTGTCTTCGAAGGCGGTCGGATCCAGACGGAAGTTGACCGTCCCGTCCCAGTATTTGCCGATCATGATCGCCGCCATGCGCGCGGCGACCTCGGCCTGATCGAACTCGATCTGGGCCTGGGCCAGTTCAGCCTCGGCGCGGGCTCCGGCGAACAGAGGATCGCGCGCGGCGTTGACCCGCCGCTGCACCTCGTTCTGGAAGCGCTCCGCCATGGTGAGCCGTTCTCTGGCGATCTCGACCTGGGCCTGAGCTGCCATGGCGTCGGACCAGGCGCGCTGCACCCGTTCCAGACGATCCAGTTGGGCGACCCGCGCCTGTGCGGCGACCAACAGGCCTTCGCTACGCGCCAGGCTGGAACGGGCAGGACGGTCCCCGCCGCGCTCGATCCTCTGCTCATAGGTCAGGGTGGTCTCGGTGCGGTCGAGGATGTCGCCCCCGCCCAACGTTGGCAGGTTCTCGACCATCAGTCCGAGCGTCGGATTGGGGCGCACCCCGGCCTGGCGCACGCCGGCTTCGACAGCGCGCAGTCGCGCTTCGTAACCCGCACGCGCCGGGTCGGCGACGATGGAGCGCCGCAGCGCCTCTTCGAGCGACAGGACAGGCGAGGCCTGGACGGCCTCGGCGGACGGCGTCGCCTGGGCGAACGCCGGTGAAGGCAGCGATACGGTCGCCGCCAGGACGAGAGCAAGGGCGGACATGGCCGCGCCTCGCCCCCGCCATCCGGCGGAGCCGGACATGGAAGGTATCAAGGAATTTCTCCAACAGGACGCGCACGGCCGCACGGCCGCGCAGGATCAGCTCTTCAGGCGATCAGGCGTTCTGTTTTGGAGGCTGTTGCGGGGCGTCGATCAACGCGCCCGGCGGGACGGATTCCGGGGTCGGACCCAGGCGCACGACATAGGCGATGGAGGCGTCGATCGGCGGCAGCTCGTCGCCGATGACCAGGTGCTGGTCAGCGCCGCCATGGTGGTGGTGCGATTTGATCGGCTGACCGTCGAAGTCGCCGTCGTTCGCATCGACAAGCGTGTCGCCGGGGCTGGCGTCGACGACTTGATGATCGTGATCGTGATCATCGGCGGCGATTTCGACATAGGCGACGCCGGGGAATTGGACCGCGTGCTCGATCTTGTGCTCGGCGCTGATCGCGCCAAAGGCCTGCAGCGCGACCATAAGGGTCACGGCAAGTCCGACGCAAAACTGGCGAGCAAGGTGAGACAATAGAATACCCCGAGAATCTCCGCATACGTCGAACGCGGAGTTTCGGCAATGGGGCGACGATGGGGCAGATTGTCCGACCGTACCGTAAAAGGCCGCGCTGAACGCTGCTTAGGCAAAACGCGCTATGGTCCTTCTCGCTCATCGAGTCTGCCTATGCGCGAGCGGTAGGCGCTGGCCTTCGCCGAGGAAACGAAGTTGCACAGCCTACCGGGCCCTCTCAAGAGCCGAGGCGGTCGCCGAGTCGATGACTGCGCCGTGTAATGGAGAAATTAAGCCGACTCTCCGATCTTCCATCGCCATTGCCGACACGCGGGTTGTATGTTCGATATTCTAACATTACATTGGTCGAATGTCGGAGGATCAGCCATGACACAGATCAAGGACAAGCCGGAGACCAAGCCGTTTCCCGTCAAGGCGGTGAGCGCCTGCCTCTTGGCGGAGCTGACCTCACTGGCGGAAAGCGAGTTTGCCCTGCAGGGCGTAACGCCTCCCGCCGACCCGATAACCCTGCTTACCACCAAGATTCGGCTAGATTCCCTGACAGTCGTCGACGTGACCTTGGCGCTAGAGGACATTCTCGGGTTCGAGCCCAAGAATATTGTCAAGACCGGCGGCTACGATTCCATCCAGGCTGCTTTGGACCATATGATGCCCCGGCTTGAGGCGGCCTGGAAGAAAACCCATCCGGCCAGCGCATGATCGACGACGACGAACAGGCCCGGCGCAGTCTGGGGGAACGGCTTCGCGAAGCGCGGGAATATCTCGGTCTGAAGCAGGAAGAGGTGGCCGCGCATCTCAAGCTGCCCCGCACGGCGCTGACCGGTATCGAGAGTGGACAGCGGCGCGTGGAAGCGATCGAACTCACCCGCCTAGCGCGGCTCTACCGGCAATCAGTGGGCTATCTTACCGGAATCGAGGGACCGCCTGATTTGCCGCCCGATGTGGCACATCTGGCGCGCCAGGCGGCCGACCTATCGCAAAGAGACCGGGAGGAGCTGGGCCGCTTCACCGAGTTTCTACTGGCGCGCGCCCGGAAGACGGACTGACGGATGGCGCGGACCTATCAGGAGGCCGTCCGGAACGGGGTGGCGGCCGCCGGCCGGTTGCATCGCCAGTTTGATCTTCGCGCCCGGCTGGAAGCCGAACCCGGCGCCGTGGATGTGTTTGATCTGATCGCGGCGCTCGACACTCCCCTGATGGTCCGCCCCCTCGACGGGCTGCTGGGTGCCTTCGTCAACGTTCCTATTCCGGGGATCATGATCACCACCCAACGCCCGCTCAGCATCCAGCGCTTCACCGCGGCCCATGAACTCGGCCATTCCACTCTCCGGCATCAGCCCAGCCTCGACGACGAAGCCCAGGTCCTGCGGCGCGCGCCAGGTCGCGATCTCAGCCCCGGCTTCCAGGAGACGGAGGCCGACGCCTTCGCCGCCGCCCTGCTGATGCCACGCTGGCTGATCACGGCCCACTGCGCTCGGCAGGGCTGGCGGGCCGTCGATCTCGAACGCCCGCAGGTTGTCTATCAGCTTGCGCTTCGTCTCGGCGTGAGCTTCGAGGCCATGACGCGCACCCTGGAGCGCTACGACCTGCTCGACGCCGGACGGCGCCAGACCATTCTTGCGACAAGACCTCGGACCTTGAAGGTCGAGCTCCTCGGCGACTTCACCCCGCCGTCCTATCACGGCGATGTCTGGCTTCTGACGGAGAAGGATCAGGGCGGACGGATCGACGGCAGCCGCGGGGACCTGTTCGTCATCCGGGTCCGGGAACTGGGGTCGGCTGGCTATCTTTGGGATTTCGACACCCTTCAGGCCAGCGGCCTGGTGGTCCTGCGTGACACCCGGTTCGTCGGCCCTCGGGACAGTGTCGGCGATCAAGTGGAACGCGAGGTCCTGGCGGGTCCTGACGGCGAGGAGGTCGAGGGGGCGCTGGATCTGCGCCAGAGCCGTCCCTGGCTCGAGGAACCGCCGATCGCCGCCCTGACCGTGGCCTTCGACCTCTCCGGCCCCGAAGCGTCCGGCCTTTCCCGCGCCGAACGCCGCCGCTGGCTGGCGGCGGCTTAAGGATGGCGGCCTTGGACATCAGCACGGATCTACGCCACCGTCTCGGACCGGCTCGCGACCAGGGTCCGCGGCCGACCTGCTTGGCCTTCGCCGCCAGTGATCTTCACGCCGCGGTGCGTCCGGGCTGGACGCCCCTGTCTTGCGAGGCGGCCTTCCACCACGCCCAAAAGCGCGCGGGTCGCCCCCCGTCTTCCGGCGCGGGTCTGGGGTTCATGCTGGACGCCCTGCGCGAGGATGGCCAGCCCGCCGAAGAACATTGGCCATATGTCCCGACGCCGCCCGCTAATGACGCCTGGAGCACGCCGCCGGCGGACGGCGTCCGGTTCACCCGCAAGGGACAGGCCCTGCCCTTCGGCTGGGCGGAAATCATCGACGCCCTCCAGTCCGGGCGGCCGGTGCTGATCCTGCTGAGGCTTTCCGCCAGCTTCTACAGACCGGACGCCGCGGGGGTAGTCCGACCGGTGCCCGGCGAGGTCGGGGATCCAGCACTGGGCCATGCCGTGCTGGCGGTTGGCCATGGCGAGATCGCCGACACCCCGGTCCTCTTGGTCCGGAACAGCTGGGGCGCCGGTTGGGGTGTCGCCGGTCACGCCTGGCTGACCCGGACATATGTCGAGCCCCGTCTCTACGGGGCCGCCCTTCTCGAAGAGGACGATCATGTATCTCCCCATTCCGTCGCAGCCTGATTGCTTCAGCGCGTGGCGCGCCGCAGTCCAGACGGTCGATGATCGTCCGGGCCACGAGGCCCAGAACGTCATCATCGACGTCGCCGATCCCCTGGCGCGCGCCACCCTCGGCGATCCCGCGGTGACCATCGTGGACGACTTCCTCAGACAGTGGGACGCCAAGCCGATCGAGACGGTGGCCAACACCCTGTTTCCCGCCGCCCTCCATCGCCGGCACGGATCACCGGCCTTCTATGATCGGTTTAGGGACCATGTCCTTCCCGCCGCGGCGCGCGGCGGAGACCGCTGGTCGGGCTATTACTTCGAGCGGATGATCAATCTGCCGCGTCCGGGCGGAGGCGTCGCCTTCAATCAGCTGGCCGACATCGTCGATCGTCTGAAGGATCCCTCGGTCAAGGCGCTCAACAAGTTCGAGCTCTCTGTCTTTGACCCCCTGCGCGACGTCGACCGGTCCCCTTACGGCGGTCAGTGCCTGAGCCACGCCAGCTTCAAGCCCGAACGGAGCGCCGCGGGCGATCGGCTGCATCTGACGGTGATGTACCGCAATCACTATTATATCGAGAAGCTGCTGGGGAACCTAATCGGCCTGGGGCGGCTGATGGCCTTCGTGGCCCAGGAAGCGGGGCTTCAGGTCGGCGCCCTGACCGTCCTGTCGTCGCACGCGATCATCGATCAGCCTCGCAACGATGCGAAGCAAACCGCGCCGCGCACAGCTATCAAGGCCATGCTGGCGGCCTGCGACGCCCTAGTTGAGCGCTGAGGGCGGCTCCAGCCCGGCGAAGCTGAGCTGGGCGTCTGCGACCTCGTATAGCGCGTGCATGCCCGCCACGAACTCGGCCTGACCGCCATAGCTGGGATGACGCACCGCATCGGAGGCGACGCCGAGATTCGTTAGGGCCTGGCTGGCGTCCCGGCCGATGGCCACGATCCGGGCTGGTTGGACCATCTCGATTAGGGCCTCCAGCAAGGGCCATGTCGCATCCCGCTCCGCGCGAGTATGCGGCCGGTTCGACATTGGGTCTTGGGCAAGATGCGGATGGAAGGGGAAAACGTTCCACAGCATGGTCGGGCGTTGCACCCGCCGCAGAACGCTCCAGACGACCGCCGCCGTCCGTTCCGCCATGACCGGTCCTTCGGTAGCTCTGACTAGGGCGATGTCGCCCATCAGGGCCGAAGCCGAGGCGAGATGAACTTCGTCGGTCAGGGGCACGCCGGTCCGGCGGCCGCCCCGATAGCCGAGATCTCGTCCGATCCAAAGGGTCGCGCCGTCCACCTCGACCGCGCGCTCGAGGAAGAGACGCAGGTTTTCCCGGCGCAGCGAGGGAGCGTCGGCCCGGTCGCAGACGGCGCACTGGTCGCGCCAGGGATTGAACACATTGGGCAGGGAGGCGCTCTGGAGCGCATCGACAAAGGCGGTGGGCGTCATGATGCGAGGGCCTCTACACGCAAAGACCGAGTCTCGAAATCCAAGATTACCCGTCCGCGTCGGTGCTGACGCAGATATCGGAAGACCTCATAGCCCTGAAGGATCGCCTCCTCCCAAAGCCACAGCGGGAGACGGTCCGCCTCGTAGCCGGCCACGAACTGCTTGATCTGTTTGAGCAGATCTAGGGGAAGTTTGCCGATCCCGACTCCTTCGAAATAGTTCAGCCGCTGCGCCTGGCCAAACACCCAGGTCGAGACGCCTTCCTCAATCAGGATCGCCCGGGCTCCGTCCTCGGCGTCATCGATCTGCGGCTGGCTCTTGCGCTTCAGCCGCATCAGAGCCCGCGTCACCGGCGACCAGCCGAGCACGGCGACGAAGGCGTAGTGGAAGACGTCGTGGAACCGGTAGTCATCCTGCTCCAGCGAATTGTCGGTCAGACGGTCGCCGATGAACAGGGCGTTGCAGCGCTGGAAGACATAGTCCTTGTCCCCGACCCGCTTCTCATAGACCTCGACCTCCAGCCGACGCGGCAGTTGCTCGTCGGGATCGGCGTCGGCGTCGAAGGGCTCGGGGTAAGCCCGCGTCTCCGGCCATCGGTCGAAGATCTTGTAGGTGTTCTTGACTGCCGCCACCTCCAGGGTCAGGTGGGCCTCGCGCGACGCCCGCAACAGCCGAGTCAGGATCGCCGCCAGACGCATGGGCAAAAGACCCTGATCCACGTCAAGGCGGCCGGCCTGGAAATCCCCGATCAGGAGGCCGACGTCCGAGGCGAGATCTAAAAGCGTCTCCTCGAAGTTGGCGGTCGGCTCGCCTCCCGGCGCGATCGGGTGGGGCTGAAGCGCCTCAAAGGTCAGCGCCGGATCGTCGATGCCCCTCCACTGCGCATCTCGTCGATATAGATGGGCGGCGACAGCGCTGAGGGCCACTCCGCCTCGTCGCGCCACCGCCGCGAGATACCAAAGAACGTCTCCCAACTCCTCGGTCACGGCGTCTGAATGGCTGCGGTAGGAGGCAGGGTCGCGTTGTTTTTTCTTCAGTTCGCTAAGGAGGCTTCCCACTTCGCCGACCAGACCAAGAAGAGGAAAGGCCAGCGATTGGCCTTCGATACCGCGATCCGTTCGGGCCGCGTCTGCTGCGTAGTCCCCCACCGTTAGCGGTCTATAATCGTCCATTCTCGACCCCGCGTTGTTATCATCCCAATGTTATTCGAACGATTCGGAGGAGGCGTCTCCCGCAGACTGCCCGCTTCCAGTGGAGCAGCTTCCGGTCGAAACGTAGATGGTGGTCGTGAAGACACTTAGGCGACGAAAGCAGACCTCCTCCAATCACTAGGTTTCCGCTGGTTGGCATATCCGGGCAAGCGAGCGGCCAGCTTAGCGCTCTTAAACGAGAAGCAGCGCGATCACGTCCCGTCAGTTTCGTACTTCAATCAAGTCGCTGAGGGACTCGAGGACGCACTTAGGACCTCGCCAGGTCGCATAACGATGAGCGCTATACGGTCATCGAGCAGACTGGTTTCTAACGAGGTAGTACCTTCTAGCTAAAGACACCAAACCTCAGACCATCGATACGAGACAATATCCGGCTGATCCCGATCTCAAGCGCGACATCTCTCGCGACTTTTCCGTCGTGGATCGGTGCGTTGGCGAGGAACTGCCTTGCGGCATCCTTAGACCCGAAAACGTCAACAGCGTCGCCAGCGATCATATCGAGGATTGTATCGATCTTCGCCAGAGATGTTGGGACGCCCAGTGTCTCCCCGTACCGAGCGACAGCGGCAGCATAGTCGGAGATGGGGTCCGGCATTGTGTCGAAACTGCCAGCCATTAGAGAACCCTACGCAATCTGGGCGGAAAATGTCCCGTCCAGCGTAGACGCGCAACATTTGTCGCTATCGCCCACCCCGTAACTGCGTCTCTGGGCCACTTGCCGATGAACCGAGCTTCCTCGAAGCGCACAATGAGAATCTCAGATATCGGAGCACAGATACTGCTATAAAACAGATAGTTGGAATCTCAGATTTTCAGCACACTCACAGACGATCAGGAAGGCTCGACCTCGGTCGCCCCCTCGCGGAATTCTTCTGCGGTCACGCAAGCGGAGCCGTCTTCGTCGAGCACCCATACGCCGATCAGGGATGCGTGATCAGGCGTGATGTCCTCGTCGATCAGATCGCCCTCATAGACGCCGACATTGCTGTAGTCGAAGTCCAGCAGGAGTTGATGGGCCATGTCGATCATTTCGTCGGCCATCCGACGCGCATAGCCCAGCGCCTCGCTGTCATTGGCGAAGTCGTCCGTCAGCGTGTTGACCTCGGCGGTGTCGCCGCCCTGGACCGCACTGGTGGTTACGATGGTGTACGCGGGCATTTTTGAACTCTTTCAGGTTTGAATCTCTCGACTAGCCTGATTGGCTGCGGGAAAGGCCATAATTCGTCCGAACCCGTCTTCAGGAGGATTGGAACCGATCACGGACGATCAGTCGCCGCCGCCCCGGTCGTTCCTCTTGGTGGCGCGGTACACCTTCTGGAGCGCGCCGAGCCGGCGACGCTCTACCGCCTTCGCCGCCCGCTCCTGCTCGTGCTCGGCCGCAGCCGCCTCGAGGGTCAGCTTCTGGTAGTGCGCCCACCGCGCGGGATCGAGCGCGCCGCTCTGCACGGCGGCCTGCACGGCGCAGCCCGGCTCGTTGGCGTGACTGCAGTTGGTGAACCGGCACCTCTGGAGAAGACCCTCGATGTCTTCGAACACGGCGCTCACGCCCGCTTCGGCGTCGATCAGACCGACTTCGCGGATACCGGGCGTGTCGAGCATCAGCCGGCCGCCGGGAAGCAGGATGAGCTGGCGGTGGCTGGTGGTGTGACGCCCCTGATCGTCGGTCTCGCGGATGGCCTGCGTCGCCATCCGGTCTTCGTTCAGAAAGGCGTTGACCAGGGTCGACTTGCCGACGCCGGACGAGCCGATTAGCACGCAGGTCTCCCCCCTCCCCACCTGGGCGAGCAAGGCGTCGAGGCCCACGCCTTGGCGGGCCGAGACCATCAACACAGGACAGCCCGGCTCCAGGGCGGCGACGCGGGCCGCCTGGTCCCCCGGATCGACGCACAGGTCCGATTTCGTCAGCACCACGACAGGCCGGGCGCCGCTCTCCCAGGCCGCCGCCAGATACCGCTGGATCCGGCGCAGGTTGAGATCACCGTTCAGTGAGGTGACGATAAAGGCCACATCGACGTTTGCGGCCAGGATCTGCAGTTTCCGCATACTGTCGGCCGCCCTGCGGACGAAGGCCGTGCGGCGCGGCAGGAAGGCGTGGATCGTGGCCGTGCGCTCCTGCGCGCCGAACGAAAGGGCGACCCAGTCCCCGACCGCCGGATGCCCGATTTCCCCCGCCTCATGACGTAGCCGCCCCGAAACCTTGGCGCGTATTTCGCCGTTGTCGGTCGCGACGACGTAACCGTCCCGCTGGTGGAGAATGATGCGGCCCGGCGTGTGGCCCGCACGCTCATGGGGCTCGAAGGCCGACGCCAGAGACGTCGACCATCCATATTGTCCGATCAAATCAAGGGAATCCCTGTTGGTTGCGGCGACAATGTCCCTGCCGTTCCCCCTGATAGCATCTCGCAGGAGGCTCAGCACGCAAGGGCGCTCACACCCTGTCATTTCATCCGCCCCGACAACGGCTCACGTCGACAGCTGCGCCGACTGGGGTCGGCCTGGAATGATGCGGGGCGCGAGGCGTGGGCCAGGGCGGGGGCGATGACCGCTCACCGCAGTTGGTAAAAGGACAGCGGGCCCGACAGCGACCCGAATTGCAAAGGGGCCGCCCGAAAGCGGCCCCTCTAACCAACCGTTTCCTTAGAGGAAATGGTCGGAGCGACAGGATTCGAACCTGCGACCCCTTGACCCCCAGTCAAGTGCGCTACCAGGCTGCGCCACGCTCCGAAGGCGCTCCCTATAGACGGGGCGACCGTTGACCGCAAACGCTAAAACGACTTTTCCACCGACCGCGAAAGCACGGCGTCCAGACGCGCCTTCGCCTGCTCCAGATCGGCCAGAACACCCTGCAAGTCCGCATGTTCAGCGCGCCCGGCGTGCGACATCGAGACGGGGCGCGCCGGGACTGGCGTCGCGATGGCGGCGAACGTCTCGCCATCCTCGATCAGGGCCGCCGCCTCTGCGCCGACCAGCTTCTTCAGCCCCTGCTCCTTGTGCAGGCGCTGAACCCCGCGAATCGTCAGGCCGTCGTCGTGCAGCAGCCGCCGCACGGCTTTCAGCACCGCTATGTCCTGCGGTCGATAGAACCGGCGCCCCCCGGCCCGTTTCACAGGGGCCACGAAACTGAACTTGGTTTCCCAGAAGCGCAGCACATGCTGCGGCGCCCCGACTTCCTCGGCCGCCTCGGAGATCGTGCGGAAGGCGTCTGGGCTCTTGGCCAAGGGACTCAGGCCTCGACGACGGCGTCGTGAACCCGGCTCTTCATGATCTGAGAGGCGCGGAAGCTGATGACCCGGCGCGGATTGATCGCCGCCGGTTCGCCGGTCTTGGGATTACGGCCCATGCGGGCGCGCTTCTCGCGAACCTGAAACACGCCGAAGCCCGACAGTTTGACCGTATCGCCCTGTTCCAGGGATTCAACGATCAGTTCCAGGGTGCGCTCGACCAGGGCCGAACACTCCTGCCGGGACAGACCGACCTCTTCATGCACGGCTTCGCAAAGGTCGGCGCGCGTTACGGTCTGTAGGCCTGACATCATATCCCCGTCTGGTAGCGGTAGGCTGGGCGTATAGGGACGCAAAGTCTCCGAAAAATCAATGCCTCTGCCGGACTTAGAGGCGCAGCGCGCAGGCGCCCCAGGTCAGGCCGCCCCCCATGGCCTCCAGCAGGACCATGTCGCCCTTCTTGATCCGTCCGTCCTGGATCGCCGCGTCCAGCGCCAGGGGGATCGAGGCGGCCGAGGTGTTGGCGTGCAGGGCCACGGTCGAGATCACCTTGGTCTCGTCCAGACCCAGCCGGTCGCCGACGCCCTTGATGATCCGCTGATTGGCCTGATGCGGCACGAACCAGTCCACGTCGGAGATCTCGATGTCGGCGGCGGCGCAGGCGGCGGTGATGCCTTCGGCGATATTGACCACGGCATGACGGAACACCTGATTCCCGGCCATCCGCAGGTGGCCCACGGTCCCGGTCGTGGCCGGACCGCCGTCGACGTAGAGCAGATCGGTCTTCGAGCCGTCGGCGCGCAGGGCGAAGCCCAGCATCCCCTGATCGGCCGAGGTCCCCTGCCCTTCGCGCGGCTCCAGCACCACGGCCCCCGCACCGTCGCCGAACAGGACGCAGGTGGTCCGGTCGGTCCAGTCCATCAGCCGCGTCATTTCCTCGGCGCCGATCACCAGGGCGCATTTGGACAGGCCGCGCGCCACGAAGCCGTCGGCCACGCTCAAGGCATAGACGAAGCCTGAACAGACGGCCTGGACGTCAAAGGCCACGCCCACCCCGGCGCCCAGCTTGTGCTGAACGATCGAGGCCACGGCCGGGAAGGTCATGTCCGGCGTGGTGGTGGCCACGATGATCAGATCGACGTCCGCCGCCGTCTTGCCGGCGTCGGCCAGGGCCTTCCTGGCGGCCTCGACAGCCAGATCGCTGGTCGGCTGGTCGTCACGCGCCTTGTGGCGCTGCTTGATGCCGGTGCGTTCCTGGATCCATTCGTCGGAGGTGTCGACGAACTTGGCCAGGTCGGCGTTGGTGACGATCTGCTCCGGCAGATAGGAGCCGACGCCGGTCACGGCGCTGCGGGTGACGCTCACTGAAGGGGTTCTCCGGCGGGGGCGGCGGGCGGGCTGGAATGGTCGAACACGGCGTCCAGCTTGCCCAGATTGGCGCCCACCTTGGTCATATAGTCGCTGCGGGCCAGATCGACCGCGATACGGATGGCGTTGCCGAATCCCTTGGCGTCGGCGCCCCCGTGGCTCTTCACCACGATCCCGTTCAGCCCCAGCAGCGGGCCGCCGTTGATGGTGCTGGGATCGATCTTCTCGCGCATCTTCTTCAGAGCCGGCATGGCGATGGCGGCGCCCAGCTTGGACTGCAGGTTCGAGGTCAGGGCCTCGCGCAGCAGGGCGGAAATATAGCGCGCGGTGCCCTCGGCCGTCTTCAGGGCGATATTGCCGGTGAAGCCGTCGGTCACGACAACGTCCACCGTGCCCTTGGCGATGTCGTCGCCTTCGACGAAGCCGTGATAATTCAGGTCGAACGGCCCGTCGCGCAGGATGGCGTGCGCCTCCTTGACCTGTTCGTTGCCCTTCATGTCTTCCGAACCGACGTTCAGCAGGCCGATGGTCGGCCGGGCGATGCCGCGCACCGCCGACTGGAAGGCTTCGCCCATGATGGCGAACTCGACCAGTTGCTCGGCGTCGCTGCCGATATTGGCGCCCACGTCCAGCACCGCCGTATGGCCCTTGAAGGTCGGCCAGCTGGCGACGATGGCCGGTCGCTCCAGCCCCGGCGCCGACATGCGCAGAATCAGTTTGGAGATCGCCATCAGGGCGCCGGTGTTGCCGGCCGAGACCACGCCGCCGGCCTCGCCCGTCTTTACCGCCTCGACGGCGTTCCACAGGCTGGAGCCCTTGCCCCGGCGCATGGCCTGGGCGGGCTTCTCGTCCATGGCCACGACCTTTTCGGTGTGGCGAATCTCGGCGACAGCATCCAACAGGTCGGCGCGCGCCAACTCAGGCCGAATCTGGGTCTCGTCACCGTGCAGCAGGAAGCGAACCCCCTCCCCGCCATGGGTGAGGATATAGCTGCGGACGCCGGGAATAACGACGGATGGGCCGTGATCGCCGCCCATGGCGTCAAGCGAGATCGTAACTGGGGCTGGCAAATGGACCTCGAATAGCCGCGTCGTCTTGTCGCGCGACGCTTGATATAGGGCGCTGGACGATAGCGCCCAAGCCGGGGGATGCAACCACCCGGCCCTAACGTCAACCTCAGCCTTGGCCGTCCTGCGGCTTCAGCGCCTTCAGGGCGGCGAAGGGCGAGATTTCGGCCGGTTCTTCCGGTTGCACGAACTCCGCGCCTGGCTTGCGCGGGAACGGATCCAACGACAGGGCCAGTTGCTCGACGGCGTACTGGCCCAGGTCGATCTTGCCGTCCTCGATCAGATCGGCGTCCTCCTCGTCCAGCGTGACCTCGATCTCGTCGGTCTCCGTGGGCGCACGTTCGGCCAGCTGGATAGAGAAGCGGCGATCCACATCGACGGGCAGCGGCTCCAGCGTCAGGCCGCAGGTCTGAACCGCATGGGCGCTGACCCGGCCCTTCAGCGTCCATTCGCTGGTCGACGGGGTCGGCTTCACCTCCACGTCGATCGTGAAATCTTCCAGACCTTGAAGGTCCAGGGCGCGAGCGATTCGCTTGCGCGTGTCTGCGTCCGGCTCCAGCCGCCGGCTCAGTCCGGCGCCGATCTGGTTGATCCGCACCGTCTCGCTGTAGGGAAGGCTCACGCTCATCGTCTCAAACATCCGTCCAGGCCGGCTTCGCCAGCACATCATTGAATTCCTGCGCGGCCAGGCCGGCCCGCGCCGCCAGGGCGTAGCGCGCCAGATCATTCGCCCGTTCCGCCCCGGTCTCTGCATAGACATTGCGCGCCAGGGCCTCGGCCAGCGCCGTCGCGTCGTCGTCGCGCAGCGGCGTCTCATAGGCGTTCATCCGCCCGTACAGGGCCTCGCCCAGCTTGCGCATCTTCTTGCCGACCGAGACGTCGCCGACGCCTTCTTCGCGCAGCGCATGGTCCAGGGCCGAGACATAGGCGTCAAACAGGGCCTGGGCCGCGTCCCGCCCGGCCTCGGTGTTCTCGTCGCGCAACCTCAGCACCAGCAGCAGCACGTGCAGCGTATAAAGCTCGAAGCGGGCGTCGATCCGGTCGGCCACGCCCAGACGCGTGTAGAAGCCGAGATGGCGCGCCTGTTCCACCGCCAGGGCGTACAGGGCGTCGCCGATGCGGACGCCGGGCCGGGGTTTGAACAGGTATTTCAGCATGGTTTTATACGGCCCCTTTTCCGCCGCGCCGTTGAACTAGGACGCAGGTCCGTCTAGGTCAAAGACCTTGTTCTCTCGCAGGCGCCCGATCATGTCTCGTTTCGTCCCGCTTTTCGTCGCCGTTTCCCTGGCCGGCCTGTCCGCCGCCTGCGCGCCCATGATCGGCTCCAACGGCTTCCAGGCCATCGACGCCAAGCCCCAGGACATCGTCGCGGGGACCGACACCAAGGAAACCGTCCTGGCCCGCCTCGGTTCGCCGTCGACCACCTCGACCTTCGAACCGGATCAGGTCTGGTACTACATCAGCCAGACGACCGAGAAATACACCTACAACCGCCCGGTCGTCGCCAGCCGCACCATCACCGAAGTCACCTTCGAGCCGAACGGCGACAAGGTCGCCGCCGTCCGCACCCTGGGCCTGGCCGACGGCGAGCAGATCGCGATGAACCGGACCGAGACCCCGACCCGCGGCCGCGCCCTGACCGTGCTCGAACAGTTGCTGGGCAACGTCGGTCGCGGCCAGTTGCCGCGCACCGAGGACGACACCCCCGGCCAACGCCGCCCGGACTAGGGTCCGCCCGGACCAGGGTCCGACGCATCGCCGAAGAAAAAACGCCCCGGAGATCACTCTCCGGGGCGTCTTCGTACAAGCTTAGCCGATATTTCCGCTCGCCAGCACCGCCAGCAGCAGCAGGGCGACGATATTGGTGATCTTGATCATCGGATTCACCGCCGGGCCGCTGGTGTCCTTGTAAGGATCCCCTACCGTATCGCCGGTCACGGCCGCCTTGTGGGCTTCGGAGCCCTTGCCGTGGACCACGCCGTTCTTGTCGGTGAAGCCTTCCTCGATCACCTTCTTGGCGTTGTCCCAGGCGCCGCCGCCCGAGGTCATCGAGATGGCGACGAACAGGCCGGTGACGATCACCCCCATCAGCATGGCGCCCAGCGAGGCGAAGGCGTTGGCCTTGTCCGAAATCGCCAGCACCGCGGCGAACAGGACGATGGGCGACAGCACCGGCAACAGCGACGGCACGATCATCTCGCGAATCGCCGCCTTGGTCAGGATGTCCACCGCCCGGCCGTACTCCGGCTTGACCTGATAGGTCATGATGCCGGGGTTCTCGCAGAACTGACGCCGCACCTCGGCCACCACGGCCTCGGCCGCGCGCCCGACCGCCATCATCGACATGCCGCCGAACAGGAAGGGCAGCAGCCCCCCGAACAGCAGACCCACGACGACATAGGGGTTGGTCAGGTCGAAGGCGATCGCCCCCATGTCGGCGAAGAAGGGATAGTCCGCCGGATTGGCCGAGAAATACTGCAGGTCCGACGTATAGGCTGCGAACAGCACCAGGGCCCCCAGGCCGGCTGAACCGATGGCGTAGCCCTTGGTCACGGCCTTGGTGGTGTTGCCCACCGCGTCGAGCGCATCGGTCGACCGCCGCACCTCGCTGGGCAGGCCCGCCATCTCGGCGATCCCCCCGGCGTTGTCCGTCACCGGCCCGAAGGCGTCCAGCGCCACGATCATCCCCGCCACGCCCAGCATGGTGGTGGTGGCGATGGCGATGCCGAACAGACCCGCCAGCTGGAAGCTGGCCACGATGCCGACGATGATCGTCAGGGCCGGAAGCGCCGTGGCCTCCAGCGAGACCGCCAGCCCCTGGATCACATTGGTCCCGTGACCCGAGACCGAGGCGTTGGCCACCGACTGCACCGGCCGGAATTTCGACCCCGTGTAGTATTCCGTCACCACCACGATGGCCGCCGTCACCGCCAGCCCGACCATGCCGGACCAGAACAGGGCCATCGGCTGGATCGTCAGGCCGCTTCCGGTCACGATCGGCCCCGTCACCATCTGGTTGATCACCCACCAGACCGCGCCGATGGACAGGACGCCGGTCACGATCAGCCCCTGATACAGGGCGCCCATGATGTTCTGGCTCTTGCCCAGCCGCACGAAGAAGCTGCCGATGATCGAGGTGACGATACAGACTGCGCAGATCGCCAGCGGCAGCACCATCAGGGCGCCCACATAGGGCTGATCGCGGAAGAAGATGGCCGCCAGCACCATGGTCGCCACCGTCGTCACCGCATAGGTCTCGAACAGGTCGGCCGCCATGCCGGCGCAGTCGCCGACATTGTCGCCCACATTGTCGGCGATGGTCGCGGCGTTTCGGGGATCGTCCTCGGGGATGCCGGCCTCGACCTTGCCCACCATGTCGCCGCCCACGTCGGCGCCCTTGGTGAAGATGCCGCCGCCCAGACGGGCGAAGATCGAGATCAGCGAGGCGCCGAAGCCCAGGGCCACCAGACCGTCGATCACCTCGCGGCTGGTCGAGCCCAGGCCCAGGTGATGGGTCAGCACGATAAAGTAGCCGGACACCCCGATCAGGGCGCCGCCCGCCACGAACATACCGGTGATGGCGCCCGAGCGGAACGCCAGGTTCAGTCCCTTGGACAGGCTCTCGGACGCCGCCTGCGCCGTGCGCACATTGGCCCGCACCGAAATCAGCATGCCGGCGTAACCGGCGGCGCCCGACAGGACGGCCCCGATCACGAAGCCGACCGCCGCATAGACGCCGATCAGCAGATAGGCGGCGATCAGGATCACGACCCCGACCATGCCGATCGTCATATATTGCCGCTTCAGATAGGCCGAGGCGCCTTCCTGAATGGCGGCCGCGATCTCTCGCATCTTGTCATTGCCGGTGCTCGCCCTCATCAGCACGGCGGTCTGGGCGGCGCCGTACAGCACCGCCAGAACGCCTGCCGCGAAGACCAGCGTAAGTGAGTTCGTCATTGACGTTTCCATGCCCTTGCAACAAGCGCACGGATCCTTGCGACGGCGGGCGTTATCGCCTCTGTCCGACGTCCGGTCCCCCCGAGCGCGGCGGACGCGTCAGTGCGTCCCTTGGGATTTGCAGAGGGAGCGTGTCATGGGCGTCAAGTTGACGCAACCATGGTTGCGGACCTTCAGACGCCCGGCGTCATGCCCGCGCGCAGGCGCGGGTTTTGGGCGATGATCTCGGCCCGTGCGACGGAGCCCCGTCCAGAGATCGCGTTCGCAGCCGCGACCAGGGCCGCAGACATCCGGTTTTCGTCCAGCCGCGTCCAGTCGCCCGCAACAGTGAAGGGGGTGCGGTGGGCCGCCTTGACCAGGGCGTCGCGGAAGAACGCCTCCTTAGGCCGCATCTGCTCGACCGTCTTGCCCCCGCCGATATGCAGCTTCAGCGAGACGAAGACGTAGTTTCTAAGGCGACCGTCGGCGATCACCGGCAGGCCGACGCCGGGGATGCTCAAGGCCGGGGCCTCGGCGGGGGTCTTGCTGGATGAGGCCTGGGCCGATGTAGCAGCGACGCCGGCCAGGGCGACTGTTCCAGACGTGATCAAGGTTCTGCGATCCATAACCGCCACCCTAGCGGTGCGCGGTTAGGATTGTGTTGCCGGTTCAGCCATGGGTCCAGCCGCGCCGCGCCAGCTCTATCCGCCGTCCCCCATAGTCGACCGCAACGCCCTCGCCCGCCGTAACCGCCCCGATCCGGGTCAGGCGCAGCAGGCGGCGTTCGGCCTCGCGACGCAGGGTCTCTTCATGGCGGGGGTGGGCGGTGAAGACGATCTGGTAGTCGTCGCCGCCGGTCGCCAGGTCCTCCAGCGCCGCCTGCGGATCGACCCGGTCCTCGAACCAGGCCTGGGCGGCGGCGGACAGGGGCAGGACGCTGAGGTTCAGGGCAATGCCGACGCCGCTGGCCTTGGCGATATGGTTCAGGTCCGCCGCCAGACCGTCGGACACGTCCGCCGCCGCCGTCGCCAGGTTCCGGACGACATCGGCGAAATCCAGCCTCGGCATGGGGGTGCGGTAATGGTCGATCAGGCGCGCAAGCCGTTCGGCGTCCAGCTTCAGCTTGGCTTGCGCCGCCTGAAGCCCCAGCAGGCCATCGCCGATGGTTCCGGTGACGAAGACCAGGTCTCCCACCTGGGCGCCCGCGCGCGACACCGCCTCACCCGCCGGAACCCAGCCCAGGGCGGTCAGGGAGAACACCGCCGGCCCCGGCGTCCTGACCGTGTCGCCGCCCATCAGAAACACCCCGAACAGGGCCTGATCCTGCGCCAACCCGGCCGCAAAGGCCTCGCGTTCGGGCCAGCCGCAGCGGTCCGACCAGCAGCAGGCCAGCAGATAGCCGAAAGGCTCGGAGCCCTTGGCGGCCAGGTCCGACAGGTTCACCCGCAGCAGCTTCTTGGCCACGGTCTCCAGCGGATCGTCGGGCAGGAAATGCACGCCCTCGACGATGACGTCCTTGGTCAGGACCAGGTCGTAACCGGGCCGGGACGGCAGCACCGCCACATCATCGGCCAGCCCCCTGCCCCATTCGGGATGGGCCAGGGGCCGCAGCAGCCTCTCGATCGTCTCGAATTCGCCCGCGACGTCGAGCGACGGCATTATTTGCGCGTGTCTCTGGACACGCCGTCCAGCGCCGCATTGACGAACCGCGCCTCGGAGTCGTCGAAGAAGGCCTTGGCCAGTTCGACATATTCGTCGATCACGACCTCGCGCGGCGTCTCCGGGTGTTTGATCAACTCCCAGGCGCCCGAGCGCAGGAGGGCGCGCAGGGTGGCGTCGATCCGCTCCAGCTTCCAGTTGGACGCCAGGCGGGCCTTGATCGCCGTGTCGATGTCGCGCTGGCTCTCGATTACGCCCCGCACGATGTCGGCGAAATAGGCTTCGTCGGCCTCGGCCAGGGCCTCGCCCTCGATATCCGTATCGAAGCGGAAGTTGGCGAATTCGGTGATCACCGTCTCAACGCCCTCGCCCGCCAGCTCCATCTGGTACAGGGCCTGGACGGCGGCGAGACGCGACACGGTGCGCGCACGGCGCTGTTTGGAGCTGAGATGAGGCTCGGCCCGCTGCTTCTCGGCCTCGGCCAGTTGTTCGAGGACGGCTTTGACGCTGTTCGGTTCAGTCATGCGCCGAGGCCTAGCCGCAACCGCTTCTTCAATGCAATGAGCTCGAGACAGGCTTTGGCCGCCCCGCCCCCCTTATCCCCTTCGGAAAGCCGCGCCCGGGCCCAGGCCTGGTCTTCGTCCTCGGTCGTCAGGATGCCGTTGCCGATCAGCAGTCCCTTGACGCCCAGGGCCATAAGGCCGGCCGCCGACTGGTCCGAGACGATCTCGAAATGATAGGTCTCGCCGCGGATCACGCAGCCCAGGGCGACATAGCCGTCGTAACGGGGCGCGGTCGGGAACCGTCCGGCCTCCTCGGCCATGGCGATGACGGCCGGGATCTCCAGGGCGCCCGGCACGGTGACGACGTCGAACTCGGCGCCGCGCGCCTTCAACGTCTCCTTGGCGCCCTCCAGCAGGGCGTCGGCCAATTCGTCGTAGAAGCGCGCCTCGACGATCAGAATACGGGGGGCCTCGGTCACGCCTTGTCTTCTCCATCCATGTCGCGCCAGCCGACGATGCGCAGGCCATAGCCCTCAAGCGCCGTCGGTTCAGGCCGCGTCGAACTCATCACGATCATGTCTCTGACGCCCAGGTCCAGCAGGATCTGCGCGCCGACGCCATAGGCCCGCAGCGACCGGTCCACCGCCGCAGGCTTGTCCACGCCCGCGAGACGCTCCGCCAGCGAGGTCAACGACGGATCACGGAGGAAGACGACCACGCCCGGACCGTCGTGGTCGGTGATCTGTTTCAGGGCCTTGGGCACATAGTCCTGGCGCGTCTCGACATGGCCCAGCAGGTCGCAGGCGAAGTCCACCTGGTGCATCCGCACCAGGGTCGGCTTGGACGGATCGATCTTGCCGTGGACCAGGGCGATATGCTCGGCGCCCTCGATGGTGTTCCGATACAGCATCAGGCGGAACGGCCCGCCGTGGACGCTCTCGAACGGCGTATCCATGATCCGTTCGACGAACCGCTCGGTGCGGCGGCGATAGGCGATCAGGTCGGCGATGGTGCCGATCTTCAGCCCGTGCAGCTGGGCGAAGGCGACCAGATCGGGCATCCGCGCCATCTCGCCGTCGTCCTTGATGATCTCGCAGATGACCCCCGCGGGGGTCAGGCCCGCCATGCGGCTGATGTCCACGGCGGCCTCAGTATGGCCGGCGCGGACCAGAACCCCGCCGTCGCGCGCCACCAGGGGGAAGATGTGGCCGGGCGAGACGATGTCGTCCATGCCCTTAGAGGCGTCGGTGGCCACATGAATGGTGCGCGACCGGTCGGCCGCCGAAATCCCCGTGGTCACGCCCTCCTTGGCCTCAATCGAAACGGTGAAGGCGGTCTTCATGCTCTCACGATTGTCGGCCGCCATCGGCGGCAGCCGCAACTGATTGGCCCGCTCGGCCGTCAGGGCCAGGCACACCAGCCCGCGGGCCTGGCGGATCATGAAATTGATCTGGTCGGGGGTCGCGAACTGGGCGGGGATGATGATGTCCCCCTCGTTCTCGCGGTCCTCGGCGTCCACCAGGATGTAGGGACGGCCGTTGCGGGCGTCCTCAAGAATGTCCTCGATGGGACTGATCGGGCTGTCGTTCATGTTTGCGGCCAATTGCATCACGCCGTCTCCTGCCACCGCGCGAGGTATCGCGCCAGCATGTCGATCTCGAGATTGACCGGATCGCCCGCCTTCAGACGGCCCAGGGTCGTCACATCCCACGTATGCGGAATGATATTCAACGAAAACACCTGCCCCGCGACGCTGTTCACCGTCAGGGACACCCCGTCCACGGTGATCGAGCCCTTGGCGGCGATATAGCGGTGAAGGGGCGCCGGCGCCTCGACCTCGAGCCGGTGCGACCCGCCCTCCGGCGTGATCGACACGACGCGGCCCAGGCCGTCGACATGGCCCGACACCACATGGCCGCCCATCTCGTCGCCCAGCTTGGCCGCCCGCTCCAGATTGATCCCGTCGCCGGCCTTCCAGCCGCCCAGGGTCGTCTTGGACAGGGTCTCGTTCGACACCTCGACCGCGAACCAATCCGTCCCCTTCTCCGTCACCGTCAGGCAGCAGCCCGCGTGGCTGATCGAGGCGCCCAGGTCGATCCCGGACACGTCCCAGGCGGTCTGGATCTCATAGCGGCGATCCCGCTCCGTCTCGCGGACGTCGCGAACGCGCCCGATGTCGGTGACGATTCCGGTGAACATTTCGGCTCCGGTCCCTTCCGGACCCAAAAAACACAGTCTGAATAGTCTGAATTGTCTGAAATCGACCGGCGAAAACGTCCGGCGGGGGCGTCACGATCGCTCGTAGCGCTCCCACAGATCGTCTCCGACGGGCATGACGCCCAGGCGACGGAACTTGGGGGCGTCGGCCAGCTTTGCAAGAGCAAGGGCCGCCACGCAGGGCCGCCCCTCCCCGCCCAGCAGGATCGGCGCCCGGAACCACTCCAGCCGGTCCACAGCCCCGGCCCTCAGGAAGGCGGCCGCGACCTGGCCCCCGCCCTCGATCAGCACCGAGTCCACGCCCGCCGCCTTCAGCGCCTTCAGCACAGCCGGGATCGCCGGACGCCCGTCCTCGTCTTCGGCCTCGACCCGCCGCACCTGGGCTGCGCCGACGGGCTGCGGCTCGACCGCCGTCAGGATCAGGGTGTTCTCGCCTGCCAGTTTCGCTGTCGCCGGCGTGCGCAGCCGACTGTCCAGGACCACCCGCAGCGGCTGGTCCACGCTGCGCCCCGGCAGACGCGCGGTCAGTTCGGGGTCGTCCTTCAGCACCGTCTCGACGCCCACCAGAATGGCGTCATGGCCGGCGCGCAGCCGATGGCCTTCCAGCCGCGCCGCCTCGCCGGTGATCCACCGGCTTTCGCCCGTGGCCGTGGCGATACGCCCGTCCAGCGACGTGGCCAGCTTCAGGGTGACGCGCATCAGGCCTTGTCGGAGGGCTCGTCGAAGCCCCCGTCGGCAAAACCTTCGGCGCCCAGGAATTTGGCGAAATCGCCGGTATGGCGGAAGTCCTTGTAGACCGAGGCGTAGCGGACATAGGCCACCTCATCCACGCCCTTCAGGGCCTTCATGATGAAGTCCCCGACCGTGCTCGACGGCACCTCGGTCTCGCCCAGGCTCTCCAGCTGGCGCACGATCCGGTTGACCATCTGCTCGACCTGTTCGGGCTGGACCGGCCGTTTGCGCAGGGCCACGCCCAGCGACCGCTCCAGCTTGTCGCGGTCGAACGGCGTGCGCCGCCCGTTGCGCTTCAGGATCACCAGTTCGCGCAGTTGCACCCGTTCGAAGGTGGTGAAGCGCCCGTTGCAGTTCGGACAGGATCGACGGCGTCGGATCGCCGAGCCGTCGTCCGACGGCCGGCTGTCCTTAACCTGGGTGTCCTGATGACCGCAGAAGGGGCACTTCATCGGTCAGATCATCGGTAGATGGGGAAGCGGTTGGTCAGCTCCCGCACCTGGGCAGCCACGCCCGCGACCACGGCCGGATCGGCTTCATCGCCGCCGTTCATCGACGAGACGACGTCGGCGATCCAGTGGCCGATCTGCTTGAACTCGTCCTCGCCGAAGCCGCGCGTCGTGCCCGCCGGCGTGCCGAGGCGAACGCCCGAGGTGACGGTGAAGGGGGCGGTGTCGAACGGCACGCCGTTCTTGTTGCAGGTCATCAGCGCCTTCTCGAGCTCGTGCTCGGTCGCCTTGCCGGTCACGCCCTTGGGCCGCAGATCGACCAGGGCCAGGTGGCTGTCGGTGCCGCCCGAGACGATGGCCAGGCCGCGCTCGACCAGGACGCCGGCCAGGGCCTGGGCGTTCTTGACCACCTGATGGGCGTACAGTTTGAACTCGGGCTGCAGCGCCTCACCGAAGGCCACGGCCTTGGCCGCGATCACATGTTCCAGCGGCCCGCCCTGCAGGCCGGGGAAGACGGCCGAGTTGATCTTCTTGCCCAGGTCGGCGTCGTTGGACAGGATCATGCCGCCGCGCGGTCCGCGCAGGGTCTTGTGCGTCGTCGTGGTCACGACATGGGCGTGCGGGAGCGGATCGGGATAGGCGCCGCCGGCGACCAGGCCGGCGTAGTGGGCCATGTCCACCATCAGATAGGCGCCGACGCTGTCGGCGATCTCGCGGAACCGCTTGAAGTCGATGTGGCGGCTATAGGCGCTGGCGCCGGCCAGGATCAGCTTCGGCTTCTCCTTCTGCGCCATCTCGGCCACGTGGTCATAGTCGATCAGATGGGTGTCTTCGCGGACCTTGTAGGTCACGGGCCGGAACCACTTGCCCGACTGGTTCGCCGGCGACCCGTGCGTCAGGTGCCCGCCGCAGGCCAGGTCCATGCCCAGGAATGTGTCTCCGGGCTGCAGCAGGGTGAAGAACACCGCCTGGTTGGCCTGGGCGCCCGAGTGGGGCTGCACATTGGCGAAGGCCGCGCCGAACAGTTTCTTGGCCCGTTCGCGCGCCAGATCCTCGGTCACATCGACGAATTCGCAGCCGCCGTAATAGCGACGACCAGGATAGCCCTCGGCGTATTTGTTCGTCAGAACCGAGCCCTGCGCGTCCAGCACCGCCTGGGAGACGATGTTCTCCGACGCGATCAGCTCGATCTGCTCCTTCTGCCGCCCCATCTCGCCCTGAATGGCCTTGAAGACGTCCGGATCGGCGTCGGCCAGGGTCTTGGTGAAATAGGCGTCATGGGTGAAGGCGGTCACGTCGGAATCCCCGCGTCTGAGAAGGCCGCCTATCTAGGCCGCAGCGCGCCGAACCACAATATCTTGTGGTGAGCCCCCTTAGTCAGGCTCAAACGCCCGACGGAGGAAGGCGTATGAACCGCGCCGTAGCGTCGCCGTCCGTGGTCGCGCGAACCTCCACACTACAGGGACGGCAGCTCTTGCGATCAATCAGAACGGCTGGCCCCTCGAACAAGGCCAGCGATCCGTTGGGCAGATATTGCTGCACACGGACGGACGAGCCCATTTCGACAATCTCGAAACCTAAGTCCGGATCAAACTTGCGATTGGGGCGCGGATCGTTCGCCACCGCAACTTTTGCGGTTTCGATGAAGTCACAGCGCCTGACCTCCGGCCCTGTGCAGCCCGGCGCGGCATGGTCGGCTCCGGTCAGAAGCACCAGGCCGCCGAGCATGGCGAAGATCGAAAAGGCTCCGAACCCCAGAACCGCCGGTCCGCCTGGTTGCAGCATGATCGCCTCCCACGACACGCAGGAAATCACCGTTCGACGTTAAAGTCGATCTAGGGCGCCTTATCGACCTGTCTCTAAGGCCCGCCTCAACTTCGCGATCGCTACGCGCTCGACGGCCTTGGGCTCGTTGACCGGTCCCATGGCGCTGACCTCGCGGCCGGTGGCCACATGGATGGCCGAGCATTTGATATAGGGGCCGTTGCGCACGGTCTCGACGATCACCTCGCCGAGGTCGTCGTCCGCCACGTCTGTCTCAGGCCGCCACCGACCGGCGCGCCACATTGCAGTGGGCGAACAGGCGGTCCATCGCCTGGACGACATGGTCCATCATCTCGTCCGTGTGGTTCGGCGAGGGCGTAAAGCGCAGCCGCTCGGTCCCCTTGGGCACGGTCGGATAGTTGATCGGCTGAACATAGACGCCGTACTCGTCCAGCAGCATGTCCGAGATCATCTTGCAGTGGACCGGATCGCCGACGTGCACCGGCACGATATGGCTTTCGCTGTCCATCACCGGAATCCCGGCGGCGGCGAACCGCGCCTTCAGCGTCGCCGCCCGTTCCTGATGCTGTTCGCGCAGTTCGGGATGGGTCTTCAGGTGCCGCACTGACGCCAGGGCCCCCGCCGTCAGGGCGGGCGGCAGGCTGGTGGTGAAGATGAAGCCCGAGGCCCAGCTGCGCACGGCGTCGATGATCACGGCGTCGGCGGCGATATAGCCGCCCATGACGCCGATGGCCTTGCCCAGGGTGCATTCGATGATGTCGATCTGGTCCAGCACGCCGTCACGCTCGGCCACGCCGGCGCCGGTTTCGCCATACAGGCCCACCGCATGGACCTCGTCCAGATAGGTCATGGCGCCGTATTTCCTGGCCAGGGCGATGGTGCCGGCCAAGTCGGCGATGTCGCCGTCCATCGAATAGACGCTCTCGAAGGCGACCAGCTTGGGCGCTCCGGCCGGAGCGGCGGCCAGCAGGGCCTCCAGATGGGCCAGGTCGTTATGCTTGAAGATGTGCCGTTCGCCGCCGCCCTGGCGGATGCCGGCGATCATCGAGGCGTGGTTCAGCGCGTCTGAGAAGGTGATGAGGCCGGGCAGGATCTTCTGCAGGGTCGACAGGGTCGCCTCGTTGCCGACATAGCCCGAGGTGAACAGCAGCGCCGCCTCCTTCTGGTGCCAGTCGGCCAGCTCGGCCTCCAGATCCACCGCCGAGCGCGTCGTGCCCGAGATATTGCGCGTGCCGCCGGCGCCCGCGCCCACGGCGTCGATCTCGTCCTGCATGGCCTTCAGCACGACCGGGTGCTGGCCCATGCCCAGATAGTCGTTCGAGCACCAGATGACGACGTCCTGCTCGGACCCGTCCTCGCGGCGGCGCACAGCCTGCGGGAATTGCCCGCGAACGCGCTTCAGGTCGGCGAAGACGCGATACCGTCCTTCGCTGCGCACCTGCTCCACCGAGTTTTCAAAGGCGGCCTTATAGTCGAACACGATATTCGTTCTTTCGCTTATGGCGATCTCTGTCTTTTCTTTGCGCCCGACACCGAAGCTTGTCCATGTCCTGAGCATGGACAAAACGACCTAAAACCTTCATTGATAACGGTTCTCAGGTTTCGTCGGCAGGGTGTTCGACATTTGAAGCCGTCCAGCGACCGATTCGATTCCTGTGGACGCCCGACCGCCGCAACCGATTTGCCCGGTCACGAATCGAATTCTGGGGCAGTTTGAGGTCATGACCGTTCAGATGATCCAGGCCGACCTCCAGGCGCGCAGCGCAGACGCGCCCGCCGACCATCCGGAGCGGCAGTATCTGAACCTGCTGCGCGACATCCTGGACAACGGCGTGCGCCGCGACGACCGCACCGGCACGGGGACCCTGGGCGTCTTCGGCCGCCAGATGCGGTTCGACCTGTCGAAGGGCTTCCCCGTCCTGACGACCAAGAAGCTGCACCTGCGGTCGATCATCGTCGAACTGCTGTGGTTCCTGCGCGGCGAGACCAATATCGGCTGGCTGAAGGACAACGGCGTCCGCATCTGGGACGAATGGGCCGACGCCGAGGGCGAACTGGGTCCAGTCTACGGCAAGCAGTGGCGGTCGTGGACGGCGCCGGACGGCCGGTCCATCGACCAGATCGAGAAATTGGTTCACGGCCTGAAGACCAACCCCAACAGCCGCCGCCACATCGTCACCGCATGGAACCCCGCCGACGTCGACGACATGGCCCTGCCGCCCTGCCACTGCCTGTTCCAGTTCTTCGTCGCAGACGGCAAGCTGAGCTGCCAGCTGTACCAGCGCAGCGCCGACGTCTTCCTGGGCGTGCCCTTCAACATCGCCTCCTACGCCCTGCTGACCCTGATGCTGGCCCAGGTGGTCGGGCTGGAGCCCGGCGACTTCGTCCATACCTTCGGCGACGCCCACCTGTATCTGAACCATCTGGAACAGGCCGAGCTCCAGCTGACGCGCGAGCCCCTTCCTCTACCCGTCATGCACATCGCGCCCAAGACCGACCTGTTCGCCTTCGAACTGTCGGACTTCACGCTTGAGGGTTACGAAGCCTGGCCGCACATCAAGGCCGCAGTGGCCGTTTGATGGACCTCAAGTCGCTGCAGGCCGCCGTCCTGCGCATCTCGGACATCTACGCCGCCGAACACCAGATCGACCGCGACCGCGACTGGGCGCTGCTGAAGCTCCAGGAAGAGCTGGGAGAGCTGACGGCCGAGCATCTGCGTCTGTCCGGCCGCGCGCGAGGCACGCCCGACGCTGACGCCTTGGGCGACGAAGCGGCCGACGTCCTGGGCATGCTGCTGATCTATTGCGCGGGCGCAGGCGTTGATCTGGAAACGGCCATGCGGCGCAAATGGCTCAAATGGCTCGAACCCCAGACGGAAGACACGCCATGAGCATTCCCCTGATCTCCCTGGTCGTCGCCCGCGGGCGCAACGGCGTCATCGGCCGTGACGGCGACCTGCCGTGGCGGCTGCGCTCGGACCTTCAGCGGTTCAAGGCCATCACCGTGGGCAAGCCCTGCCTGATGGGCCGCAAGACCTGGGAGAGCCTGCCGCTGAAGCCCCTGCCCGGCCGGTTGAACCTGGTGCTGACCAAGGACGAATCCTACGAGGCCGACGGCATGTCCAAGGGCGCCCTGGTCTGCGCCACACTGGATGAGGCGATCGAGATCGCGCGGGAGACGGCCGAGGAGGACGGCGTGGACGAGATCTGCGTCATCGGCGGCACCGCCCTGTTCGCCGCCGCCCTGCCCCGCGCGCGTCGCCTCTATATCACCGAGGTGGACGCCGCCCCCGAAGGAGACGCGGTCTTTCCACCGTTCGACGAAACGGCCTGGACCGAGGTATCGTCGGAGTCGCATCCGGCAGGCGAGAAGGACGATCACGCCTTCACCTTCCGGGTGCTGGAACGCCGCTAGGAGAAGTCAATGTACGTCACCACCACCAACGACCTGCCCGGTTTCCGCGTCACCCGCCATATCGGCCTGGTGCGCGGCGTGACGGTGCGCTCGCGCAACGCCATTTCCGACGCCATCGGCGGGGTCCAGTCGATGCTGGGCGGCCGGGTCGGCGCCTATGTGAAACTGGCCGAGGCCGGGCGTCAGGAAGCCTATGACGAACTGGTCAAACACGCCGAGGCCTACGGCGCCAACGCCATACTGGCCGTTCGCTACGACGCCACCGAGATCATGCCCGGCGTGACCGAGGTGCTGTGCTACGGCACGGGCGTGATCGTCGAGCCGGCCTGACCTCCGCAGAGACCGGACCGGCTCGATTTCATCGATTAGGACAGGCTCATCAGGGCCGAACGTTCGAAGTTCTGAAGTTCGTCGGTGCGGCCCTCGCGGATCTTGGCCGCCCATTGCGGATCGGCCAGCAGAGCGCGGCCGACAGCCACCAAGTCGAATTCCTCGTTCTCCAGTCGGCGCAGCAGACCGTCGAGTGACGCGGGTTTGGACCCCTCGCCGCCAAAGGCCGCGATAAACTCGCCGTCCAGGCCGACCGAGCCCACAGTGATGGTCGGCTTGTTCATCAGTTTCTTGGTCCATCCGGCGAAATTCAGGTCCGACCCCTCGAACTCCGGCTCCCAGAAGCGGCGCTGCGAGCAGTGGAAGACATCCACTCCCGCGTCTGACAGCGGCGTCAGCCATTCGACCATCTGGTCGGGCGTTTCGGCGATCCGGGCCGCGAAATCCTGCTGCTTCCATTGCGACAGGCGCAGGATGACGGGGATGTCGTCGCCGACGCCTTCACGCACCGCCTTGACCACCTCGGCGCCGAACCGGGCGCGGTCGGCCATGGTCGGGCCGCCCCAGCGGTCCTCGCGCACATTGACGCCGCCCCAGAAGAACTGGTCGATCAGATAGCCGTGGGCACCGTGGATCTCAACGGCGTCAAAGCCCAGCTCCCGCGCCGCGCGCGCCGACCGGCCGAAGGCGGCGATGGTGTCGGCCACGTCCTCTTCCGTCATGGGTTCGTACTTGGCCTTGCCCGGCGCCGTCAGGCCCGACGGACTGTCCACCTTGCCCAGCGGCGCCCAGGCCTCGCCCTGGCCACGCGCGGAGCCGACATGCCAGATCTGCGGCGCGATCAGCCCGCCGGCGGCGTGGACCTCGTCCACCACCGTCTTCCATTGCGGCAGGGCGTCGCCGTGGAAGACCGGAACATTGGCGTCGTTACGCGCGGCAGGCCGCTCCACCACCGTGCCCTCGGTGACGATCAGCCCCACGCCGCCTTCCGCCCGGCGGCGATAATAGCCGGCGACATCGGAGGTCGGGATGCCATTGGGCGAGAAGGACCGCGTCATGGGCGCCATGACGATTCGGTTGGGCAGGGTCAGCCCCTTGACGGTGAAGGGGCGAAACAGGGCGTCGACGCTCATCGGATCTCCTTGGGTATCGGTAAGACCCAAGGTGGCGAATAGGGTTGCGTTTGAAAACCCCCGCCGTGGGGATATTTTCTAAAGCCCCAGCGCAGCCGCGATACGGTCAGCGACGATAGCGAACCGGGCGGCGATATCTCCCGACGGATCGGCGGCGACCGTCGGGACACCGGCGTCGCCCCCCGCTCTCAATGCGGCGTCCAATGGCAGATCGCCCAGGAACGGGATAGCCAAGCGCTCGGCCTCGGCCTTGGCGCCGCCCTGACCGAAGACGGCCCCGCTCATATTCTCGATCAGGCCGAGGGTCGGCACATTGACCCGCTGGAACAGCGTATGCGCCCGCCGCGCATCGGCCAGGGCCACTTCCTGCGGCGTCGAGACGATGACGGCGCCGTCCAGCGGAGTCTTCTGGATCAGGGTCAGTTGCACGTCGCCGGTGCCGGGGGGCAGATCAACCACCAGCACATCCAGCGGCGCCTCAGCCGTGCCCCAGCGGGTCTGGGTCAGCATCTGCGTGATCGCCTGCGACGCCATCGGCCCGCGCCAGATCATGGCGTCGTCCATCTTGGTCAGGAGGCCGACCGACATGGCCTTCATTCCATGGGCGACATGCGGAACAATGGCGCCGTCCTCATAGGCGGGCTGACCGCTGATCCCCAGCATGGTCGGCAGCGACGGCCCATAGACGTCAGCGTCCAGAATTCCGACCGACAGGCCGCGCGACGCCAGAGCGACGGCGAGGTTCACCGCCACCGTGGACTTGCCCACCCCGCCCTTGCCGCTGGCGACGGCCAGGACGCGACGGACATGGGCCGGACGGTCGGTGGGGACCGGCGCCTTGGCTCGCCCCTGATCCACGGCGGCCTTTGAAAGGCCAGCGGTGCGCGCCGCCGGCTTGGCGAGTCCGGGTTTGGCTTCGGCCGTCAGGATCACCGACACGCGGTTCATGCCGGGAAGGACCTTCAGCGCGGCCTCGGCCGCGTCGCGAACGGGCGCATAGGTCGCGACCAGGCTGCGATCCACCTCAAGAGCGAAGCCGGCGCGGTCCTCAGCGACCACCAATCCCTGCACGAGGCCCGAGGCGAACAGTCCCTGACCGGAGACCGGGTCCATGACGGCGTCGAGGGCGGCGATGACGGCGGAACGTTCGACCAAGGCGGTCTCCAGAAGACTTGCAGGCGACAAGGGCCGCGTTCTATCGCCCATGGATGTCGCCTGCGAGCCTCCATTTGTCCCAGCCGCCTTCAGTCACCCTGATCGCGGGTCCGACCGCCTCGGGCAAGTCGGCCCTGGCGTTGCAAATGGCGCGCGAGACCGGCGCCGTCATCATCAACGCCGACAGTCAGCAGTTATACGCCGACCTGCGCGTCCTGACCGCCCGCCCGTCGCCTGAAGACGAGGCCCAGGCCGATCACCGGCTGTATGGCGTCGCCGATGCAGCGGACGCCTGGTCGGTGGGAAAATGGAGCCGCGCGACCCTGAATCTGCTGGATATCGCACGCGCCGACGGGCGGCCGGCGATCCTGGTCGGCGGCACCGGCCTGTATTTCACTGCCCTGACACGCGGACTGGCGGACATTCCCCCTGTGCCTCAGAGCGTCCGTGACGCGGTCGAGGCGGACTATATGGCGCAGGGCGAAGCCGCATTCCGCGCCCGTCTCGCTGAAATCGACGCCGAAGCCGCCCGTTCCATCGAACAGGGCGACCGCCAACGGCTGGTGCGCGCCATGAGCGTCCATTCGGCCAGCGGCCGCGCCTTGAGCGACTGGAAGGCGGACACTCGCCCCCTGCTGACGCCGGGGTCATGGAGGGGACGGGTCATCGAGCCGGACCGTGCGGACCTCTACGCCAACTGCGACCGGCGTGTGGATGTGATGATGGAGAACGGCGTGCTCGACGAGGTGCGCGCCCTGACTGCGCGGAATCTGTCCCCGACCCTGCCCGCCATGAAGGCGGTCGGGGTGCGCGAATTGGCGGCGTATCTGGCCGGAGAGGTCGGTCGGGATGAAGCGATCGACGCCCTGAAACAGGCGACCCGAAACTACGCCAAACGCCAGCTGACCTGGTTCAGGAACCAGACCCCGGGCTGGGCGCGGGTTTGAAACGCACGCGGCGCTTGGAAAGCGTCCGCGCAACGCCTATATTGGACCTGTCCGGTTTCGGCCGGACTATAGCGATAAACGCGCTTGTAATAAGCGGACCGGACCCGGGTGCGATTCCCGGCGGCTCCACCAACCTTCTCCCCGCGTTATCGGCGGAGGCAGCATGGGGCCGACTAGCATCGACGGACGTGTAAAGAGGATTGCTTTCGCTCGTCCTGGCCCACCGTATCGGGCCATTTTCTAACTGCGAACGATAACTTCGCTGGAGAAGTCGCTCTCGCCGCGTAATGCGGTTCGGGTGATTTCGAATCTTAAGTCCTAGGGGTTCAGATCCTTGGGCGGGGCCTGTCGGGAGCCTGGCAACAGAATCCCGGCGTTTCTTCCGCACATACTGTCCGTTTACCCTATTCGCATCTTTCGCGGCGGGACCGGCGACGCTATCAGTCGCGCTGAATTGCGAGGTGACGATGACCGACCAGACCCCTCCGGTCGATGAGATGCAGTATGAGCGGCTGGCGCACGAGGCGTTGCGCGGCGTGATCCGTTCTGCGCTCGACCATGTTCTGGCCGAAGGCCTGCCGGGCGCCCACCACTTCTACATCACCTTCAAGACCCGCGCCGCCGGGGTCAGCATCCCGCCGGACATGCTGGCCAAATACCCGGACGAGATGACGGTGGTGCTGCAACATCAGTACGAGGACCTGCAGGTCGAGGCCGACCGGTTCTCCGTCAAGCTGCGGTTCGGCGGCGTGCCGCGCACCCTGGCCATGCCCTATTCGGCCGTGACCCGATTCTACGACCCCAGCGTCCAGTTCCTGCTTCAGTTCGATGAACCCGAGATCGTCGAGGCGGTCGAAGAAGCGACGCCGCCCGAGGATCCAACGCCGGGCTCCGACGGCCCCAAGGTCGTGTCGCTGGACCAGTTCCGGAAAAAGTGACGGCTCAGTCTCGACGGGGATAGGAGCGGATCATGATCCGCTCCCTCTCGCCCTCGCGTCGCTCGACCAGCAGGCGGGCGACCTGGGCGTCGTCGTGGAACAGATAGCCCTTGATGGAATCGAGCAGGGCCTTGGCCAGGTTGTCCAGATCCATCCACGGCGGCTCGCCCACATGCTCCATTCGGATCTCGACGACATGATCGCCCCAGGACGGGCGTGACGCCCATTCCTTGCGCATGAACTCATAGACCAGCGGCTTGTAGTATTTGGCCTGGGTGGTCAGGCCGTCGATGACGATCTCGACCGCCTCGCCGTCCTCGCGCGCCCGCACCTTGCCCGTCCCTATCCAGCCGGCGGTCATGCCACGTCTGCCGATGTGAGGATGTCCGCGCTCTTCTTGCCCTGCATGACCGCCGTGCTACACCCGCGCGCACACAATCGCCACGCCTGAGAGACGAGTCCGCCCATGAGCAACGTCCGTATCGAAACCGACACCTTCGGCCCCATCGAGGTCGCCGCCGACCGCTACTGGGGGGCCCAGGCGCAGCGGTCGCTGGGCAATTTCAAGATCGGCTGGGAGAAGCAGCCCCTGCCCGTCGTGCGCGCCCTGGGCATCGTCAAGCGCGCCGCCGCCGAGACCAACCGCGACCTGGGCAAGCTGGATCCGGCCCTGGCTGACGCCATCATCAAGGCCGCCAACGAGGTCATCGAAGGCAGGCTGAACGACCACTTCCCCCTGGTCGTCTGGCAGACGGGGTCGGGCACCCAGTCGAACATGAACGCCAATGAGGTGATCTCGAACCGCGCCATCGAAATCCTGGGCGGCGAGATGGGCTCCAAAAAGCCGGTCCACCCCAACGACCACGTCAATATGAGCCAGTCGTCGAACGACACCTATCCGACGGCCATGCACGTGGCCTGCGCGGAACAGGTGGTCAACGACCTGATCCCGGCGCTGAAGCACCTGCACGCCGCCCTGGACGCCAAGGCCAAGGCCTGGGCCCACATCATCAAGATCGGCCGCACCCATACCCAGGACGCCACCCCCCTGACCCTGGGTCAGGAGTTCGGCGGCTATGCGCAGCAGGTCGCCAACGGCATCGAGCGGATCGAACAGACCCTGCCTAAGCTGATGGAACTGGCCCAGGGCGGCACCGCGGTCGGCACCGGCCTGAACGCCCCTATCGGTTTCGCGGAAAAGGTCGCCGCCCAGATCGCCGAGATCACCGGGCTTGCCTTCACCACGGCGCCGAACAAGTTCGAAGCCCTGGCCGCCCATGACGCCATGGTCTTCAGCCACGGCGCGATCAACACCGTCGCCGCCTCGCTGTTCAAGATCGCCAACGACATCCGCTTCCTGGGCTCCGGCCCGCGCTCGGGCCTGGGCGAACTGGCCCTGCCGGAGAACGAGCCGGGCTCGTCGATCATGCCCGGCAAGGTCAATCCGACCCAGTGCGAGGCCCTGACCCAGGTCTGCGTCCAGGTGTTCGGCAACAACGCCGCCCTGACTTTCGCCGGCTCGCAGGGGCATTTCGAGCTGAACGTCTACAACCCCGTCATGGCCTACAACTTCCTGCAGTCGGTCCGCTTGCTGGCCGATGCGGCGATCAGCTTCACCGACAACTGCGTCGTCGGCATCGAGGCCCGCGAGGACAACATCTCGCGCGGCCTGAACAACTCGCTGATGCTGGTGACGGCCCTGAACGGCAAGCTGGGCTATGATATCTGCGCCAAGATCGCCAAGACCGCGCACAAGAACGGCACCACCCTGCGCGAGGAAGCCGTCGGCGGCGGCTATCTGACCGACGCCGAGTTCGACGAGGCGGTGCGGCCCGAGAAGATGATCTCGCCGGGCTGATGCGATGACCGCCCTGGAGCGTCCCTACTGGATCGAGGCTCTTTTCGAGCGCCGCGACGGCTGGGACGCTTCCGTCTATCCCTTCAACCTGCCGGTCGTGCGCACGCTCGACCGGCTGGCCTTCCATCCGAACGTGACCTTTCTGGTCGGTGAGAACGGCTCGGGAAAGTCCACGCTGATCGAGGCCCTGGCGGTGGCCTGGGGGTTCAATGCCGAAGGCGGCGGCCGCGAACATCGCTTTGGCACGCGCGACAGCCATTCCCCGCTGCACCGGTTCGTCCGGCCCGTTCGATCGGCGCAGCGGGTTCAGGACGGCTTCTTCCTGAGGGCGGAGAGCTTCTTCACGGTCGCCTCCTATCTGGAAGACCCCGAGGTCAGAGGCGAACGATACGGCGCCCGCCGACTGCATGAGCAGTCCCACGGCGAGTCCTTCTTCGCCCTGTTCGATAACCGCTTCATCGGCGACGGCCTTTACATTCTCGACGAACCGGAGGCCGCCCTGTCGCCTAGCCGGCAACTGTCCTTCCTCTCGCGTCTGCACGAACTGGTGATGGCGCGGTCGCAGTTGATCATCGCCACCCATTCGCCCATCCTGCTGGGCTATCCCAACGCTTGGATCTATCAGGCGTCAGACCATGGGCTCGAACGGATCGAGTACGAGGATACCGACCATTATCAGGTCACTCGCAACTTCCTTACTCGTCGCGAGATGATGTTGGACATCTTGCTGGAACTCGATTGAGCTCAGGGCTTGTCGCGGATCGTTCGTCCCACCGGCGCCAGGGCCAGCTTGGCCAGCTCCAGGTCCTTCAGGGCGAAGGGGATGCCGATGATGGATACGAACTCGGCCACCGCGATGATCAGGTGCGAGAGGGCGATGTACCAGCCGGCCACGACGAACCAGACGACGTTCAGCACCAGTCCCAAGCAGCCCGCCACCGGATGGGTGTCCTGCCAGACGATCTCCCGCCCGAACGGCCAGAAGGAATAGCTGGCGATCCGCCAGGCCGCGAAACTCCACGGCAAGCCGACGATGGTCAGGGCCAGGATCGCACCGCCCAGCAACCACAGCAGACCCGACAGCCAGCCGCCAAAAATGAACCACAGGATATTCAGGATCAGGCGGACCATCTCAGCTCTCCGGCAGGCGTGGCCATACAGATAGCCAAAACGCCCCGCCTGCGACAGCGGGGCATTCGTTAATTCGCTTTCACCCGGCTCTCCTGGCTCAGGGGGACCGGTCACCCGCTCGACGTCAAAACGCAGTGCTTAGAGACCGCCCTTGCACCCCCCGGTGATGACAAGGGGCCCGTCGCAGCGGTATGAACGCTGACGGGGATTTTCAATGAGAACGCATCGGATGAGACGAATCTGTTCGAGTCTGCTGGCGGTCGTCATGGCCTTGTCGGTGGCGTCATGCGGCACCTTGGACCGGCCGACAGGACCGCTGCGCATCGCGGACGGCTCGCTGATACCGGCGCGGGATCCGCGCATTCGCGCCAATGACGCGGCCCGGCTGGCGGCTTTCTCCCAGGAAGTGGGCGAGCGGCTGTCGACGGGGCGGCCCCTTTCGATCCTGGCCCTGTCCGGCGGCGGCGCCAACGGAGCCTATGGCGCCGGGCTTCTGGTGGGCTGGACCGAGCGGGGCGACCGTCCGGTCTTCGACATCGTCACGGGGGTCAGCACGGGCGCTCTCGCCGCGCCCTTCGCCTTCGCCGGGTCCGAATGGGATCCGCAACTGGGCTATGCCTATACGGGAGGGGGCGCCAGCAGCCTGTTGAGCTGGCGCAGTCTGGCGATCTTCCTCTACCCCAGCCTGTTCAGCGCCGGCGCCCTGCGCAAGCTGGTGGACGAGAACGTCACCCTGGACCTGTTGCAGGCCATCGCCCGTGAACACGCCAAGGGCCGCCGCCTGCTGGTGGCCACGACGAACCTCGACAGCGAGGAGACCGTCATCTGGGACATGGGCCTGCTGGCCAGCCAGAACGACGAGAATTCGCGCGCCCTGTTCAAGGAAGTGCTGGTGGCCTCGGCCAGTATTCCCGGCGTCTTCCCGCCGGTCCTCATCGCGGGGCTGCAACCGGACCAAACCGTGGTGATGGAGATGCACGCCGACGGCGGCGTGAACACCCCTTTCCTCGCCATTCCGGAGAACCTGACCCTATGGACCCGCAAGCGCGAAGAGCGGGGCGTCGGCAGCCTGTACGTCGTCGTCAATGGACAGGTCGGTCGCAATGACGGGGTCACCTCGGGCCGGCTGACGGCCATTCTGATGCGAAGCTACGACAGTATGAGCAAGGCCTCGCTGCGAACCCATCTGGCGACCACGGCGGCTTTCGCCCAGCGCAACGGCATGACCATGTCGCTGGCGGCCATCCCCGACAACGTCGAGGCGTCCAGTCTGAAATTCGACCAGCCGACCATGACCGCCCTGTTCAACCTGGGTCGCGAGCGGGGCCGGTCAGCGGACGGCTGGACCCGGCTCGACCAGGCCGCGTCGGGTCCCGTTTTCATTCCCCCCGCTGTCCTTCCGGAGGATCAAGTGCCCGAGGCCCTAAGGCCCAAGGAGCCGGAGACGCCGACTTCCGCCGCGCCGCAGCCCTAGACATGGCCGAGATCATCAATCTGAACCGGGCGCGAAAGGCGCGGACCAAGGCCGAGGACAAGACCCGCGCCGCCGCCAACCGCGCCGCCCATGGCCGCACCAAGGCTCAGAAACAGTCTGCGGACAAGGAGCGCGAGCGCGCCGCCCGGCAGCTCGATGGACAGAAGCTGGACGACTGATCCCCTAGGCCTTCGGCGCGCGGATCAACAGGACCTGGCCGCCCAGCACCAGGATCAGGCCGATCAGCATGGTCACGCCGACATGGGCGCCCTCGAACAGGACCGACATGATGACGGCGATCGGCGGGGTCAGCGCCGAAATATAGCTGGCCAGGGCATAGCCGCGTTGTCGCGCCAAGGTGAAATACAGCCCGAAGGCGATCACCGATCCAAACAGGGACAGGTGCAGCAGAGACAGAATATAGGCCGGGGTCGGCTCGATCCGCCATTCCACGCCGGTCGCGAACCCATAGACCGCCACCATGGCCGTGCCATAGGCCATGGCCCAGGCGGTCGCGGCCATGACCGGCGCGCCGGCCTGTTGGCCGCGCCAGGCGAACCAATTGCCGAAGGCCGAGGCGAGGACGGCGATCAAGGCGAAGACCACGCCCAGAACGGGCGCCACGCCTGCGGAGACGCCTGCCCCCGACAACTGTCCGAACGACAGGACGGCGACCCCGCACACCCCCAGGATCGCCCCCTGCCACGCGCCGGCGGCGGCCTTCTGGCGCTCCAGAACCCGAAACAGGATCAGGTTCACGAAGGCCAGGGCGGCGAAGATGACGGCGACGACGGCCGAGGCCACGCGTTCCTCCGCCGCATAGACGAAGCCGTAGCTGACGGCGAAGACGAAGGCGCCCTGCCCCACGGCGGCCAGATGCTGGGCGCGGGTCAGGCGCAGCGGACGCCGCGTCAGGGCGCAGAAGGCGAACAGAACGACCGCAGCCAAACCGAACCGCCAGACGATGGAGACGATCGGATCCACCACGCCCAGCTGCAGGGTGATGGCGAACCAGGTCGTGCCCCAGATCAGGGCGCAGATGGCGATGGCGAGGATGGTGATGGGGCGACTCATGGACAGGCTCCGACGGGCGAAGCCCGCTTATCATCGACGTCGCGAAAGCGCCGCTCACGTCTTGCGCCCGAGTATGACAGACTGATTTTCCTCTAGAGGAGACCGCCATGCGTTACGCCCCCCTGATCCTGCCCGCCGGTCTGGTGCTGGCCGCCTGCGCCGTCGCGCCGACCGGTCCGGAGATGAGCGCAGGCACGACCGTCGTGACGGTCACCGCCCTGTACCGCGAGCGAATCATGCTGCCGCCCGGCCATGTGCTGACGGTGCGGGTCGAGGACGTCAGCCGGGCCGACGCCCCGGCCCTGGTCCTGGCCGAGGCCAGCGAGCCCCTGACCGGCGCCCGGCCCTATCGCGTCAGCCTGGGCCTCCCCACGGCCCAGATCGACCCGCGCCATGCCTATGCCGCGCGCGCCGAGATCCGCGACGCCGCCGGCGCCCTGGTCTTCGTCACCGACACCCGTCACGCGGTTCTGACCCAGGGCGCTCCGGCCTTCGCCGAGATCGTGCTGAAGTCCGCGCGGTGAGCGGCCTGGCCAAACGGTCCGTCGTTCTGGCGGGCCACGCCACCTCGGTCGCGCTGGAGCCCGAGTTCTGGGAGGTTCTGGACCGGATTGCTCAGACCCGCAGCCTCAGCAAGGCCCAGCTTCTGGCCGACATCGACGCCGGCCGGGGACGCCGTCCCCTGGCTTCAGCCTGCCGCCTGCTGGCGCTGAACTGGGTGGCGGAGCATGGTGTAAAAGCGTAAACCTTGAGCATAAAAGGAAGCCGCCATGGACAATAGCCGTCTTATTCCCGCCACCGTCATCGGGAGCCTTCTGGCCCTGGGGCTCATCGGCGCCGGCGCCCTGGTCGGTCAGGGCGTGATCCATGCGCGGGCCGGGGACCGGACCGTGACGGTTCGCGGCCTGTCGGAACGCAATGTGAAGGCCGATCTGGCGGTCCTGCCGCTGCGCTTCACCGCGTCGGGCGATGTTCTGTCTGAAGTTCAGACACGCATCGACGGCGACCTGGCCCTGGTGCGGCAGTTCCTGACGGCTCAGGGTTATCCGGCCGACGCCGTCGATCTGGGCCGGCTGGAGGTGGCCGACACGCGGTCGCGCGAATACGCCGCCCAGAACGGCGGGCCGCGCTTCATCCTGGCCCAGACGGTCATCGTCCGCACGAACGACGTCGCCCGGGTTCAGACGACGACCCGCGCCCTGAACGATCTGGTGCGGCAGGGCGTGGTGTTGCAGGACTTCCAGGGTCCCTCCTATGTCTTCACCAAGCTGAACGATGTTCGGCCCCAGATGATCGCAGAGGGCACGGCGGCGGCGCGAACCGGGGCCGAACAGTTCACCAAGGATTCCGGCACCCCGCTTGGCCCGATCCGTCAGGCCACACAGGGCTCTTTCGAAATCCTGCCGCGTGACGGCGCAGGCGGAGACGAAGCCGCCTCGATCGACAAGAAGGTCCGGGTCGTGACCACCATCACCTATGGTCTGAAATAGGCCGGTCGGCCCGCGCCTCGCGGCGTTCCAGCGTCCTCTCCTCGGCGGATTGCGGCCGTTCGATCAACGCCGCGTCGCCGTGGGGATCGTCTGCCGCTTCGGCCATGACGATCCACAGGATGATGAGCGCGAACATGCCGATCATGCCCAAGGCGAAGGCGCGCCAACCCGCCTTCGCAGCCTTGGGGGTGCGATCCGGCGTCTCCTCGATCTTCTGGTCGTCTCGTCCCATCATCCAAGGAACCGGCCTGCGCCGAAGCCAGTTCCAAGGTTTCATTTGGGCGACGGCCCTGACATCGCCCTCCGGTCCCCTTATGTTCCGGTTTTGATTCTGCCTGCCGGATGTCTCAAAGCCTGTGACCGATCTTCCCGCCCCCCGCATCTCCGACCTGGCCCGCGCCCGAGCGCCCGACGGGGCGGGACCGCGCGACTATCTCGAAGGGCTGAATCCGGAACAACGCGAGGCGGTGGAAGCGACCGAGGGGCCGGTCCTGGTTCTGGCCGGCGCCGGCACCGGCAAGACGCGGGTGCTGACCACGCGGCTGGCGCACATCCTGGCGACCGGCCGGGCCAGGCCGTGGGAACTGCTGGTCGTCACCTTCACCAACAAGGCCGCCCGCGAGATGCGCGAGCGGATCACCCATCTGATCGGTCCCTCGGCCGAAGGGTTGCGCTGGCTGGGCACCTTCCACTCCATCGCCGCCCAGATCCTGCGTCGGCACGCCGAACTGGTCGGGCTGAAGTCCAGCTTCACCATCCTGGACACCGACGACCAGGAACGGGTGCTGAAACAGCTGCTGGAAGCCGCCAATATCGACACCAAGCGCTGGACGCCCAAGTCGCTGTCCGGCCTGATCGACCACTGGAAGAACCGCGGCTGGACGCCTGAGAAATTGCCCCCCGGCGAGGATTTCGCCAACGGCAAGGGCCAGGGCCTGTACGCCGCCTATCAGGCCCGCCTGCGCAGCCTGAACGCCTGCGACTTCGGCGACCTGCTGCTGCACAACATCACCATCCTGTCCAAACATGCGGACCTGGCGGACGAATATCGTCGCCGGTTTCGCTACATTCTGGTGGACGAATATCAGGACACCAACGTCGCCCAGTATCTGTGGCTGCGGCTGCTGACGGCCTCGACCGGCAATGTCTGCTGTGTCGGCGACGACGACCAGTCGATCTACGGCTGGCGCGGGGCCGAGGTGGACAACATCCTGCGCTTCGAGCGCGACTTCCCCGGCGCCAAGATCGTCAAGCTGGAGCGCAACTATCGCTCGACCAGCCATATCCTGGGCGCCGCCTCGGGCCTGATCGCCGCCAACCGCGACCGGCTGGGCAAGACCCTGTGGACCGAGGACGACAGCGGCGACAAGGTGCGGGTGCGCGGCGTCTGGGACGGCGAGGCCGAGGCCCGGCTGATCGCCGACGAGATCGAGACTGCGCGTCGTCCCCATGCCGGCGAACCGGGGCTGAAATACAAGGACATGGCCATCCTGGTCCGCGCCTCGTTCCAGATGCGGGCCTTCGAGGAACGGCTGGTCATGCTGGCCATCCCCTATGCCGTCATCGGCGGCCCGCGCTTCTTCGAACGGGCCGAGATCCGCGACGCCCACGCCTATATGCGGCTGATCCAGTCCGAGGACGACGATCTGGCCTTCGAGCGGATCGTCAATGTGCCCAAGCGCGGCATCGGCGACACCAGCGTACAGAAGATCCTACAACTGGCCCGCCAACACGACCTGTCGGCCCTGACGGCGGTGCGCGGCCTGATCAACACCGACGAGCTTCAGGCCCGCACCCGCACCGCCCTGTCCAACTTCGTGCGCGACCTCGACCGCTGGCGCGCCCTGTCCGAGACCACGCCCCATTGGGAGGTCATGGAAACGGTGCTGGAGGAGAGCGGCTACACCGATATGCAGAAGGCCGACCGGACCAGCGGTCAGACCCGGTTGGACAACCTGAAGGAACTGACCCAGTCGATGCAGCAGTTCGAGACGCTGCAGGCCTATCTGGAACACGTCTCCCTGGTCATGGATCTGGAGCGCGCGACCAGCGACGATCCGAACGGCGACGGCGCGGTCCAGATCATGACCCTTCACGGCGCCAAGGGGCTGGAGTTCCCCTTGGTCTTCCTGCCGGGCTGGGAGGAAGGCGTCTTCCCCAGCCAGCGCAGCATCGATGAAAAAGGCGAGAAGGGCCTCGAGGAGGAACGCCGCCTGGCCTATGTCGGCGTCACCCGCGCCAAACAGGACGCCCGCATATCCTTCGCCGCCAATCGTCTGGTCTATGGCCGTTGGACCTCGCAACTGCCCAGCCGCTTCGTTGACGAACTGCCGATCGCCCACGTCGATCCCCAGTCCGACACCGGCTACTACGGCGCCTCCACCGGGATGAAGGAGGCCAAGAGCCGCTGGGACGACGCACCCAGCTTCGGCAGCGGCTATTCCTCGCCCGGCTGGAAACGCGCCCAAAGCTTCACCGCCGCCCAGACGCCGAACAAGATCCCCGCCCGCAAGGCCGTGATCGAGGGCGACGGCCGCCTGATCGCCACCGCCGATCCCAAGTCCGGCTCCGGCTGGAAAAAGGGCGAACGCGTCTTCCACCAGAAGTTCGGCTACGGCCACGTCCGCGTCATCGAGGGCAATAAGCTGCTGGTCGATTTCGAAAAGGCCGGCGAGAAACGGGTGATCGACAGTTTCGTGGAGAAGGCAGGCTAAAAGGGGCGGGCTTCATCCGCCTTTGCCGCCGGCCAAGCTTTGGCCTAAGCCATCGCCTTCCCGTCTACGACCGAGTCCGCCATGTCCGCCCCTGCCCGTCCCACCGTTGATCGCGCCTGGCTTAGCTGGGCCATGCGGCGGATCGAGGCGGACTACAACCGCTCGGCCGACACCCATCTGATCCCGGTGGACATGCCGGCCCTGTCCAACATCGCCCTGTATCTGAAGGACGAATCCAGCCACCCGACCGGCAGCCTGAAGCACCGTCTGGCGCGGTCGCTGTTCCTCTATTCCCTCAGCAACGGCTGGATCGGCGAGGGCATGACCATTGTCGAGGCGTCCAGCGGTTCGACCGCCGTGTCCGAAGCCTATTTCGCCCGGATGCTGAACCTGCCCTTCATCGCCGTGGTGCCGCGCTCCACCGCCCAGGAGAAGATCGCCGCCATCGAATTCTATGGCGGCCGCTGCCATTTCGTGGACGTCCCGGGCCAGGCCTATTCGAAAAGCCAGCGGCTCGCCGACGAACTGGGCGGCCACTACATGGACCAGTTCACCTATGCCGAGCGGGCGACGGACTGGCGCGGCAACAACAATATCGCCGAATCCATCTTCGCCCAGATGCGACGCGAGCCCTGCCCCGTGCCCCGCTGGATCGTGTGCGGCGCGGGCACCGGCGGCACCTCGGCGACCATCGGCCGGTTCGCCCGCTTCAACCGCCACGACACCCGGATCTGCGTCGCCGACCCGGAAGCCTCCGTCTTTCACCGTCACTGGGCCGATGCGACGGTCCAGACCAGCCTCGACCGTCCGTCCCTCATCGAAGGCATCGGCCGCGCGCGGGTCGAACCCTCCTTCATCCCCAGCTTGGTGGATCGGATGATCGTCGTGCCCGACGTCGCCTCCATCGCCGCCACGCGCGTGCTGAGCCGGCGTCTCGGCCGCCCCTGCGGCGGATCGACCGGCACCAACCTGTGGGCCTGCGTCCAACTGGCCCAGGAAATGGCACGCGCGGGCGAGTGCGGCTCGATCGTGTCCATCCTGTGCGACCACGGCGACCGCTACGCCTCCACCTATTTCGACGACGCCTGGATCGCCGCCCAGGGCCTGGACACCGCCCCGTGGGAGGCCCGCCTGGACGCCTTCTTCAAAACGGGCGTCTTGCCCGACGCCTGAACCGCCTGTTTCGTCGGGGCGGACAGGTCTAAGAAGGCCCAAGCGGCCGGACCGGTCAAAACCTCAACAGGAGCCGACCATGGCGGGACTAAAGGACAAGCGCGGCTTCATCGACAAGGACCGCATCGACCTGTCGGAGCGCCAGTCGGTCGAATACTGGATGAAGCGCTGGGGCGTAACCAGGGACCAGATCACCGCCGCCCACCGCAAGGTCGGCCGCATGACCAAGGACATCGCGGCGGAGCTGGGTAAGAAGCGCTGACTGAGTTCACCTGAAGCAAATCGGCCCCGGATTGCTCCGAGGCCGGTTCAGTCTCTGACTCAGATATGCAGCACACGCCCGTAGGCGTCCAGCGCCGCCTCGTGCATGGCTTCCGACATGGTCGGGTGCGGATAGACGATGCCGTGAATGTCCTCTTCCGTCGCCTCCATGGTGATGGCGGTGACATAGCCCTGGATCATCTCCGTGACTTCGTGGCCGATCATATGGGCGCCGATCAGGGCGCCGGTCTTGGCGTCAAAGATCACCTTGACGAAGCCGTCGATCTCGCCGGCGGCCACGGCCTTGCCGTTCACGCGGAACGGGAAGCGGCCGATCTTGACCTCACGCTTCTCGGCGCGGGCGGCCTGTTCGGTAACGCCGACCGAGGCGACCTGCGGCTGGGCGTAGGTGCAGCCGGCGATGGGCGAATTGACGTTCGGGGTCTTGTAGCCGGCGATGAATTCGGCGGCGTGGATGCCTTCGTGCGAGGCCTTGTGCGCCAGCCAGGGCGCGCCGGCGCAGTCGCCGATGGCGAACAGGCCCTTGACGTTGGTCTGGCAGTGGCCGTCGGTCTTGATGTGGCCGCGGTCCAGTTCGACGCCCAGCGCCTCCAGGCCGATGCCGTCGGTGTTGGCGGTGATGCCGACCGCCGAGATGCAGACCTCGGCCTCCAGCGACTCGGCCTTGCCGCCGACCTCGATGTCCACCTTCACGCCGGCGCCGGTCTTGGAGACCTTGGTCACCTTGGCGCCGAGCTTGAACTTGATGCCGCGCTTCTCGAACGACTTCTGGGCGGCCTTGGAGACCTCCTCGTCCTCGACCGGCATGATGCGCTCGACCGCCTCGACGACCGTCACCTCGGCGCCCAGGGCGCGATAGAAGCTGGCGAACTCGATGCCGATGGCGCCCGAGCCGATGACGACGAAGGACTTGGGCAGTTTCTTCGGCGCCAGGGCGTCGCGATAGGCCCAGATCTTGTCGCCGTCGGCCTCCAGGCCGATCTGCGGCAGGGCGCGCGCCCGCGCGCCGACGGCCAGCATGACCGCCTTGGCCTCGACCGTGCGCGAACCGCCGGCCTTCAGGGCGATGACGACCTTGGGCGCCGCAGCGCCCTTCTCCAGCTTGGCCGAGCCCTCGATCACCTCGATCTTGTTCTTCTTCATCAGGAAGGCGACGCCCTTGTTCATCGTCGCCGCGACGCCGCGCGAGCGCTGGATGATGGCGTCGAAGTCAAACGACGCGCCGGACGCCGACAGGCCGTATTCCTTCAGATGGCTCAGGCTCTCGAACTTCTCGCCCGACTTCAGCAGGGCCTTGGTCGGGATACAGCCCCAGTTCAGGCAGATGCCGCCCAGGTTCTCGCGCTCGACGATGGCGACCTTCTGGCCCAGTTGGCTGGCGCGGATGGCCGCGACGTAACCGCCGGGGCCCGAGCCGATGACGACGAGATCGAATTCAGCAGCCATGATCAGATCAACTTCTCGATGTCGGCCTTGATGGCCTCGGGTTCTGTTTGCGGGGCGTAGCGGGCGACCACCCTGCCCTCGCGGTCGGTCAGGAACTTGGTGAAGTTCCACTTGATGGATTGCGAGCCGAGGAAGCCGCGCTTCTGCTGCGTCAGCCAAGCGTACAGCGGATGCCGGTTCGGCCCATTGACCTCCACCTTGTCGAACAGGGGGAAGGTCACGTCGAAACTGGTGGCGCAGAAGGCGGCGATCTCCGCCGCCCGCCCCGGCTCCTGCTCCCCGAACTGGTTGCAGGGAAAGCCCAGCACCTCGAACGGCCGGTCGGCGAACGTCCGGTGCAGCTTCTCCAGCCCGTCATACTGGCCGGTGAAACCGCACTTGGACGCCGTATTGACGATCAGCAGCGCCTGACCGCGAAAACGGTCCAGCGAAACCTCCGTGCCGTCGATGGCGCGGGCGGAGAAGTCATAGACCGAGGTCATGACCTCACCCTCCCCTTACGCCAGCATCGCGACGGGATCTTCGATCAGCGGCTTGAACGCCTGCAGGAAGCGGGCGCCGGTCGCGCCGTCCACAACGCGGTGATCGCAGGTCAGGGTCACGGTCATGACCGTGGCCGGCACGATCTGTCCGTTCTTGACGACCGCGCGCTGCTCGCCCGCGCCCACGCTCATGATACAGCCCTGGGGCTCATTGATGATCGAGGTGAACTGCTTGATGCCGAACATGCCCAGGTTGGACACCGAGAAGGTGCCGCCCTGGAACTCTTCGGGCTTCAGCTTGCGTTCGCGGGCGCGCTTGGCCAGGTCCTTGGACTCGGTCGCGATCTGCGCCAGGCCCTTGGTCTCGGCCTTGCGAATGATCGGGGTGATCAGGCCGCCGTCGATCGCCACCGCCATGGAGACGTCGGCGTTGTGGTGCATGGCGATGCCTTCGGGGGTGTAGGAGGCGTTCGCCTCCGGCACCATCTTCAGCGCCAGGGCCGCAGCCTTGATGATGAAGTCGTTGACCGAGACCTTGATCCCCTGCGGCTCCAGCATCTTGTTCACCTTGGCGCGAACCGCCATCAGCTGGTCGATCTCGCAGTCGATGAACAGCGGGAAGTGCGGCACGTTCTGGATGCTGTCGACCATGCGACGCGCCACGGCCTTCTTCATCCCGTCCAGCGGGATCAGGTCGTAGCTGCCGTCCGGGATCCCCATCTGGGCCAGCGACTGCACCTGACGCGGCGCAATGCCCGAAGTCGCGGCCGCGGCGGTCGTCGCGGCGGCGGGTTGGGCCGCGCCCTTGCCTGCGGCTTCGACGTCGCGCTTGACGATCCGGCCGTGCGGGCCCGTGCCCTTGACCGACTTCAGATCGACGCCGTTCTGGGCGGCGATGCGACGCGCCAGGGGCGACGAGAAGATGCGGTCGCCATTGTCCGACTTCGGGGCGGCCGGAGCCGGCGCGACCGGTGCGGACGCCTTGGGCGCCTCGACGGCGGCGGGCGCGGCCTTCGGGGTCTCCTCAGCCTTGGCGGCCGGCTTTTCAGATTTCTGGGGCGCAGCGGCCCCGCCCTCGTCCTTCAGACGGGCGATCGGGGTGTTGACCTTCACGCCTTCGGTACCTTCGGCGACCAGGATGTCGGTGATCTCGCCCTCATCCACGGCCTCGACTTCCATCGTGGCCTTGTCGGTTTCGATCTCGGCGATCACGTCGCCGGCGGAGACGACGTCGCCCACCTTGACGTGCCACTTGGCCAGGACGCCCTCTTCCATGGTCGGAGACAGGGCGGGCATCAGGATATCAGTCATGCCATCACCTGCTTCACGGCCGCGATGATCTTGTCCACGCCCGGCAGCGACAGGGCTTCCAGATTGGCGGCGTAAGGCAGCGGCACGTCTTCCTGGTGCACCCGCAGCGGCGGCGCATCCAGATAGTCGAAGGCGTGTTCGATGACCCGCGCCACCACCTCGGCGCCGACGCCCATCGGACCCCAGCCCTCTTCGGCCGAGACCAGACGGCTGGTCTTCTTGACGCTCTCGACGATGGTCTCGTGATCCAGCGGACGCAGGGTGCGCAGGTCCACGACCTCGCACTCGATGCCTTCCTCGGCCAGCTTCTCGGCGGCCTGGAGGGCGAAGCCGACCATGCGGCTGTGCGCCGTGATGGTGACGTCCCTGCCTTCGCGACGGACCTTGGCCTTGCCGATCGGCACGACATAGTCCTCGATCTCCGGCACGTCGAACTCGAGGCCGTACATCATCTCATGCTCGAGGAAGACGACGGGGTTCGGGTCGCGGATCGCGGCCTTCAGCAGGCCCTTGGCGTCAGCCGCGTCATAGGGCGCGACGACCTTCAGGCCCGGCACCTGGGCGTACCAGGCCGAATAGTCCTGGCTGTGCTGGGCGCCGACGCGCGAGGCGGCGCCGTTCGGACCGCGGAAGACGATGGGCGCGCGGATCTGACCGCCCGACATGTACAGGGTCTTGGCGGCCGAGTTGATGATGTGGTCGATCGCCTGCATGGCGAAGTTGAACGTCATGAACTCGACGATGGGCTTCAGGCCCGCCATGGCCGCGCCGACGCCCAGGCCGGCGAAGCCGTGCTCGGTGATCGGGGTGTCGACGACGCGCTGGTCGCCGAACTCCTGCAGCAGTTCGCGGCTGACCTTGTAGGCGCCCTGATACTGGGCGACTTCCTCGCCGATCAGGAAGACCTTGTCGTCGCGGCGCATTTCCTCGGCCATGGCGTCGCGCAGGGCGTCGCGGATGGTCGTCTTGACCAGTTTGGCGTCGGCCGGGATTTCCGGATCGCGCAGTTCGACCTTGGGGGTCGAGGTCTGGGTCGGCGCCTTCTCGGGATCGCCGGTCTTGCCTTCGGCCGTCGCCTTGGGCGCATCGGCCTCGGCATCAGCCTTGGGCGCGGGCGCAGCCGCACCGTCTTCGCCGGCCAGACGCGCGATCGGCGTATTGACCTTCACGTTCTCCGAGCCCTCGGCGACCAGGATTTCCAGCACTTCGCCTTCATCCACGGCCTCGACTTCCATCGTGGCCTTGTCGGTTTCGATCTCGGCGATCACCTGGCCGGCCGACACGGTGTCGCCTGCCTTGATGTGCCATTTGGTCAGCGTGCCCTCTTCCATGGTGGGGGACAGCGCCGGCATGAGGATGTCGGTCACGGCTCAGGCCTCCACGTAGACGTCGGTATAGAGCTCGGACGGATCGGGTTCCGGGCTTTCTTGGGCGAATTGAACGGCCTCGGCGACGATGGCCTTGATCTCGTTATCGATGGCCTTCAGCTCGTCTTCCGTCGCATTGGCGGCGGCCAGCAGGGTCTTGATGTGGTCGATCGGGTCGCGGGTCTTCTTGACCTCGTCCACCTCTTCCTTGGTCCGGTATTTGGCCGGATCGGACATCGAGTGACCGCGATAACGGTAGGTCTTGACCTCGAGGATGTAGGGCCCCTCGCCGGCGCGGGCGCGCTCGACGGCCTTCTTGACCGCATCACGCACGGCCAGAACATCCATGCCGTCCACCTGCTCGCCCGGAATGCCGAAGCTGGCGCCGCGCTGGCTGAGCTGGGTCGTGGACGACGAGCGCTCGATGCTCGTGCCCATGGCGTACTGGTTGTTCTCGATGATGTAGATGGCCGGCAGCTTCCACAGCTGGGCCATGTTGAAGCTCTCGTACACCTGCCCCTGGTTCGAGGCGCCGTCGCCGAAATAGACGAAGGCCACCGAATCATCGCCGCGGTACTTGCCGGCGAAGGCCAGGCCCGTGCCCAGCGACACCTGGGCGCCGACGATGCCGTGACCGCCGTAGAAGCCGGTCGGCACGTCGAACATGTGCATCGAACCGCCCTTGCCGCGCGACGAACCGCCGATGCGGCCGGTCAGTTCGGCCATGACTTCCTTGGGGTCCATGCCGGCGGCCAGCATGTGGCCGTGGTCGCGATAGCCCGTGATGATCTTGTCGTGGCCCTGCCTGACGCTCTCCTGAACGCCGACGGCCACGGCTTCCTGACCGATATACAGGTGGCAGAAGCCCCCGATCAGACCCATGCCGTACAGTTGGCCCGCACGCTCCTCGAAGCGGCGGATGAGAACCATCTCGCGGTAAAAGCGGAGGAGGTCCTCCTTGGACGCCGAAGGCGTGTTTGAAAGCTTGTCAGGCGCAGTGGTCTGAGCGGCTTTGGCTGGGGCTTTCGCCATCCGGCATCTCCCGGCTAGGCGTCGGGAAGCGACGCCTTCTTATCGTTACGGAAGGGGGCTTTAGCAGCCTTCCTTCCCGGAACGCAAAGGGGTGCGGGCTCGACTGTAACAATAGTTCAAGCGGCGAAGGTTTTCATCCCTGAACGGGTTGCGCCGGAACGCGGATCACATAGTCGCGCGGGTCCGAAAAGCCGAGAACGGCGCGTGCGCGCTCCTCCAGCAAGTCCTTCGACAGGCTGTCGGTGCGGAGATAGCGCACCCGCGTCTCAAGGTCGCGGCGCTGTTCTGTGAGATGGGCGAGCTGGTTCTCACGCCGCCCCATCAGGGCGTCACGCGACGATCCGCTCAGCAGGCCCCGTTCGCCCGTCAGAGCCTGAACGCCCAGATAGGCGAGCAGCAATAACAGGGCGAGGGACAGGCGGTAAGGTTTCATCCGTTCGGGCACGACCGACGCTCCTTCTGAGCGCGAAAAACACAGTTCAGGAACCGTGCCCGAAAATGCCTAACAAAATGTAGCTTGACCGTAAGGAAGTCGACGAAGAACGCTGATTCTTCGCCGACAATTCACAGGTTTAGCGCAGCAGCATGCCGTCGCCGAAATAGACGGCCTGGTCGCCCAGCATCTCTTCCAGGCGCAGCAGCTGATTGTATTTCGCCACCCGGTCCGAGCGGGCCAGCGAGCCGGTCTTGATCTGCCCGCAGTTGGTGGCGACGGCCAGGTCGGCGATGGTCGAATCCTCGGTCTCGCCCGAACGGTGGCTCATCACGGCGGTGTAGCCGGCGCGGTGGGCCATATCGACGGCGTCCAGGGTCTCGGACAGGGTGCCGATCTGGTTGACCTTGATCAGGATGGAGTTGGCCAGGCCCTCGCCGATGCCTGCGGCCAGACGCGCGGGGTTGGTCACGAACAGGTCGTCGCCGACCAGTTGGACCCGGTCGCCCAGACGCTCGGTCAGCAGGCGCCAGCCGTCGAAATCGTCCTCGGCCATGGCGTCCTCGATCGAGACGATCGGGAACCGCTCGCACAGGTCCACCAGATAGGCGGCCATGCCCTCGGCGTCGACGGTCTTGCCTTCGCCCGCCATGACGTATTTGCCGTCCTTGAAGAACTCGGTCGAGGCGACGTCCAGACCCAGGTGGAAGTCCTCGCCGGCCAGATAACCGGCCGCCTGGCCCGCCTTGGTGATGAAGCTCAGGGCTTCTTCGGCCGAGGCCAGGTTCGGGGCGAAGCCGCCCTCGTCGCCGACGTTGGTGTTATGGCCGGCGTCCTTCAGCTGCTTCTTCAGGGCGTGGAAAATCTCCGCGCCCATGCGCAGGGCGTCGGTGAAGGTCTCAGCCCCGGTCGGCAGGATCATGAACTCCTGGATGTCGATCGGATTGTCGGCATGAGCGCCGCCGTTGATGATGTTCATCATCGGCGTCGGCAGGACGCGAGCCGAGACGCCGCCGATATAGCGGTGCAGCGGCAGGCCGGCCGAAATGGCGCTGGCCTTGGCCGCGGCCAGCGACACGCCCAGGATGGCGTTGGCGCCCAGACGGGCCTTGTTGGGCGTGCCGTCCAGGTCGATCATCGCCTCGTCGATACGGCGTTGATCCTCGGCGTCCATGCCGGACAGGGCGTCGAAGATCTCGCCGTTGACGGCGTCGACCGCCTTCTGCACGCCCTTGCCGCCCCACAGATCCTTGTCGCCGTCGCGCAGTTCGACGGCTTCGTGAGCGCCGGTCGAAGCGCCCGACGGCACAGAGGCGCGACCGAATGAGCCATCATCCAGGATCACGTCGACTTCCACCGTCGGATTGCCCCGGCTGTCGAGGATCTGGCGGGCGACGATGTCGGCGATGTCGGTCATGGCTCGGCTCTTTGGCTCAGGCGGAAAACAGGTCCGAGGGGTTTAGACGTCTCCCCGCGAATCGCCAATGCCTGCGTCGCCCTTGGTCGTCAGGAACAGCCCTCGACCAGTTGAATGGACGGATCCCCGGCGTGGATCATCATCACCTTGCCGTCGGAGCCGACCTCGTAGCGAATCCCGCGCGCGGCCGGATCGGTCACATAGGTCGTCGATCCGCCGCGCGACCAGACGAACAGGTCCTCCGCCGGCGCCGACTGATACTTGTGCGATTGGGCGAAGACGGCGCCGCCATAGGCCTGTTTGATCGCCATGCCCGTGTCGCCGACGCCGAACCCGCGGTCGGTCTTGATCGTCGCGCCGCGCGCGGCGGTGATACGGGTCAGCACGCCGTTCTGGATCATGACGCGCACATCCTTGGGCGCATCGACCGGATGAAACTCGTCGCAGGTCTCCGGATCGGCCCCGCCGACGGCGTTTGGTTGGGAATCCTCGCCCCAGACCTGGACCAGCTCGGCGCGCGTCATGCCGATTCGCGCCGCCCCCAGACCATCGGCCGTCAGGGTCGAAGCATCGGCCGGCGGCGGCGGCGGCGCTTCGGCCGGCGCAGGGGCCGCAGCGGAAGGCGGCTGGGCCACGGGGTCGTCACGGCGTTCGCAGGCGGCGAGTGTGAGCAGCGCAAGTGCGCTGACGGTGGCGAAACGGATCATGGGCGTGCGTCCTTCTGAGAAGCTTCACAGCACAGAACGCACGAAAACGGCGCGCGGGTGACCGCGCGCCGTAATAAACTTCGTCCGGTCGAAACCGGGTCGTGGAAGACTAGTCTTCCTTCGGCGTGATGACCTGGCGACCGCGATAGGTGCCGGTCTTCAGGTCGATATGGTGCGGGCGCTTCAGCTCGCCGGTGTCCTTGTCCTCGACATAGACGTTCGAGCTCAGGGCGTCGTGGGCGCGGCGCATGTTGCGACGCGAGGGGGATACTTTCCGCTTCGGAACGGCCATGTCCGTCTCAATCTTCTAAGTCGGGCGCCGCCCAGAGCCGAAGCCTGATCAAGCGCGAAAACGATAGCGGCGGCCCCGGTCCCTCGTGAGAAGAACGCCGAGCCGCCACGCGAGGCGCGGCTTATGCATGAACCGCACGACGATTTCAAGGCGTCTTGAGCGACTTCCAGCGATCACGGTCCAGCCCGAAGTAAAGACTGTCCATCCAGACGCCCCCAACCTGCCAGGTCCGGCTGGCGGCCCCCGTCTGTTCGAAGCCCAAACGCCCTAACAGTCGAATGGACGCCGCATTGGAGGGGTCCACGTCGGCGGTGATCGCATCGATATCCCGCGTGACCATGACATGATCGATCACGGCGGTCAGCGCCTCCTTCGCCAGCCCTCGCCCCCAATAGTCGGGATGCAGGATGTAGCCGATCTCTGGCAGCCGCCAGAACCCCGCCTTGCCGATGACTCGACCTTGCGCCTCAATGACGAAATCGTCGCTGGTTTCCGGGGCGGCGGCGATCATGCTCTCCAGCCACTCCGCCGTCTTTTCCCTGGCCGCATGCGGCGTGGTCGACCACCACCGCATCGCTTCCGGAGATGAAAGGACCTGATGCAGATCATCGACATCGTCCGGCCTCGCCCGTCGCAGAATCAGGCGCGGCGTGACGAGTTGAGAGATCATTGCACGGCGTTCCGCGTCAGGTGTTTGACCACCTTGGCCGGGTTGCCGACCACGACAACGTCGGGCGGCACGTCCCTGGTCACGACGCTGCCTGCTCCGACGACGGCGCGATCGCTGATCGTCACGCCCGCCAGAACGATCGCCCCGCCGCCGATCCACACATCGTCGCCGATCGTGATCGGTCGAGCGGATTCCAGCCCTCGCCGCTCGACGGCGTCCAGCGGATGTTCCGGCGTCAACAACTGCACCCCTGGTCCGGCCTGAAAATTGTCGCCGATTCGGATTTCGGCGCAGTCCAGAAAGACGCTGTTGGCGTTAACGAAGGCGTTCGCTCCGAAATGGATATTGACGCCATAGTCGCAGAAGAAGCCCGGCATGATGATCGCCCTGCCGTCGGCCGCACGCACCAGTTCATTGACCAGGACGCGGCGCTTGTCGCGATCCGGCTCTGTATTGATGGCGATGGTCAGGCCCACGGCGCGGGCGCGGCCGTCGCGCAGGTCCGGGTCGCCCGGATTGTACGGCAGGCCCGCCAGCATCTTCTCGCGCTCGGTCACGACGGGCTCGTCAGGGTCTTGGCCACCGCCTCGCCTATCGCCAGCGAACTGGTCAGGCCGGGGCTTTCTATGCCGAACAGGGCCATCAGCCCCTCGATCCCGTGGTGCTCGACGCCGTGCAGTTGGAAGTCCGGCTGCGGTTCGCCCGGACCATGCAGCTTCGGCCGGATCCCGGCGTAGTCGGGCGTCAGGGCGCCGTCGGGCAGGCCAGGCCAGAAGCGGCGGATATAGGCGGCGAACACCTCCGCCTTGGCCGGATCGACCGAATAGTCCTCGGTCTCGACATAGGCCAGGTCCGGGCCGAACACGGCCTGCCCGCCCAGATCCTTGCGATAATGGGTGCCCAGGGCGCCGGGAATCGGCGGCGGATAGATCAGTCGGTCGAACGGCGCCTTGCCGACCAGCCTGAAGTAGACGCCCTTGCCGAAATGGCCGGCGGGAATGTCGCCGGCCGGATAGCCCTCGACGGCCGCCGCGACAGCCTGCGCCGACAGGCCAGGCGCCGTCACCAGCAGGCGGCTGGAGACCTCCATCGCCCCCTCCCCGCCTACGCGGATCGTGAAGCCGCCGCCCGGCAGGGGGTCTGCGCCTTCGAACGGGGCCGAGACCACCACCGATCCGCCCGCATCCTCGATCTCGCCCTGCAGGGCCAGCATATAGCCGTGGCTGTCGAACAGGCCGCTCTCGGGCGACAGGATGGCGGCGTGGGCGTTCAGCTCGGGCTCCAGCGCCCGCGCCTGAGCGCCGGTCAGGTGCGCCAGTCCCTCGACCCCATTCGCCGTCGCCTGTTCGAAGATGGCCTCGATCCGCTGGACCTCGGCCTTTTGCGTGGCCACGACCAGCTTGCCGCACTTCCGATGGTCGATCTTGCGGCTGGCCAGGAAGTCGTAAAGCGCCCGCCGCCCCTCGACGCAGAACCGCGCCTTCAGCGAACCCGACGGATAATAAAGGCCGCCGTGGATGACCTCGGAATTGCGCGACGAGACGCCCTGGCCGATGTGGCCTTCCTTCTCCAGCACCAGCACCGTCAGGCCCCGTTTCGACAACGCCCGCCCGCAGGCCAGGCCCACGGCCCCGGCGCCCACGACGGTCGCGTCGAAATCGAAACTCATCGGCCGCCGTACCTCCGCTTCGCCTCGCCCTCGAAACAACCGATCAGCTTTTCCACCGCCCGGTCGAAATTGGCCGACAGCATCAGGTCCAGCATCCGCGACTTGAAGGCGAAGTCGATCATGAACTCCAGCCGCGCGCCGTCGGGATGCGGGAAAAACTCCCACCGGTTCTTCAGATGTTTGAACGGCCCGCGCAACAGGCCGACCTCGACCTTGGGCGCATTGCGATCATGCCGGACCCAGGTGGAGAACCGCTCCTTCAGGAAGGAGAAGCCGACCCCGGCCTCGGCGTCCAGCACGGAGACGCCCTCGCCTTCGGCCCGCTCGTTCCAGACCCGCATCGACGTGACCCAGGGCACGAAGTCGGGATAGGCGCGCACGTCGGCGACCAGATCGGCAAGCTGTTCGGGCGCATAGGGAAGGATGCGCGTAACGCGGTGGACGGCCATTCGAACCTTAGCGGCGCAGCTGCGCCTCGCGCGCGGCCTTCAGCCGGGCGAAGTCGTCGCCGGCGTGGTGCGACGAGCGCGTCAGCGGCGACGAGGACACCATCAGGAAGCCCTTGGCCCGGGCGATCGCCTCATAGGCCTTGAACTCTTCCGGCGTGACGAACCGGTCGATGGCGGCGTGTTTGCGCGTCGGCTGCAGGTACTGGCCGATGGTGATGAAGTCGACGCCGGCGGACCGCATGTCGTCCATCACCTGCATGACCTCTTCCTTGGTCTCGCCCAGGCCGACCATGATCCCGGACTTGGTGAACTGTTCCGGGTCGCGTTCCTTGACCATCTGCAACAGGCGCAGGGAATGGAAGTAGCGGGCGCCGGGCCGGATCTTCAGATACAGGCGCGGAACAGTCTCGAGGTTGTGGTTGAAGACGTCGGGCTTGGCGTCGATCATCACTGCGGCGGCGCCGTCCTTGCGCAGGAAGTCGGGCGTCAGGATCTCGATGGTCGTCTTCGGCGCCTGAAGGCGAATCTGGCGCACCACTTCGGCGAAATGGGCCGCGCCGCCGTCCGCCACGTCGTCGCGATCGACCGAGGTGATCACCACATGGTTCAGGGCCATCTGCGACACCGCAAGCCCGACCTTGCCCGGCTCCTCCGGGTCCAGCGGCTGGGGCAGGCCCGTCTTGACGTTGCAGAAGGCGCAGGCCCGCGTGCAGGTGTCGCCCATGATCATCAGGGTGGCCTGCTTCTGGCTCCAGCACTCGCCGATGTTCGGACAGGCCGCCTCTTCGCAGACCGTGTGCAGGCCCTTGGAGCGGACGATGTCCTTGGTGGCGTTGTATTCCCCCGAGCCCGGCGCCTTGACGCGCAGCCAGTCGGGCTTTTTCAGAACCACCGACTCCGGGCGGTTCTGTTTTTCGGGGTGGCGCAGCTCCGACGGCTTGCGCTGAAGGGTGTCGATCAGGGTGACCATGGCCGGTATTTCGGCCTTCCGCGCCCCGATGGCAAGCCACGGCCGGTTACAGATGATGGCGCGCTTGGGAACTCACGCCGCGTAACCTATCTTTTCAAGACACCGTCGCGTCATTAATGACGGACGCCCGACAACAGAGAGGGCCTCTCGCGCCCTCCGCAGGAGACGCGTTTGCGCCAGGCCCTGGATTCCTCGCTGTACGACACCACGCTGATCGACGCGCTGATCGACGCGCGCGCCCGGTTCGGGGACAAGGAAATTCTGGAGGACCAGGATCGCCACCCCCTCACCTACACCGGCTTGATCCGCGCCGCCTTCGTCCTGGGGCGCAAGATCGCGAACATGACCGATCCGGGCGACCGGGTCGCCATCCTGCTGCCGTCGTCGATGGGCGTCGTCGTCACCTTCTTCGGCCTGCACGCCCACGGCCGCGTACCGGTCATGCTGAACTTCACCGCGGGCGAGACAAATCTGAAGGCGGCCATCAAGGCCTCGGGCGTCAAGAAGGTCCTGACCGCCAAACGCTTCATCGATCAGGCCAAGCTGGACGACCTGATCGTCGAGCTGAAGACGGTGGCCGAGGTCGTCTGGCTGGATGACGTACGCAAGACCATCGGCCTGGCCGACAAGCTGTACGGCCTCAGCGCCGGCGTTGCGCCCAAGCGGTTCCGCGTCAAGACCGACCCGGACGCGCCCGGCGTGGTCCTGTTCACCTCGGGCAGTTTCGGAACGCCCAAGGGCGTGGTGCTGAGCCAGAGGAACCTGGTCGCCAACGCCCGTCAGGTCGCGGCCCATATCGACCTGCTGCCGGAATGGGTGATGTTCAATCCCCTGCCCACCTTCCACTGTTTTGGGCTGACCGGCGGGGTCATCCTGCCGCTGCTTCAAGGCTTGAAGGCCTTCCAGTATCCGTCGCCGCTGCACGCCAAACAGATCACCGACCTGCTGCCCCAGGTGAAGGCCTCGATCCTGTTCGCGACCGACACCTTCCTGAACCAGTATGGTCGCGTCGCCGAGGCGGACGACTTCGCCACCCTGAAGTTTGTGGTCGCCGGCGCCGAAAAGGTGCGCCAGGAAACCCGCAACCTGTTCAACTCAAAATTCGGCGGCGTCGAACTGCTGGAGGGCTATGGCGCGACCGAAGCCTCGCCGGTCGTCGCCGTCAATCACCCGGATCGCAACGCCCCCGGCACGGTGGGCCAGATTCTGCCCGGCATCGACTGGAAGCTGGAGCCGGTGGAGGGCATCGCGGACGGCGGCCGCCTGTATCTGCGCGGCCCCAATGTGATGAGCGGCTACGTCACCTCGGCCGAGCCCCTGGAATGGTCCCCGGTCGAGGACGGCTGGCTGGACACCGGCGACATCGTCGATGTGGACGCCGAGGGCTATGTCACCATCAAGGGGCGCGCCAAACGCTTCGCCAAGATCGGCGGCGAAATGGTGTCGCTGACGGCGGTCGAAGGCATCGCCGGCGCGGTCTGGCCCGACCAGCGCCACGCCGTCGTCTCCATTCCCGACACCCGCAAGGGCGAAAAACTGGTCCTGGTCACTGACCACGCCGCGGCCGAGGTCGCGCCCCTGGCCGAATGGGCCCGCTCGAACGGGGCCCCCGAGCTGATCGTGCCCAAGAAGATCGTCAAGGTCGCCGAGGTTCCAGTCCTGGGCAGCGGCAAGACGGACTATGTCGCGATCCAGAAAATGGTCGAGGCGGAAAAGGCGGCCTGACCGCCCTACCCGATCCGCACCCCCGTCATTGAAATCGACCCGCCGTCGATGCTGTCGTTGAAGAAGGACACCGGCTCGCCCGCCGCCTGCTGGGCGGCGATATAGAGCACCGGCAGGTAGTGTTCGTCAGTCGGCACGCTCAGCTGGGCGTCCTCAGCCAGGCCGACCCAGTCGATCAGGGCTTCGTGGTCGCCGACCACAAAGGCCTGTTTGACAGCCTCATTGAACCCTGTCGCCCAGCTATAGGGCTCGGCCCCCGTCTCGCGCTTCCAGGTCCGCAGATTGTGGACGAAGTCGCCCGAGCCGGCGATGACGATTCCCTCGTCCCGCAGCGGCCGCAGGGCCTTGGCCAGTTCATAATGCTGGCGCGCCGTCAGTTCGCGATTCAAAGACAGCTGCACCACCGGCACGTCGGCGTCCGGCCACACATGGCACAGCACCGACCAGGTCCCGTGATCCAGGCCCCATTGTTGCGTCTGGACTGCCCCCGTCAGCTCCGCCACCCGAGCCGCCAGTTCGGGCGAGCCCGGGGCGGGATACTGAAACGCGTGAAGCTCAGGCGGAAAATTCCCGAAATCATGGATGGTTTCGGGCCGTTCCTGCGCCGTAACGCCCAGCCCGCGCGTCTCCCAATGGGCGGAGATCATCACCACCCCCTTGGGCTTGCCGATGTCTTCACCCAACCCGCGCCAAGCGGCCCCGAAGGGACCGCCAAGCGCGTTCATGGGCGAGCCGTGGCCAAAGAAAACGGCGGGCTGGCGCATCGGATCAGCCGAACTGCTTCTTGGCGATCTCGGCGATGTGCTTGCCCTGGAAGCGGGCGCCGTCCAGGTCGATCTGGCTGGGCATGCGCGAGCCGTCGCCCTTGGTCAGGGTGGTGGCGCCATAGGGGCTGCCGCCGACGATCTCGTCCATATTCATCTGGCCCTGGAAGGCATAGGGCAGGCCGACCACGATCAGGCCGTGATGCATCAGGGTCTGAACCAGGCCCATCAGGGTGGTTTCCTGGCCGCCGTGCTGGGTCGCGGTCGAGGTGAAGGCGCCGCCGACCTTGCCCACCAGGGCGCCGTTGAACCACAGGCCGCCGGTCTGATCGAGGAAGTTGCGCATCTGCGAGGCGACGGTGCCGAAGCGGGTGCCGGCGCCGATGATGATCGCGTCATAGTTCGCCAGATCCTCGACCTTGGCGATGGGGGCCGCCTGATCCAGCTTGTAGCCCGACGCCTTGGCCAGTTCGTCCGGCACCAGTTCGGGCACGCGCTTGATGTCGACGACGGCGCCTTCGACTTCGCGCGCGCCTTCGGCGACGGCTTCGGCCATGGCTTCGATATGACCGTAGGTGGAGTGATAGAGGACGAGAATCTTGGGCATGGGGAGGCTCCATTGAATGATAGGCCGTCATTCGCAACAACGACCGTTGCTAACTTGGCGTGTCCATCCTGCCCTTGCAAGCCCTCGGGCGGGTTTCACCGCACGAAGGGACAAACCGCATCATAGAATGCGCGGGTCCCGGGCGTTTCGCCGCCGCGCAGGCCGTGAAAACGATGCTCCATCACCATGGCCTGCTGCTCGATATTCAGCGAATCCCAGCGGCAGTCCGGATCGGCTGAATAGGCGTAGGCGGCGGCGCTGTCGCCCGCCTTCAGCTTGGCGAACAGCAGATTCACCCCCTGCTGCGCCTGCCAGACATGGGTCAGTTCGTGCACCAGCACGCCTTGAATCTGCTGCGACGCCTGGCCGAAGTCCGTCTGAAACGCCCGTCTGGGCCAGACGATCCAGTCGCGCCCGAACCAGCGGCCGGCGACGAAGGCGCGCCCGAAGGGCCAGGCGATCAACCGGATTCGATCCAGACGAAGCGCCGAACCGAACGCCTCACGCGCCAGGCTGGCCTCCCCTTCGGTCAAGGCGCGAATGATGGATCCCACGGTCGCACATACTCCCAATGCCAGGGCTCATAGACATAGGGTACGAACCCGAACCGCCCGGCGTTGGCGACCAGCCAGCGATAGGTCGCCGACCGCGCCATATGTTCGCGGCTGGCGGCCGCGGTCGAATCGACCCCACGCCCCGGCGCCTGACCGACATAGAGATCGACCGCCGTCCCCGTCCGATGCGGCGAACAGACGGCGCGGCGCAGGCCGTCGCAATTGCCCTGCTGGGCGCAGCGCGCGGCGTCCGCCTCTGGATCGCGGAAGCCGGAAAAAATTTGCAGCAGTTCGGGATCGGCCGCGACCTCGGGAACCTCGGCGCGGGCGGCGGCGACCATCCGGCGATAGGCGTCCAGAACGTCGCGTCGCAACAGGCGCGTCAGCCGGTCAGCGTGTTCCTCGGATTCGACCAGATAGCCCAATTGGTTGATCGGCGGCGGGTCGGGGCATTCCTGGCGGGTGCGGGCCATGACGAACGGTCGACGCTCCTGCCACAGCCCCCGCAGGACCTGAAAGGTCGACGCATCGAACAGGCCGGTCGGCGCTAGGCCATGGGTCTGCTGGAAGCCCGCTAGTTGCGAGGCGAAGATCGGCGTGCCCGGACCGCAAGTCGTGTGCAGTTCGCGCTGGATCAGGGGAACATAGGTCCGCCACCCCCATTCGGTCGCCCCGAACGGGGTCCATTCCATCGCGTAAGCCGAGGCGGCGTTGACCAGGGCCTGTCCGCCCCAGACGTCGGCATTGGTGTGACAGGGTCCAGCCGCACGCGCGCCGCCGGCCGCAGCCAGGACGAAACAGACCGACAGAAAGGCAATAAGGTTTCGCCACATGCCGAACAGCAAGCCCCAAGCCGGTCGCTGGAGCAAGCACAGAGAGACCGCAGCGCCCAAATCCGACTCCGCGTCCGTCCGTAAAGCTGCGATGGTGAACCGGCCCGACTCATCCGGGCTGTTCCGGACCCGCTGCATGACCGTCGCCGCCGCGCCCCGTCGCTCCAACGCCGTGCTCGCCGCCTTCTCCGGCCCCTGCCTGCCGCTGGCGGCCTTCGGCGTCGCCCTGCCCGTCACTCTGCCGGAATTCTACGCCACCTACGTCGGGCTCGAGCTGGGCGTGGTCGCGGCCGTCTTCATGGCCGTGCGTCTGATCGACATCGTCTTCGACCCCTTCATCGGCTGGGGCATGGACAAGACCAGGACCCGGTTTGGCCGCTACCGCCCCTGGATGGCGATCTCGACGCCGATGCTGATGCTAGCCGCCTTCATGATGTTCGTCGTGGTCCAGCCCGGCGCGCCGCCTCTCTATCTGTTCGGCTGGCTGCTGTTCCTCTACCTCGGCTTCTCCATCGGCACCCTGGGCCAACTGGGCTGGGCCGCCGTCCTCGCGCCCCAGTATGATCAGCGCAGCCGCGTCTACGGCTGGTGGCAGGTGTTCAACATCATCGGCGTCGTGCTGATCCTCGTCTTGCCGACCATCGTGGTGAAGACGGGCATCGGCGACTACGCCGACGGCGTGCGGATCATGGGCTGGGCCATCGTCATCGCCCTGCCCGTCACCATCGGCCTGGCCATGTTCGTGGTGCCCGAACCAGTGACCAAGGGGGACCAGCCGCATGGAAGCCTCGGCGCCTATCTGTCCCTGCTGGGCCAGAAGACGGTGCGGAAACTTCTCATCTCGGACCTGCTGCTCGGCGTGGCGCCCGGCATCACCGGTTCGCTGCTGTTCTTCTTCTTCGGCCAGGTCCGGGGCTATGATCACACCCAGGCCGGTCTGTTCATGCTGGTCTATTTCATCGCCGGCCTGTGCGGCGCGCCCTTCTGGGCCTGGTTCGCCACCCGTGTCGGCAAGGACCGAGGCCTGGCCGTGGCCAGCCTCGTCTCGGCTGTCCTCTATGTCGGCGCCACGCTCGTCCCCGGCGGCAACTTCGCCCTGACGGCCGTGGTCATGTTCATAGCGGGCCTGCCCTATGCCGCCGGCCTGTTCCTGACCCGCGCCATGATGGCCGACGCCGGCGACGAGGAGCGGTTCAAGACGGGCGTCGATCGCACCGGCCTGATGCTGTCCATCCTGTCGGCGACGACCAAGATCGGCCACGTCGCCGCTCTGATCCCCTATTTCATCCTTCAGGAGGTCGGCTTCCGCGCCCTTCCGGGCCCAGCGGGCAACAGCGAGACCGCGCTGCTGACGCTGCAGATCCTGTTCATCGCCGTGCCCGGCGTACTGCTCGTCCTGGCCGGCTGGGTGCTGAAGGACTATCCGCTGACCCAGGCCCGCCACAACGCCATCCGTGAGAAGCTTGATGCGCGCGATGCCGAACCGACGGCGGTGCGCCTGTGAGACTGATAGACCGCCTGCTCGGCGTCATGGAACGGCTGCGCGACCCGGACGGCGGCTGCCCCTGGGACGTGGAGCAGACCTTCGCCACCATCGCCCCCTATACGATCGAAGAGGCCTATGAGGTCGCCGACGCCATCGAGCGCAACGACCTGAACGAGCTGAAGGGCGAACTCGGCGATCTGCTGTTCCAGGTCATCTTCCATGCCCGCATGGCCGAGGAACAGGGCTTGTTCGCCTTCGACGACGTAGTCACGGCCATCGCCGACAAGCTGGAACGCCGCCACCCCCACGTCTTCGGCGACGAAGCCCAGCGCACCTCGAAAGAACAGACCGTCGCCTGGGAAACCATCAAGGCCGCCGAGCGCAAGGACCGCAAGAAGCCCGGCGCCCTCGACGACGTCCCCGTCGGCCTGCCCGCCCTGACCCGCGCCGCCAAACTGACCAAGCGCGCCGGCCGCGTCGGCTTCGACTGGCCCTCGACCGACGAGGTGTTCGACAAACTGGCCGAAGAGGTGGCGGAACTGCGCGTCGAGATCGCGGCCGGCGACATGGCCAAGGCGCGCGAGGAGATGGGCGACCTGCTGTTCGTCGTGGCCAACCTGGCCCGCAAGCTGGACGTCGAGCCCGAGGACGCCCTGCGCGCCACCAACGCCAAGTTCGTGCGTCGCTTCGGCTTCATCGAGGCGGAACTGGCCAAGGACGGCCGCACGCCCGACCAATCGACGCTGGAGGAGATGGACCGCCTCTGGGACGCCGCAAAGGTCGCCGAGAAGGCCGGCTCCCCATCCTGAGCCCGCGCATGCCCTACGACCTGATCATCTTCGACTATGACGGCGTCGTCGCCGACAGCGAGGTGCTGAACAGCACCGTCATGGCCGAGCAATTGACCGCCATCGGCCTGCCGACCAGCCTGGACGACGTCTTGGCCGCCTATACGGGCAAGCGCTGGCGCGACAACCGGCCGGCGGTCGAAGCCGCCTTGGGCCGGCTCTGCCCCGAGGACTTCCACACCACCTGGTTCGCCACCTGCCGCGCCCGCGCGCCGATCCATCTGAAGCCCGTCCCCGGCATGATCGACTTCGTCGCCACCCGGTCCGAGGCCCGCTGCATCGCCTCGTCCAGCGGCCCTGACTGGATCGGCGTCGGCCTGGACCTGTTCGGCCTGACCGATCATTTCGACGGCGCCGTCTTCACCGGCCTGGTGGTCGAGCGCGGCAAGCCGCACCCCGACATCTTCCTGCACGCCGCCGAAAACATGGGCGTCGATCCGGCCCGCGTTCTGGTGATCGAAGACAGCGAGGCGGGCGTCACCGCCGGGATCGCGGCCGGAATGACGGTGGTCGGCCTGACCGCCGGCGGCCATATCCGCGACGGCCACGCCGAACGCCTGGTCGCCCGCGGCGCCCACCACATCGCCGACAGCTACGCGGCGGTCGCGGCGTTCATGGATCGCTGACCGCTAAAGATACCGCAATTCCTGAAGATCCACTTCACGGATCATCTTGCGCGCGGCGACCTCGTCCAGTTGACGCGCCCGCGCCAACCGCCCCAGTTCTTCTCGCTCGGCCGCCAGACCGGCCAGCCACAGTCGGCGTTCCACCGCGTCGATCTTGCGCGCCACGACCGCGTCGTCCTCGTCGGTGCGGGTATGGGTCTCGATGCGGCGGCGATAGACTTCCATGATCCGGCTGGCGACATCGGAATAGAGATCGGGATTGGTCTTGCCCTCGGCCATGGCGTGGGAGGCGTCCTCGACGGCGCGCAGGGCGGCCGAGGCGGCGGCGACACGCCCGCGGTCCTCCTCCCGTTCCTGCGAGGGTTCCGGTGGCAGTTCGACCCCCTTCATCAGGCGCGGCAGGGCGAAGGTCGCCACCAGCAGCGAGACGATGATCACTCCCGCCGCCAGGAAGATGGCCAGGTTGCGCGACGGCATCGGCGATCCGTCGCCCAGGACGAACGGCAGGGTCAATATGCCCGCCAGGGTGATGGCCCCGCGCACGCCCGCCAGCGACATCACCAGGGTCAGGCGCAACCCGACCTTGGCGGGCGGGCCGCGATGGCGCCGTCGGAACAGGGTCAGCTTCAGCGAGGTCCAGACCCAGACAAACCGCATGACCGCCAGGGCGGCGACGATGGCGAACACATAGACGGCCAGCCACCAGACTTCCGGCCGGCTGGTGCCCCGCACCACCTCGGCCGCCCGCGCCAGGATCGACGGCATCTGTTCGCCCAGGATGACGAAGATGATGCCGTTGGCGACGAACTGGACCGTGTCCCACACTACGCCGCGCCGAATTCGGGTCATGGCCAGGGACTGGCCTCCGATCCCGCCGCCCCGCTCGGTGAAGCTCATGGTCACGCCCGCCGCCACCGCCGCCAGGATGCCGGAGGCGTGCAGTTCTTCAGCGACCAGATAGGCGGCGAAGGGGATCAACAGGCTGACCAAAATCTGCGCCCCGACGTCCTCGCCCCAGCGGCGACTGACGAAACCCTTGGCGTAACTGATGGCCATGGTGACCAGAACGCCTGTCACCACGCCGACCAGGGCCAGCCAGGCGAAGGATCCGATGGCGCTGCCGATCGAGAAGGCGCCGGTCGTGGCCGCAACCACCGCGATCCGCATGCAGGTCAGGCCGGTGGCGTCGTTCAACAGCGACTCGCCCTCCAGGATGTGCATCAGCCGTTTGGGAATCGGCGCCCGGGCGGCGATGGCCTGAACCGCGATGGGGTCGGTCGGCGACAGGATGGCGGCCAGGGCGAAAGCCACCGCCAGCGGCATCTCCGGGATCATCCACCAGATCAGGAAGCCCAGACCGATGACGGTGAACAGGACCAGGCCCAGGGCCAGCTCCAGGATCACCGCCCGGTCGCGGAACAGCGCCTCTTTGGGGATGCGCCAGCCGTCCAGAAACAGCAGGGGCGGCAGGAACAGGAGGAAGAAGATGTCCGGCTCCAGATCCACCGTCGTGCCTGTCGCCAGCACGATGGCGGCCCCCAGGCCGATCTGCACCAAGGGCAAGGCGATGCGCGTGATCCGCGCGACCGAGCCCGACACCACGACGGCCAGAAGCAGCAGCAGGACGGTCTCGATCAGATGCATAGGTCAGTCAGCCAGGTCGGGATACAGACGCTCGAATCGCCCCAAGGCTGCAGGGTGAAGCCTGACCGTGACGTGAGTGCGGCCGGCGTCATCCGTGTCGCGGAAGACCACCCGGCCGTGTTCATACAGCCAGGCCAGGGCCTCGCCCTGGTCGGGCTCCAGCGTCAGCCGGGTCTCGGGATCGTCGTCGATCAGGCCGGCGATGGTCTGGCGCAGGGGTTCGATTCCCTCGCCCGTCCAGGCCGAGACGGCGACCGCCTCGCCCGTTTTCGCCAGACGTTCGGCCTGACCCAGCACGGCCTCACGCGCCTCATCGTCCAGCAGGTCGATCTTGTTCCAGACCTCGAGCACGCGTCGGGTCTTGCCCTCGGGGGTCTCGATCTGTTTCAGCACCGTCTCGACGTCCTTGGCCTGGGCGTCGCTGTCGGCCGAGGCGATGTCGCGGACGTGCAGGATCAGGTCGGCCTCGCCCACCTCTTCCAGGGTGGCGCGGAAGCTCTCGACCAGTTCGTGCGGCAGGTCGGAGATGAAGCCGACGGTGTCCGCCACGATGGCCGGCCGGCCCTGCGGCAGGCGGATGGTTCGCTGGGTCGTGTCCAGGGTGGCGAACAACAGGTCCTTGGCGAAGACCTCGGATCCCGTCAGCCGGTTGAACAGGGTCGACTTGCCGGCGTTGGTGTAGCCGACCAGGGCGATGGTCGGGAACGGGACCTTCTGGCGCTGTTTGCGGTGCAGACCGCGCGTGCGGCGCACCTCTTCCAGTTCGGCCTTCAGCCGCACGATCCGGTCAGCGATCAGACGCCGGTCCAGCTCGATCTGGGTTTCGCCGGGACCGCCGGTCGAGCCGGTGCCGCCGCGCTGTCGCTCCAGGTGGGTCCAGGTCCGCACCAGGCGCGACCGCTCATAGTCGAGCCGCGCCAGTTCGACCTGAAGCCGGCCTTCCTTGGTGCGCGCGCGGCGTCCGAAGATTTCCAGGATCAGGCCGGTGCGGTCGATGACCTTCACCTCCCACGCCTTTTCCAGATTGCGTTGCTGCACCGGGGTCAGGGCGTCATCGATGATGACCGCCTCCGCATCGGCCGCGCGAACCAGGGCGGCCAGTTCCTCGACCTTGCCGCTTCCGAACAGGGTGGCAGGCGTGGTCCCACGCAGTCGCACGATCTCTTCAGCGCGCACGTCAAGGTCCAACGCGCGGGCGAGGCCCACGGCTTCCTCAAGGCGCTCGCTTGCCAGCCGAGGGCTGTCTGAGCGTCGGTCGGGATGGATGACGACCGCCCGGATCAGCGGGACGGCGTGGTCGATCAGTTTGCTGGTCAATCAGTCTTCTTCGGCGTCGGGCTCGTACAGTTGCACGGGCGCGGACGGCATGATGGTGGAGATGGCGTGCTTGTACACCAGCTGGGACTGGCCATCGCGGCGCAGCAGCACACAGAAGTTGTCGAACCAGGTCACGATACCCTGCAGCTTGACCCCATTGACCAAGAAGATGGTCAGCGGCGTCTTGGTCTTGCGGACCGAGTTGAGGAAGGTGTCCTGAAGGTTCTGACGTTTGTCTTGCGACATGGCAGGTTTTTCCTGTTCTTTGTTGTTCGTCGCCGAGGGAGCGGCGTCGGGGCCGGATGGCGGCCGGAAGCGACCTTAAACGCCGCCTCCGTGCTCCGGCAACGCCCTAAATGGCGTCTCGGCGCGCCTGATCAAGATAGAGCTGACGCAGCTTCAGCGTAATCGGTCCCGGCCTGCCGTCGCCAATCTTCGTTCCGTCAATCGAGATCGCCGGAGTGACGAAGGCGCCGGCGGCGGTGAAGAAGGCTTCCCGCGCCCGCTTGGCCTCCTCGACGCTGAACGGACGCTCGTCCAGTTCGACCCCATGTTCCTTGATCAGCGCCATCAGGCTGGTGCGGGTGCAGCCTTTGAGGATGTTGGCCTGGGTGTCGCGGGTCCGCAGCTTGCCGTGCTCATCCACGATCCAGGCGTTGGTCGAGGAGCCCTCGGTCACCAGCCCCATATCGTCCACCAGCCAGGCCTCATAGGCGCCGGCCTCGCGCGCGGCCTGTTTGGCCAGGATGTTGGGCAAAAGCCCGACCGTCTTGATGTCGCACCGCCCCCAACGGATGTCAGGCTGGGTCAGGACGGCGACCCCTTTCTGCGCCTGCGCCTCTCCGCGCGCCGGCGAGATCGACTTGGCGGTGACGATGACGCTCGGCGGCGTGCCCGGCGTGGGGAATGGGTGATCGCGGCGCGCCGTGCCGCGCGTGACCTGTAGATAGACGATGCCGTTCCTCACCCGATTGCGACGGACGGTTTCGCGCAGCACCCGCGTCAGGGACGCGACCGACATCGGAATGTCGATGCGCAGTTCGTTCAGGCTGCGGTGCAGGCGCGTCATATGGCCGTCGAAGTCCGCCAGCCGTCCGTCGAACACCGACCAGACCTCATAGACCCCGTCCGCGAACTGGAAGCCGCGATCCTCGATATGGACCACGGCCTGGCCATGCGGGCTGTAGGTTCCGTTGACATAGGCGACGCGGGACATCAGGCCGGATCTTCCTCTTCTCCACCGCGGGCCGGCGAGACCCCCAGCGACTTCAACTTACGGTGCAGGGCCGAGCGTTCCATGCCGATGAAGGCGGCGGTGCGCGAGATATTGCCGCCGAACCGCATGATCTGGGCCGCCAGATACTCCCGCTCGAACACTTCCCGCGCCTCGCGCAGCGGCAGGGCGATGGTGCGTTCGGCCCCCAGGTTCGAGGAGCCTCCGTTCGACGTCGCCACCTCCTGCGGCAGCATGTCGGCGGTGATCGGTTCGTTCGGATCACCGGTCGCCAGGATCAGCAGCCGTTCGATGTTGTTGCGCAACTGGCGAATATTGCCCGGCCAGGGATGGACTTGCAGAACCGCCACGGCGTCATCGCCGATGATGCGGCGCGGCAGGCCTTGCGAGGCGCTGATCGTGTCGACGAAATATTCCACCAGTTCGGTGATGTCCTCGCGCCGTTCCGACAAGGCCGGCACCCGGATCGGCACCACGTTCAGACGGTGGAACAGATCCTCGCGGAACCGACCCTCGGCGATCTCGATCTTCAGGTCGCGTGAGGTCGAGGTCACGACCCGCACATCGACCTGCACGTCCTGTTCGCCGCCGACGCGACGGAACCGCTGATCGACCAGCACGCGCAGGATGCGGCTCTGGCTCTCACGCGGCATGTCGCTGATCTCATCCAGATACAGGGTGCCGTTATGGGCGCGTTCGAACACCCCGATCTTGCGCGGACGGCCGTCCTGGCCTTCCTCGCCGAACAGTTCGACGTCCAGCCGCTCCGGCGTCATCCCGGCGGCCGAAATGGCGACGAACTCGGCCCGGGCGCGCGGGCTGGCCTCGTGGATCTGACGCGCGACCAGCTCCTTGCCGGAACCGGCCGGGCCGGCGATCAGGACCCGGCTGTTGGCCTGGGCCACCTTGGCGATGGTGCCGCGCAGCGCCTGGGCCGCCTGGGACCGGCCGATCAGACCTGACGGGGTCATCGTCTGGGCCCGCAGACGGCGGTTCTCGCGCTTCAGCGTCGCCGCCTCGATGGCCCTTTCGACCACGACCACCAGTCGGTCAGACTTGAACGGCTTTTCGATGAAGTCATAGGCGCCGCGCTTCAGGGCCGTCACCGCCGTCTCGATATTGCCGTGCCCCGAGATCATTACCACAGGCAGGTCGGGGTCGATCTCCTTGACCACCTCCAGCAGCTCCAGCCCGTCCAGACCGCCGCCCTGCATCCAGATGTCGAGGATCGCCAGCGACGGCTTCCTCGCGCGGATAGCAGCCAGGGCCTCGTCGGAGTTGGCGGCTACGCGCACGGCGTGCCCCTCGTCCTCGAGCAGGCCCGAAACCAGATCGCGGATGTCCGCCTCGTCATCGACGACCAGAATGTCGGAACCGGTAGGTCGCATCTTGCCTCGCTTATTCGGCGACGACGGTCTGGAGCTTGCGCTCCGTCACGTCGCCGGTCTTGCCGTGGGGTTTCAAGGGAAAAATCAGGCACACCCGCGCGCCGCGCAGGGTCTCGGCGTCGGCCAGCTTCAGCTCGCCGCCGTGGTCCTCGCAAATGCGTTTGACGATGGCCAAGCCCAGGCCCGTGCCCTTCTCGCGCGTGGTGACATAGGGTTCGGTCAGACGGTCGCGGTCCTTGGCCGGCAGGCCGACCCCGTCGTCCTCGACCACGAAGGTCGCCGTGCCGTTTTCAACGACCAGGGAGGCGATTATGCCCTCGGCCTCTGACGCCGCGTCTTCCCCGGCCGCCAGACGGCGAGCGGCGACGGACTCGCCTGCGTTCTTCAGAATATTGATCAGGGCCTGGCCCACCATGCGGGCGTCGCAACGCAGCGTGGCCTTGGGCAGGGGCTCGTCCATATCCACGACGATGTCAGCGGCGGCGACCCGCTGGGCAAACACGGCCTCGCGCAGCATCTCCGCCGGATTGGCCGAGCCGAAGCGCGGCGCCGGCATACGGGCGAAAGACGAGAACTCGTCCACCATCCGGCCAATATCGCCGACCTGACGGATGATGGTGTCGGTGCAGCGGTCGAAGATCTCGACCTCGTCCACCTTGTCGCGATATTTCCGTTTCAGCCGTTCGGCCGAGAGCTGGATCGGCGTCAGCGGGTTCTTGATCTCGTGGGCGATACGACGGGCCACGTCGCGCCAGGCGGCGTTGCGTTGAGCGGTGACCAGCCGGGTGATGTCGTCGAAGGTCAGGACCATCTCGCCGCCCTGCCCGCCCTCGATCCGGACCCGCAGTCTCTGGGTCTCGCCGCCGCGGCTGACATCGATGTCTTCTTCGATATGGGCCTCGACCCGGCCGACCAGGTCGCTCAGCTCGGGCGAAAGCGCTGCCAGTTCGTGGCCCAGAACCTCGTCTTCTTCGATGTGCAGCAGTTGCAGAGCGCTGTCGTTGATCGCCGAAACCCGCCCACGCCGGTCCAGGCCGATAACCCCGGCGCTGACGCCCGACAGCACGGTCTCGATGAACCGGCTGCGGTTCTGGGCGTCGTCGCTGGCCGCCTTCAACGCGGTCTGTTGCGCCTGAAGATCACCGGTCATGCGATTGAAGGCGTCGGAAAGCAAAGCGATTTCGGCCGGGGCGCCCTGGCTGTCCACACGGGCGCTGAAATCGCCGCCCGCCACCTGGTCCGCCGCCTGCACGAGACGCCCGATCGGGGCGGAGATGCTGCTGGCCGCCGACATGCCCAGCCATACGGCGCCGACCAGAACCAGCAGCGCCGTCTCCAGATAGCTGAGGATGAAGGCCGACTGGATCCGCGACCGGCTTTCCTGGGCCTCGCGATAGGCTTCGATCGACTGGATGGAGGCGTTCATCCGCGCGACCAGCCCATCTTGCAGGGGCCGCACCAGATAGAGATAGGCGTCGCCATAGGCCGGCAGGGCGATGATGGATCGAACCGTGTCGGGGTTCTGCGTCACGTCGGTCGGCGGTTCTCCACCTTGGGCCGCGTCCTCCAGATAGGTCCGGGGGGGCGCCAGATAAGGCGGCGCGTCGGGCCGTTCCGCGCGCGCCAGAACCTGGCCGTCGCCATTCAGGATGTAGATGGCGGGATAGCCGAAAATCTCCCCGACCTGGGCGAGGGCGTCATTGAACTGGATCCGGTCGTCGAACAGGCCGCGTGCGCTATCCAGCTGATCGGAGATCGTCACCAGATCCGCGTCCACCGTCGTGGCGACATCCCGGATATAGGCGCGCCCGACCACAGCGCCGTTCTCGACCGAAGCCTGGACATTCTGGCTGAACCACTGGTCGACGCCCCGCGTCACCAGCAGGCCGAACACCAGGGCGATCAACACCGCCGGAACGACGGCCACCATGGAGAACAGGGCGACGAACCTCAGGTGCAGCCGCGACCCCGCGTCACCCGTGCTGCGCGCCAGGGCCAGGACCCGTCGCCCGACGATAAAGGCCAGACCCGATATCAGCGCCAGATTGGCCAGCAGGACGAACAGCACCGCCTGGCTGGTCGATCCCCGCGCCGTGCCGGATGTCGCACCGGGCGCCGCCGCCACCAGCCAAACCGCCGCGGCGGTTATGACGACCGCGATGAAATAGGCGAACCCGAACCCCGCCCGGGCGCGTTCCGCGTCGAAACGCCCCCAGAACGACTCATCCACCGACACGGTGTCGGTTGAAGAGGCCGCAGGTGAAGGCGTATCCGTCATGCCACAGCAGTGTCCACTAACTGTGGCTCATCTTCAACATCCGACTTGTTCATCTTCGGCAAAATTTCGCGCCAAAGATCCGCCATCGCCGCCTCGACGGCCAGAGGCTCATCCAGACGGCAAATTATTGCCTTTGCCTCGCGGCGGTGTTGCGGATCAGCCGGCCAGGGCGCCTGCTCAATGTACCAGCCCAGGTGTTTGCGGAACATACGCAGCCCCAGCGGGAGTCCGTAGAATTCCACCGATGCCCGCAAATGCTCGACGACAATCCCAAGTCGCGCCTCTGGCCCCGGCTCATCCAGCGAAACCCCGTCGATCAGCGCCCGCTCCAGGTGGGCCGCCAGCCATGGCCGTCCATAGACGCCCCGCCCCAGCATCAGGCCGTCGGCGCCCGATTGGGCCAGGGCCTGGCGGGCCGCTTCCGCCGTGGTGATGTCGCCGTTGACGATGACCGGTATGCCGACCGCCGCCTTGACCTCGCCCACCGCCGCCCAGTCGGCCACGCCGGTATAGAACTGCTTGCGCGTGCGGCCGTGGACCGTCACCGCCCTGACCCCGATCTCTTCAGCCCGCTTCGCCAGTTCGGCCGCGTTGCGGCTGTCGTCGTCCCAGCCCAGCCGCATCTTCACCGTCACCGGCCGGCTGGTCGCCTGGACCGCCGCCTCCATGATGCGACAGGCCAAATCCGGGGTCCGCATCAGGGCCGAGCCGGCGGCGGAGCCTGTGACCTCCTTGGCCGGACAGCCGAAGTTCAGATCGACGATGTCCGCGCCCGCCTTTTCCGCCATCCGCGCGCCCTCGGCCATCTGGCCCGGATCGCGCCCGACCAACTGGATCACCGTCAGCGGCAGGCCGGCGCCCACCGCCGCGCGTCGCACCACGTCGGGGCGTTCGCGCGCCAGCTCCTTGGCCGCCACCATCTCGGTCGCCACATAGGCCGCGCCCAGCCGCGAGGCGAGCACGCGGAACGGCAGGTCGGTCACGCCCGTCATGGGCGCCATCAGCACCTGGCCGGGCACGGTCACGTCGCCGATCTGTAAAGTCTTGGCCATTCGCGCCTTTCGCAGCATCCAACACCCCCTCGTCAAGCCTGACGGCGGCGGATTGATGTTTCGTCGCGCGACGGCGCGCTCTAGAAGGCCGGCATGAGTTTCTCGGGCATCATCGTCGCGGCCGGATCCGGTTCGCGCGCCGGCGGCGACAAACAGTGGCGCGCCCTGGGCGGCAAGCCCGTGCTGCGCTGGTCGGCTGAGGCGCTGCTGAACGCCGGCGCCGACGAGCTGGTGGTCGTGGTGGCTGCCGGCGCCGAAGACCGCGCGGCCGAAACCCTTGCCGGCCTGTCGAACTGGCGGACCGTGGCGGGCGGCGCCGTCCGAGCCGAGTCGGTCAGCGCGGGTCTTGCGGCCCTCACCAGCGGCCCCGACGGGCCGGTGTTGATCCATGACGCCGCCCGCCCTCTGCTGGACCGCGCCGTCATCGACCGGCTGATCGCGGCCCTGGACCATGCCGACGGCGCCCTGCCCGCCCTGCCCGTGGCCGACAGCCTGCGGCGCGGCGCAGACGGTCTGATGGCGGGCGTGGTCGAACGCGACGGCCTGTGGCGGGCCCAGACGCCTCAGGCCTTCCGGCGCGATACGATAGAGGCCGCTTACGCCGCCTGGACCGGAACCGAGGCACCGACCGACGAAGCCGCGGTCGTCCAACGCCACGGCGGCCGCGTCGCCCTGGTCGAGGGCGATCCCCGCCTGATGAAACTGACCTATCCCGAGGATTTCGCCATGGCCGAGGCCCTGTTGTCGCAACAGACCCGCTACCAGACCCGGATCGGCTCCGGCTATGACGTCCACCGCTGGGGTCCGGGCGGTTCGGTCTGGCTCTGCGGGATCGAGGTGCCGCATGACCAGACACTGATCGGCCATTCCGACGCGGACGCCGGTCTGCACGCCCTGACCGACGCGCTTCTCGGCGCCATCGCCGAGGGCGACATCGGCGATCACTTCCCGCCGACCGATCCGAAGTGGAAGGGCGCGTCTTCCGACCTCTTCCTGCTGCACGCCGCCCAGCTTGTCGCCGCGCGCGGCGGTCGGATCGTCAATGTTGACGTCACCCTGATCTGCGAACGCCCCAAGGTGAAGCCGCACCGCCAGGCCATGCGCGAACGGATCGCCGGCCTTTTGGCGCTCCCGCTGGACGCCGTCAGCGTCAAGGCCACCACGACCGAGGGTCTGGGCTTCACCGGCCGGGGGGAAGGCCTGGCCGCCCAGGCGGTTGCGACGGTCGAGACGCCCGTTTCCGCCTGAACTACCGGACCGCGTACTGCATCTGGCGGACCAGGGCTCCGAACAGATTGACATAGTCGTCGGTCCACGGCCGCACCCCGGTCGCCTCCAGAGTGCGCCAGCGCGGATCCTGGCGATAGGGCGCCAGGGCCGCCTCGCTCTTGCCGACGATCAGCGCCTCGGTCGAGGATTCAGACATGGAGGCGGCGTCCCGCCGTTCGATATAGATCTGATGCAGGGCCGGCGCCTTCAGGGCCGCCGCCGCCGCCTCGGCCGGCAGGGTGATCTCCAGGTTCCGGTTCGACAGGTGCAACACCACCACCCCCTCGGGCTTCAGCAGGCGCAGGTAGCCGGCGATGGCCTCGACCGTCAGCAAATGGGTCGGCACCGCATCCGACGAAAAGGCGTCGATGATCAGCAGGTCATAACTGCTCGGCGCTTCCCGTCCCATCGTCAGCCGCGCATCCCCCAGAACCGTCCGGACCGGTCCCTCGGCGCAGCCGTTGATGAAACTGAACCAGCGCGGGTCGCGCGACAGGCGGTCCACCATCGGATCGATCTCGAAGAAGCTCATTCGGTCCTGGACCCGCTTGTAGGCGGCCATGGCCCCGGATCCCTGCCCCACCACGCCGATGACGGCCCCATCCGGCCGTCCGGCTTGGGTCATCAGGGCCGCCTGACCCAGTGGGGTGGAGGTGGCGTAATAGAGGGTCGGCATGCAGCGATACCGCGCCGCCTGCGCCTGGGCGCCGTGCAGGGTGGTGCCGTGCATCAGCACATGGACCGGTCCATCGAGGCCTTCGATCGGCGTGCTGGCCACCCGCATCACCCCGAAGAAGCTCCGCTCGGTCAGCACCCAGTCATAACCGCGCGCCACATGATAGCCGGACCAGACCATGGCCCCGATGACCACGGTGAACATCATCGCCCGATCCCTCAAAAGGAAGGCGAACAGGGCCGCCACGCCCAGCACCGCCTGGGCGATCCGCACCAGCTCATGGTCCGGCAGGACAGCGCGGATGTCAGGCGCATAACGGACCAGGGCCAGGCCCAGCGGCCCCGCCACGGCGATCAGCACGCCGACGACGCAACAGATGATCTCCCACGATCGCATCTCGCGCCGCCCCCAGGGCCGCAACAGGCCTACGGCCACCAGGATCAGTGGATATTCCCACACCATGTCGAACACGACGGGCGCGATCAGGGCGTTGAACACCCCGCCCAGCACGCCCCCCAGCGACAGCAGCAGATAGAATTCCGTCAGCCGGCCCGGCGCGGGACGACGCTCAGCCATCCGTTGGTGGCACATCAGGGCCGTGAAGAAGAAGGCCGTAAGATTGACCCCGAAGACGAACAGCCACTCCGTCGTCCGGAACGCCGCCAGGGCGGCGCAGGCCGCCAGGGTCCCCGCCTGGATCGCCAGGGTCAGATGCAACGGGATGATCGGCCGCGCCTGGAAGGCGATGACGAAGGTCAGCAGATAGAGCGCCAGCGGAATGACCCACAGGAAGGGCGCAGAGGCCACGTCGGTCGACAGGTGCGCCGTCACTCCCAGCATCAGGCTGGACGGCGCCGCCGCCAGCAGGATCAGCAGCCCCTTCTCGCGCCAGGCGATGCGCGGTCCGGCCGCCAGCGGGGCGGGCTCGGCCGCAACAGTCTCCCGCCGACGCCAGACGACAAGGCCCAGCCCCACAACCATCAGCACGAACAGACCGTAGCCGAGACTCCACCCCCACCGCTGCGCCGACAGGCTGACCAGGGGCTCGATCAGGACCGGATAGGCCAGCAGGGCCAGAAAACTGCCCAGGTTCGAGGCGGCGTAGAGCACATAGGGATCGCTGCGCCCCGCCCGCCCGGCGCTGGCCCGCGCATACCAGGCCTGCAACAGCGGGGCGGTCGCCGACAGCACGGCGAACGGCGCCCCGAGCGACAGGGTCAGGGTCGCCAGCATCCACAGGGTCGGCGCCGAGGGATCAGGATCGCCCAGCAGGCCGCTGATCCGCAGCGGCAGGAACAAGGCCGCGATCAGCAGCAGACCCAGATGGACCGCCACCTGTCGCTGCATCGATCCGATTCGTTGCAGCAGATGGGCGTAGCCATAGCCGGCCAGCAGCGCCGTCTGAAAAAAGACCATGGCCGCATTCCACACCGACGGCGATCCCCCCAGGGTCGGCAGGATCAGCTTGGTCGCCATCGGCTGCACCACGAAGACCAGACAGGCAGAGGTGAAGACGGCGACGGCGACGGCGAACAGGATCGCGGTCGCGCGGGCGGGCCGGTCGAGGGGGAGAACAGGAGCCTCGGCGACATTGGTCATGGCTCTGGTTAGAGCGGGACTCGCGGCCTATGAAAAGATCATGTTCCCCGAAGACATTCAGCGCCTGGCGCAACAGATCGTCGCAACCGCATCCACGCGGGGGCTGATGCTGGCCACAGCCGAAAGCTGCACCGGCGGTCTGGTCGCCGCCGCCCTGACCGCCGTTCCCGGCACGTCCGCCGCCCTGGACCGGGGCTTCGTCACCTACAGCAACGACGCCAAACAGCAGATGCTGGGCGTGCCCGAGGCCACGCTGATCGCCCACGGCGCCGTGTCCGAACCGACCGCGCGGGCCATGGCCCAGGGCGCCGTCGCCCATTCGCGCGCCGCCGTCAGCGTGGCCGTCACCGGGATCGCCGGCCCCGGCGGCGGCTCGGACGACAAGCCGGTCGGACTGGTCCATTTCGCCGCTCAGGGACCCGGCGGCCTGATCCATCGCCAGGAACGATTCGGCGACATCGGCCGCGACGCGATCCGTCTGGCCAGCGTCCGGATCGCCCTGTCCCTGCTGGCCGACCGCCTGGCGTCGTGACCGACCTCCAAGAGGTTGAAGCCTCCGTCGTCGATGCGCGCGGCCACGTCTGCCCGACGCCCAGCCTTCGATTGATGAAGGCGATGGAGGGCGCTGCGCCGGGGCGTCGCTTCATCCTGCTGGCCACCGACCCGATGGCGCGGATCGACGTGCCCTTTCTGATGACCCAGAAGAACGGCCGCGTGATCGCCGCGGACGAGGTGGACGGCGTGATTCGCCTTACGGTCGAGGCGGGTTAGGAGCGCGACCGGCGACTGGCCCGCCGCTCCGACAGATCGACCACATCGGCGGGAACCGTCGGGGTTTGAGCCTTGGCGGCTGCATCGGCCTTGGCCGCAATCTCCATCTCGGTGGCGAAGGCGCCGCCGTAGAAGATGGCGTTGACGTTCCACGACAGCCAGATCAGCAGCACCACCACCGCGCCCACAGACCCGTAGGTCGCTCCCAGGGGCGCGATCTGCTCCACATAGATGGCGCAAAGCCAGGACGAGATCACCGACATCAGGGTGGCCACCAGCCCGCCGGTGATCGCCGGCAGCCAGGCGACGGGCGACCTGTGGCTCATGGCGTAGCGGTACAAAAGGGTCAGGCCGACCGCGAGGCCAAGCGCCGGCAGGAAGGCGTCCAGCGGCAGCAAACCGCCATCGAACTGGTCCGTCATCGGCGACGCCGTATGGGCCAGGATTCGGGCCGTCACCACAGCGCCTGACACGACCGTGAAAAGCGCGAAGGCGAAGACGGCGACGAAGAAGGCCAGAAGGTTGAACTTGAAGAAGCCGTGCGGCTCGGTTTCATCATGAATGAGATTAAGGCCCGCCAGCAAGGCCTTGAATCCACGATGGGCAGCATAGGCGCCGACGAACAATGCAAAGGCGCTCTGGGTCGAGATCGTCCGCGCAGAAGCATTGCTCAACCGGGCGATCTCATCGCGGAATATCGTCTGGGCCGCCCGAGGCAACAGGTCCGAAAGGGCGGCGGCCTGAGCGCTGACCTCATTGATCGACAGACCCAGCTTGTAGAAACCGATCAGAATGGCGATGGCGGGAAACACGGCCAGAAGGGCGAAGAATGACACGCCGCCGGTGTAGAGCATGACGTCACGCCCCCAGCTGCGGGTGAAGGCGCGCACCGAAAGACCGCTCCAGAATCCAGGCGCCTTCAGTACCGATCGGGTCAGGTGATCACTCAAGCCGGTTCCCACAACCGTTGAACAGGCGGCGAAACCTAGACCATTCCATCGGCAAGGAAAACACCATCCGCGCGAGCCCCACTTTTCCCCGTCGCCCCACGCCAAGACATTGCTTCGTTAAGGGACGCATCGCTATGGTCCCGCGGCCTTCAAGGGGCTATGGGCGCTGCGACGTCCGGGGGAGACGACCAACTTGGCTTTCGATGCGCGTGTATTGATCCTGGCGGCCCAGGACGGTCGGCTCGGGCCGCTGGTGGCTGGGCTGGACGCCCTCGGCTGGACCACCGTCACCGCTCGCGACCTGACGTCGGCCGAGGCTGTCTTGCAGGACTTCCCGCTGGACGCCGCCGTGGTCGATTTCGATTCGCTCACCGACGACGTCGTGGCGCGGCTGCGGTCTGCGGCCGAGCCGCGCAGTCTGCCGATCATGGTTGTCGGCGCGCCGCGCGGTTCCGTCATGGACGCGGATCTGGCCGTGACGCTGCCGCCCCACCCCGCCCAGGCGGCGCTGAGGCTGGAGCAGATGACCCGCGCCGCGATAGCCGAAGAAGAATTCCATCTGCGCCGCGCCACCTTCGCCGCTCGCGGCATTGATCTGGAGGCCGGCGGCGGCGAACGGGCGCCGCTGCGCGTCCTGGCCGCCGGCGTGGCCGAGCGCCGGTTTCTGGCCCTGTCCAACGCCCTCACCGCCTCCGGCGTCGAGGTCGTCGCTGCGCCCACCCCCTACACCGCTTTCGACTATCTGCACGAAAGCCCGTTCGACGCCGCCGTCCTGTGGGGCGCCAAGGACCATGCGCCCGCCCTGTCGATCGCCTCGGGCATGAAGCGCAACACCCGCCTCTACCACATTCCCCTGATGCTCTATCTCCGGGACGGCAGCGAGATCGGTCTCGACGAACTGTTCAATCGGGGCTTCGCCGACGTCGCCACCGCCGACACGCCCGAGGATGAGACGGCCGAGCGGCTTCTGGCCCTGGCGGGGTCTCACCGACGTCATCTGACCATTCGCAAGGCTCTGGATTCGGTCCGGGCGCTGGCGGAAATGGACGCCTCGACCGGCCTGTTCACGCCTGAATTGTTCGCCGCCCATCTGGCGCGCGTCGCCGACGCCTCACGCGCCCGTCGCCGCCCCCTGTCGGTCTGCGTGCTGCGCGTAAAGGAGAACGAGGCCGTGGCCGGGGCGCGGCAGGGCGGCTGGCTGGATCGGGCCATGCCCCAGATCGGCGCCATGGTCTCGCGGCTGGTCCGGGTCGAGGACACGCCCGCCCGCCTGGCCAAGGAAGTCTTCGCCCTGGCCCTGCCGGCGACCCGGGGCGAGGCCGCACGCCTGGCGGCGGAGCGCATCGCCGCCGTCATCGGCTGCACCGCCTTCGACGCCGGTCCCGACCGCTCCCCCTTCGTCGCCGAATTCGACGTGGGCGCCGCCGAGATGCAGCCGAACGAAAGCGCCGCCGCCCTGCTGGAACGCGCCTCCGCCGACCTGTTCGACAAGACGCGCTGAGGTCTACGCCCCCGCCACCCGCGCCAGGTCGGCGGTGATCCGTTCCGCCACCTTCAGCCGCTCTTCCGCCGTCGGCCAATCGCCGGACACGACGATCTTCTGATCCGGCCGGATCTTCCAGAAGGCCTGGTTCTTCTGGATCAGCCCAACCAATCCAATGGGATTGGGGAAGCTGTTGTCGCGCAGGGTCAGCACCGCGCCGCGCGGCCCGATGTCGATCTTCTCGATACAGGCGCGGCGGCAGTTGGACTTGATGCCGACGATCTTCAGCAGTTGCTGCGCCTCGTCCGGCAGGGGACCGAACCGGTCGATCAGCTCGGCGGCCAGGGCTTCGCGGTCCTCGGCCTGTTCCGCGTCGGACAGGCGGCGGTACAGGCTGAGACGGACATTCAGGTCCGGCACATATTCCTCTGGAATCAGGACGGAAGCCCCGACATTGATCGACGGCGACCAGCCGCGATCCACGTTCAGCCCCTCGCCCTTCTCGCGCAGCTCGGCGACCGCATCCTCCAGCATCTGCTGGTACAGTTCGACGCCCACCTCGCGGATATGGCCCGACTGTTCGTCGCCCAGCAGATTGCCGCCGCCGCGCTGGTCCAGGTCGTGGCTGGCCAGCTGGAAGCCGGCGCCCAGATTGTCCAGCGACTGCAGCACCTGCAGACGCCGCTCGGCCGACAGGGTCATCGGCTTGACCGCATCCGTGGTCAGATAGGCGAAAGCCCGCGCCTTGGATCGGCCGACCCGGCCCCGGATCTGGTACAGCTGCGCCAGGCCGAACATGTCGGCCCGGTGCACGACCAGCGTATTGGCGGTCGGGATGTCCAGCCCGCTCTCGACGATGGTGGTCGAGACCAGGACGTCGTATTCGCCGTCGTAGAAGGCGCTCATCACCTCCTCGAGCTGGGTCGCCGACATCTGGCCGTGGCCAACGACGAACTTCACCTCGGGCACCTGCTCACGCAGGAATTTCTCGATGGCCGGCAGGTCCTTCAGGCGCGGCGCGACATAATAGGCCTGGCCCCCCCGATATTTCTCGCGCAGCAGGGCCTCGCGCACCAGCACCGGATCCCACGGCGTCACATAGGTCCGCACCGCCAGGCGATCGACCGGCGGGGTGGCGATGATCGACATCTCGCGAATGCCGGACAGCGCCATCTGCAGGGTGCGCGGGATCGGCGTGGCGGTCAGGGTCAGCAGGTGAACATCGGCCCGCAGCGACTTCAGCTTCTCCTTGTGCTTGACGCCGAAATGCTGCTCCTCGTCCACAATCACCAGGCCCAGGTCGCGGAAACCGACCTGTTCGGACAGCACCGCATGGGTGCCGACGACGATCTCGACCGAGCCGTCCTTCAGCCCCGCCCGCGTCTCTGACGCCTCCTTGCCCCCCACCATCCGCGACAGCTGCCGCACCTTCACAGGCCAGCCGGCGAACCGTTCGGTGAAGGTCTTGTAGTGCTGGCGCGCCAGCAGGGTGGTCGGCGCCACAATGGCCACCTGTTGCCCCGTCATGGCCACGACGAAGGCCGCCCGCAGCGCCACCTCGGTCTTGCCGAAGCCGACGTCGCCGCAGATCAGGCGATCCATCGGCGTGCCCTTGCCCAGGTCCTCCAGCACGTCGCCGATGGCGTTCAGCTGATCGTCCGTCTCCTCATAGGGAAAGCGGGCGCAGAACTCGGCGAACAGGCCCGGCGGCGGCACCACTGCGTCGGTCTCGCGCAGCGCCCGCTTGGCGGCGAGCGCGATCAGCCCCTCGGCCATGGCGCGCAGGCGTTCCTTGGCCTTTGACTTGCGCGCCTGCCAGCCGGCGCCGCCCAGCCGGTCCAGCTGCGCGCCTTCTGAATCCGAGCCGTATCGGGTCAGAAGATCAATGTTTTCAACCGGCAGATAGAGTTTGCTCTCACCGGCGTACACCAGCTCCAGGCAGTCGTGCGGGGCCTGCTGGATGTCCAGCGTCTTCAGCCCCTCGTAGCGCCCGATGCCGTGATCCAGGTGAACCACCAGGTCCCCGGTCGTCAGGGCCGAAGCCTCGGCCAGGAAGTTCGACGCCCGCCGCTTCTTGCGTGGCCGCGCCAGACGGTCGCCCAGGATGTCGGTCTCGGAAATGACCGCGACCTCGTCCGTCGCAAACCCATGCTCGACCGGCAGGACGCCGCGCAGATACAGGTCCTTCGGCGCGGTCTGGACATCGGCCCAGTCGCGCACGGCGACGATATGATCCAGGCCGTGGTCGGCCAGCATGGTCGCCAGACGTTCCGACGAGCCCTCGGTCCACGAGGCGAACAGCACCCGCTTGCCGTCGGCCTTCAGCGCCGCAGCATGGGCCGCCACCGCCTCGAACAGGTTGACGCTGTCTTGCGCCCGCTCGGCCGCAAAGGTCCGACCCAGTCGGCCGCCCGCATCCTCGCCGCCGCCCGAGAACGGCGTAAACCGCCGCACGGCGCGACCCGCCAGGGCCTGGTTCCAGTCGCCGGCGTCCAGATACAGCGACCGGGGCGGAAGCGCCCGATTGGTCGCCGCATGGCCCCCACCCTTGCCTTTTTGAGCCTTGGCGGCCTCTGTCCGCCCTTCATAGGCGTCGGCGATCAGGTCCCACCGCTCGGCCCGCGCGCTCTCAGCCTGATTGTCCAGGAAGATCTGGGCCTGGTCCGGCAGATAGTCGAACAGCGAATCCAGCGTCTCGTAGAACAGCGGCAGCCACTGCTCCATGCCCTGACGCCGCGCGCCCTCGCTGATGGTCGCATACAGGGGATCGTCGCCCGGCGCCCCGAACAGCTTCAGATAGCCGGTACGGAAGCGCGAGATCGCATCCGCGTCCAGCAGGGCCTCCGACACGGGCGCCAGCGACACCGCCGTCATCTGGCCGGTCGATCTCTGTGTCTCGGGATCGAAGGTGCGGATCGATTCCAGCTCGGACCCGAACATGTCCAGCCGCACCGGCTCCTCGAAGCCCGGCGGATAGACATCCACCACCCCGCCCCGCACCGCGAACTCGCCGCGCTCCGACACGGTCGAGGCCCGGACATAGCCGTTGGCGGCGAAATACCGCTCCAGCGCCTGGATATCGAGATCGCGGCCAACCTTCGTCTCGAACCCGGCCTGGGTCGTCACCGACTTCGGCGGCGTCCTCTGCATGGCCGCACCGACGGTCGTGACCACCAGAACCGGCGCGTCGCCCGTCTTGCGCTGGGCTAGGCGCGTCAGGGTCGCCATCCGCTGGGCGGCGATCCCCGCCGTCGGGCTCAGCCGGTCGTAGGGCAGACAGTCCCAGGCCGGATATTCAAGAATTTCGATATCTTGCGAGAAGAAGCGGAACGCCTGAACAAACCCGCCCGACCGCTGATAGTCGCGCGCCACGAAGACGCCGACCCCGCCGCTGGCCTTGATCCGCTCGGCGACGACCAGGGCGTCCAGCCCCTCGGGCGCCCCGCCCAGATCAGCGTCGGTGCGGTGCTGCGCGGTGACCTGTTGATCCATCAGCCGATGCCCTTGCCAACCTCGGCCGCCACATGCTCGCGCATGAAGGCCCGCACCTTGGCCATCACCGGCGTCTCGAACTCGGGCGGGGTCGGGTCACGCTCGATGATCCAGCCGTAGAGCCACTGATCCTCCTCGTCGATCAGCAGTTCCAGTTGGTCCAGCTCGGCGTCGGTCAGGGTCGGCGCCACCTGGTCCGAAAACGGACCGAGCACCATGTCTGCCTCGCGGAAGCCCCGCCGCCAGGACCGGAACTGGATCCGGCCCAGCCGCTGCTTGCGGGCCAGCACCGCCTGGTCGCCACTGTCGTCTTGAGGGATTTCGGTCACAAGCAATCCTGGCCCGGCAAGGTTGAAGGACGTTCAAGCCGCGATCCACCGCATGGCGAACCTCAGCGTCCTAAAATGGAAGAAGCGCAGATAGCGCTCCTTCGCCCACTTCGCCACCCGTCATGGTCACGCTATGTTCCCGGCGATGCGTCCGCAGATTCTCTTTCCCCTGTTCGCCGAGGTCTCCAGCCTGAAGGGCGTGGGCCCCCGCGTCCTGCCCCTGGTGCAGAAGGTGGCGGGTCCGCTGGTGCGCGACCTGGCCTTCCTCAGCCCCTCGGGCGTCATCGTCCGCCGGCCCATGGAGGCGGCGACCGCCGTGGACGGCGAGGTCGGGATCTTCGAGATCGTCATCGACCGCCTGTTCGTCCCCAGCCGCCCCGGCGCCCCGCTGAAGGTCCGCGCCAGCGACCCGACCGGCTTCGTCCACCTGGTCTGGTTCGGCGGCTCGCCCCAGCATATCGACCGGCTGCTGCCGCGCGGCGAGACCCGGCTGGTCTCGGGCAAGGTCGAACGCTTCAACGGCGAGGTCCAGATCGTCCACCCGGACATTGTCACGCCCGACAAGGCCGCCGACATCCCCGCTTCCGAACCCGTCTATCCGGCGACCCAGGGCCTGACCTCGCGCCAGCTGCGCAAACTGGTCCAGGCCGCCCTGCCCGCCGCCCCCGACCTGCCGGAATGGCAGGACCCCGCCTGGCTGAAGAAGCAGAACTGGCTGGGCTGGCGCGCGGCGCTGGACGCCCTGCACGCCCCGGCGGGCGAGCCCGACCTGACGCCCGAGGCCCCCGCCCGCCAGCGCCTGGCCTATGACGAATTCCTGGCCCACCAGCTGGCCCTGGCCCGCCGTCGCCGCGCCCGCGAGATCAAGCCCTCGGCCATCATCGCCCCCGGCGCCGCCTCCGACCACCTGCTCCAGGCCCTGCCCTTCACCCTGACCAACGCCCAGGCCCAGGCCGTCGCCGAAATCCGTCGCGACCTAGTTTCGGGCAAACAGATGGGCCGCCTGCTTCAGGGTGATGTGGGTTCGGGCAAGACCGCCGTCGCCGCCCTGGCCCTGGCCGACGCGGCCTCCAGCGGCTTCCAGTCCGCCCTGATGGCCCCGACCGAAATCCTGGCCCGCCAGCATTACGAAAAGCTCGGCCCCCTGCTGGAGGCGGCCGGCGTCGTCTCCGTCCTGCTCACCGGCCGCGACACCAACGGCCAGCGGCGCGAGAAGCTGGCCGCCCTGGCCTCCGGTCACGCCCAGGTCGCCATCGGCACCCACGCCCTGTTCCAGGACGCCGTCCGCTTCGACCGCCTGGCCCTGGCCGTCATCGACGAACAGCATCGGTTCGGCGTCAGCGAGCGCCAGCGACTTCAGGCCAAGGGCGATCCGCGCATCGGCGCCGTCCACCTGCTGACCATGTCGGCCACCCCCATCCCCCGCACCCTGGAACTGACCCAGTACGGCGAGCTGGAGGTCAGCCGCCTGATGGAGAAGCCGCCGGGCCGCACCCCCGTCACCACCGCCGTCGTCCCCCTGGCCCGCATCGGCGAGGTCGCCGCCCGACTGAAGACGGTGCTGGACGCCGGCGCCCAGGCCTATTGGATCTGCCCCCTGGTCGCCGAATCCGAGGCCATAGACCTGGCCGCCGCCGTCGACCGCGCCGACGACCTGCGCCGCCTGCTGGGGGTCGAGGTCGGCCTCGCCCACGGCCAGATGCCCGGCGCCGAGCGCGAAGCCGTCATGGCCGACTTCGCCGACGGCCGCCTCCCCCTGCTGGTCGCCACCACCGTGGTCGAGGTCGGGGTGGACGTGCCCAACGCCTCCATCATGGTCATCGAACACGCCGACCGCTTCGGCCTGGCCCAGTTGCACCAGCTGCGCGGCCGCGTCGGCCGCGGCGCAAAGGCCAGTTCCTGCATCCTGCTGTACGGCGGCCAGGACGGCGCCCTCGGTGAAACCGCCAAGGAACGCCTCGAGACCCTGCGCCGCACCGAGGACGGCTTCGTCATCGCCGAGGAAGACTTCCGCCTGCGCGGCGGCGGCGACCCCCTGGGCCTGAAACAGAGCGGCTTCCCCGCCTACCGCTTCGCCGACCCGATCCGCCACCGCGCCCTGATGCTGGCCGCCGCCGACGACGCCCGCCTGATCCTGGGCCGCGACCCCGACCTGACGTCCGAGCGCGGCCAGGCGGTTCAGGTGCTGGAGGAGTTGTTTGACTGGAAGGGGCATAGGGCTGGAGCGGATTGAGGGGGCGCCGCGCCCACGCCCACGCTTACGTCCGTCATCCTGGGCCTTGCGCCTAGGATCAAAAGGCTCGACCGGCTAGAACGCCCCGGATGTTGCGCCTGTCAGAACTCAAACTGCCCCTCGACCACCCGCCGGAGGCCTTGCCCGCCGCGATCGCCGCCCGCCTGGGCGTGCCGCCGCACGATCTTGTCTCCTGGTCGATATGGAAGCGGGCGCACGACGCGCGCCGGAAATCCGCGATTCTGAAAGTCTACATCCTCGACGTCGAGGTAAGGGATGAATCGGCGGTGCTGGCCCGCCTTGCAGACGACGTGCACGTGGCGCCGACGCCAGACGTCGCCTATCGCCCGGTCGCTGTCGCACCCAGGACCGAGCGCCTTCGCCCGGTCGTGATCGGGGCCGGGCCGTGCGGCCTGTTCGCCGGGCTGATCCTGGCCGAGATGGGGTTCAAGCCGATCATCCTCGACCGCGGCAAGGTGGTTCGGCAGCGGACCAAGGACACCTGGGGCCTGTGGCGAAGCAGCAAGTTGGACCCGGAATCCAACGTGCAGTTCGGCGAGGGCGGCGCGGGCACCTTCTCCGACGGCAAGCTCTACAGCCAGATCAAGGATCCGCGTTTCCTGGCCCGCAAGGTGTTGACCGAATTCGTCGCGGCCGGGGCGCCGGAGGAAATCCTCACCGAGGCCCACCCGCACATCGGCACCTTCCGCCTGGTGACCATGGTCGAGGCCATGCGCGAGAAGATCGAACGGCTGGGCGGCGAGTACCGCTTCGAGCACCGGGTCACGGACATCGATCTCGACAAGGGCGCCCTCCGGGGCGTGCGCCTGCACACCGGCGAGACGCTGGAGGCCGACCACGTGGTCTTCGCCATCGGCCATTCGTCGCGCGACACCTTCCAGACCCTCTACGAGCGCGGCGTCCATATCGAGGCCAAGCCGTTCTCGATCGGCTTCCGCATCGAGCATCCGCAGTCCTGGATCGACAAGGCCATGTTCGGCCCCTGCGCCGGCCACCCCGACCTGGGCGCGGCGGCCTATACGCTTTCGCACCACTGCTCGAACGGCCGCACCGTCTACAGCTTCTGCATGTGCCCGGGCGGCACGGTGGTGGCGGCCACCAGCGAGCCCGGCCGCGTCGTGACCAACGGCATGAGCCAGTATTCGCGCAACGAGCGCAACGCCAACTCCGGCTTCGTGGTCGGCATCTCGCCCGAGGATTATCCGAGCGACCATCCGCTGGCGGGCATCGAACTGCAACGGGATCTGGAGACCCGCGCCTATGCGGCCGGCGGCGGCGACTATTTCGCGCCGGGCCAGCTGGTCGGCGACTTCCTGGCGGGCCGCCCCTCGACCGCGCTGGGCGAGGTCGTCCCCAGCTATAAGCCGGGCGTGCGCCCGACCGACCTGGCGCCCCTGATGCCCGACTATGTGATCGCCGCCATGCGTGAGGCCCTGCCCGTCTTCGGCCGCAAGATCGCCCGCTACGACGACGCCCAGGCGGTTCTGACGGGCGTCGAAACCCGCAGTTCATCCCCGATCCGAATGACCCGCGGCGCCGACTTCCAGAGCCTGAACGTGCGCGGCCTCTTCCCTGCCGGCGAAGGCGCCGGCTACGCCGGCGGCATCCTGTCGGCCGCCGTTGACGGCATCAAGGTGGCCGAAGCCGTCGCCCGGTCGATGGTGGAGAAGGGGGCGGTGTAGATCGGTCAAAAACACAGACAGCGCCCACCGTCAGTTTTTGGATGCCCTTGCCGGCTGCTACTGAGCTTAGCAGCCGTGATCGTACGACAATCCGGACCTCGTCGGAGAGAGCCGATCAGCTTGCGCGCCGCTAGCCTAAGACGGTTCCCGCCCCGTTGCGGACTTTCCGTTAGCCCGCCGTCAGGCAGGGCGGAAATCTTACCCTGAGTGGCAAAAGCGTAATAGCCTGTCGCTAGCGCGATTGCGCCGACGCCATGTCAGCTAGCGGAGTTATAATGTCGATCGAGCTTCTTGAGAAAGAAATCCGTCGCTTCTTAGCAAGCGCTGATGCAGAGGTGCTTTGCATTTCTGGTAAATGGGGTGTCGGAAAGACTTTTGCATGGAACAAGTACCTTCAAGAGGCAGACAGGGATGGGGCGATTGGACTCAAACGATATTCTTACGTCAGTCTGTTTGGTCGAAATTCGCTCGACGATGTTCGTAGCGCTATATTTGAAAACACCGTTCCCCTCGCAGGAGCACCCACAAAGCCCAACCTCGCCTCGCTCGTAAAATCGGCCGAAGCTGGCGGGCGACAACTCACGGCTTATGCGCGCTTAACACCTAAGGTTAAGGACTATGTGGCGCTCAGCGAGCGGGTGTTATTTGCAACTATGGGATCTCAGCTCATTTGCATTGATGACTTGGAACGGGCTGGGAAAGGCCTGGCAGTACACGATGTTCTGGGCCTAGTCTCCGAGCTCAAGGAACAGAAAGCTTGCAAGGTTATCGTATTACTGAACGCAGAAAAAATCCCGGGAGATGGCAAGGAAGCCTTCGAAGCACAGCTGGAGAAGGTTGCGGACATATCTCTGACCTTCAATCCCTCTCCATCTGAAGCGGCTGAGATAGGATTCAGCCCAGGCATCGCTCTGCGAGACCGCCTAGTGCGTCATTGCGTGACGCTGTCGATCGTCAATATCCGGGTCATCAAGAAGATCGAGCGACATGCCAAACGCTTAGGTGAAATCCTTCTCGGTTATGACCGGAGAATTCTTGAGCAGTCAGTGTCATCCATGGCTCTTTACACATTTTCCAAATTCCAACCTGACAGCGCGCCATCGCTCGAATTCTTGCAAAGGTTCAACCAATTTGCCGGATTGGGCGGTCAATCTGCCGAAGAATACACCAAGTGGCGTGATCTGCTGATCGAGTACGAATATTCATCAACAGACGAATTCGACTTGAAGGTCATGGCCGGTGTTGAGCTTGGCTTCTTCGACGAGGCGAAGTTAAGAGCATCGGCCGATGACCTAGCGGCAAGCTTGAAATTTAGCGATCAAGGAAATTCGGTCCACGAAGCCTGGGCAAAATATCACGACTCGTTCGACGATAACGCCGACGCAGTGCTCGACGGTCTGGACGCCGCGTTTCGAGCGAACGCCAATGCCATCACGCCACTTAATGCGAGCGGCACGATCCGGCTCTTCAAGGAATTGGGCCGCGAGGAGCAGGCAAAGGCCTTAGCACAGCAGTATGTCGATATCCGCAACGAGCCGGTGGAGTTTTGGGACCTAAGTGAATACGCGTTCAAGGGCGATGTCACTGATCCGGATTTGATTGCGGCGTTTGCGGAGAAGCACGCTTCGTTCGCGCCACCGGCGCTCGACGCTGGGGACGTGTTGATCCGGATTAGCCGTCAAAGCGGTTGGAACACCCGCGATGTGGAGTTCCTCGCCAACTTGACCGCCCAGGACTTCGTGACGCTCTTCAAGAAGTTGAAAGGCGACGACCTTCGGCGAGCTGTTCGCGAAGCCCTGCGCTTCGTTAATCGGGGTAGTCCGGAAAGCCGCGAGGTCATGATCGCAACGCGGGCAAAGGAAGCGTTAGAGCTAATTGCAGCCGAGTCGCCGATTAACGCGAGGCGAGTTGCCCAGCGCCTAGCAGAAGCTAACGGCGGCTAACCACCTGAGCAGATGTCCGGAACGTCCGCTTTCCAGCACGGCTCTGCTGAATGAAAATGTGAGGAGAGCGGTTCGTATAGATGAACCAAGGAAGGCAAACGAAGGTCATCTCCCCCAATTTGTCGAACTGAAGCTAATCTTTTCAACACCCTAACCCGCCCCAACCGCCATCGACCAACCACGCCTCCAGACTGTGTTAGCCTCGTCGTCCGGTCTTTGACATCGGGCGCGCGCCGCAGTCCGCTTGCGACGTCCGCTCCCCATCAACGCCACGGTCGTCGCCCCTGGCGCATTTGGCGCCTTTGGCACGGTTGTCACCCTGTTTTCGCGCCAAACCGACCGGCCTCAGCCGATCCTAACGCCGCAGCAGTCGCCCCATGGCGCATTTGGCGGTTTGGCGGTTTGTCATCCTGTTTTTACGACAAACCGACCGGCCTCAGCCGATCATGCAGGTCCATCCGTCGAACCCGACCTCGACATTCGCCGGAACAATCGCCGACAGTTCCTTGTAATCCATGTCGATGTGCAGGTTCGTCAGCACCGCCCGCTCGACGTCCGCCGCCGCAATCCACTCCAGCGTCCGGTCCAGATGGGCATGGGTCGGATGGGGGGTGTAGCGCAGGGCGTCGACGATCCAGACCTGGCATCCGGCCACCGCGCGGATCGCCGCCTCGTCCAGGTCCGACACGTCGCTGGAATAGGCCATGTCGCCCAGCCGATAGCCGACCGACCGGATCGGTCCATGCCCCTGATCGAAGGTCACGACCGGGATCGCGCCCCCCGGCCCCTCCACCGACCAGGCCGTCCCGTGCGGCGGGATGACCTGGGCGTCCAGCAGCGGCGGATAGCCGAACTTGCTCTCGAAGATATAGTCGAACCGGTGGGACAGGGACGTCAGGGTCGCCTCGTCCATCCAGGCCGGGATTCGCTTGCGCGCCCGCGTCGCGAAGGTGCGCAGATCGTCGATCCCGTGGGTCTGGTCCGCATGGTCGTGGGTATAGAGGACCGCGTCCACATGCCGGGTCCCGCTGGCCAGCATCTGTTCGCGCAGGTCCGGCGAGGTGTCGATCAGGATGTTGGTCATCCCCTCCGGCCCGGTCTTCCTCGCCAGCATCGAGCAGCGCGTGCGCCGGTTCCTCGGCTCGGCCGGGTCGCACACGCCCCAGTCGCCGTCGCCCCGCGGCACCCCGCCCGAGGATCCGCTGCCCAGGATGACGACTTCGAAGCTCATGCCGATCTCGGTATCCGGTCAAAGAGGCCGAAGAAGGCCTCGGTGGTTTTCTGGTCCGCCTCCTCGGCGCTCCAGCCCCGGATCTCGGCCAGCTTGTCCAGCACATGGCTGATATAGGCCGGCTCGTTGCGCCGCCCCCGATGCGGGATGGGCGCCAGATAGGGGCAGTCGGTCTCGACGATTATACGGTCAGCCGGCATGTCCCGGATCACCGCCCGCACATCCTCGGCCGCCTTGAAGGTGGCGATCCCCGAGACCGAGAACCAGGCCCCCAGTTCCGCAGCGATTCCCGCCAGTTCCGCCCCGCTGGTGTAGCAGTGCATCAGCATCTTGAACGGCCCGGCGGCGTGCTCCTCCTTCAGGATCGGCCCCATGACCTCATCCGCCTCGCGGGTATGGATCACCAGCGGCAGGCCCGTCTCCCGCGCCGCCGCCACATGCTGGCGGAACACCGCCGCCTGGATCTCGCGCGGGCTGAAGTCATAGTGGAAGTCCAGGCCGCACTCGCCGATCCCCACCACCTTGGGCCGCTGCGCCAGGTCGATCAGGGTCGCCGCAGTCAGGTCCGCCGCATCCTTGGCCTCGTGCGGATGGACCCCGACCGTGCACCAGATGTCGGGGTTGGCCATGGCGATCCCATGGGTCGCCTCGAAGGTGGTCAGCTTGTCCGAGATCTCGACCATCAGGCCGACCCCGGCCTCGCGCGCCCGGGCGATCACCGCGTCCCGGTCCTCGTCGAACTGGGGGGCGTGCAGGTTCACATGACTGTCGATCAGCATCAGCCCATCCGCGCCTGCTGGGCCTGGACCCGCCTCAGGTCCGCCAGCGCCCCGGCCAGCACATCGGCCTTGTCCAGGTTCAGCCCCGCCGCCCGCTCCGGCAAGGGCTGCAGCCGCTCCCAAAGCTCGGCCCAGCGGTTCGCCGCGCCGGACGGACTGCTCAGGGCCTGCATCCGCACCGCCGCGATCAGCCGGTCCATCAGGGTCTCGAACCGCTCCTGGCCTTCCGCGCCCCGGAACTTGTCGGCGATGGCCAGGGCCTCGGCCCGGTCCACATCCCCCTCGACCCAGCGCCGCGCCAACTGGTCCATCTCGAAGGTCGCCCCCGACGCCAGGGCCAGGGCCGCGCCCGGCGATCCGCCCGCCATGGCCGCCGCATGCTCGGCCTCCTCCGGCTCGGCCCCCGTGCGGTTCCGCACCAGGGCCTCCAGCCGCTCCGGCGTCCAGATGGGGAAGCTCAGCCGCCGACAGCGCGACCGGATCGTGGCCAGCAGCCGCCCCGGCGCGTGGGTCACCAGGAACAGCACCCCCCGCTCGGGCGGCTCCTCCAGAACCTTCAGCAAGGCGTTGGCCGCATTGATGTTCAGGTCGTCGGCCGCATCGATGATCGCCACCCGGTGCTGAGCCTGGGACGGGCTCTTGGAAAAGAACTCGGGCAGGTCGCGCGACTGATCGACCGAGATCGACTTCTTGGTCTTGCCGCCCTCGACCAGCCGTTCCAGCACCAGCAGGTCGGGATGCGACTGGGCCGAGATCAGCCGGCTGACCGGATCCTCGCGCCGCGCGCCCAGCGGCCCGCGCGCCGGATCAGCCGCCGCCCCCAGCAGCCGCCGCGCCGCGCGATAGGCGAAGGTCGCCTTGCCCGTTCCTTCGACCCCGCACAGCAGCCAGGCATGGTGCAGCCGTCCCCGCTCCCAGGCGTCCAGAAAGGCCGCTTCCGCCGCAGCGTCGGGGACCAGGTCGAACCGGTCGCGGGGATGATCGTCGCTCACAGCAACCGGTCCTGGACCGCCTGCCAAACCCGCGCCTCGACCTCGTCCAGCGATCCCACGGCGTCGATCAGCACGCACCGCTCCGGATGGGCCTCGACGATCCTCAGAAAGCCCTCGCGCAGTCGCTTATGGAACGCCAGCCCCTTGGACTCGAACCGGGTCTCGAACAGGCCGCGCCCGAACGCCCGCTCCAGCCCCACCTCGACCGGCAGGTCGAACACCAGGGTCAGGTCCGGCTGATCGTCTCCGACCACGCCCGCATCGATCTGTTCGATAAAGCTCTGGGCAACCCCGCCGCCGGCGCCCTGATAGGCCCGGCTGCTATCGGCGAACCGGTCGCACACCACCCAGTCGCCGGCCGCCAGCGCCGGCCGGATGGTTCGCTCCAGATGGTCGGAGCGCGAGGCGTACATCAGCAGGGTCTCGGTCATGGCCGACCAGGGCTCGGCCTCGGTGGCCACGACCAGGTTGCGGATCACCTCCGCCCCCTTCGATCCGCCCGGCTCGCGCGTGCGCACCACAGTGCGTTCGCCCAGAACAGGCTGCAGCCGCTCGACCAGCCGTCCGACCTGAGTCGACTTGCCGGATCCCTCGCCGCCTTCGAAGCTTATGAATTTTCCACGGGTCACGCGCCTTCATGGCGCGCGCGGCCCGCCGGACGCAAGCCCGTGCGCGCGATCAACTGCCCGATATCAACAGGGCGCCGACATAACCCTTCGCCACGACGGATTGGCGCGCAGCCTCGGCCGCATTGGCGCTCTCCCACGGACCGACCACGACATTATACCGCCCCCCATTCCGGTCTGCGCGCACCCATCCGCTCAAATGCTCCGCGATTCGGCTCGCCTCGCCCTGGTCCGAGAAGGTCCCCGCCTGCACCCAGAAGCTGGCGACCTCCGCAGCGACAGCCACCGGAACGGGCGAAGGCGCGGGCGCCGGGGCCGAGCTTGGCGCTCTGGCCGGCCCTTCCGCCCGCGGGATCGTCCCGCCGCCCTGTCGGGGCGCGCGGCCCAGATACCGGACCCGCACCCGCCCGACGCCCTGCGACAGCATCCCCAGCTCCTGCGCCGCCTCCCGCGACAGGTCGATGATCCGACTGTCAACGAACGGGCCCCGATCATTGACCCGGACCACCAGCCGACGACCATTTTCCAGGTTGGTGACCTCGACCAGCCCCGGCAGCGGCAGGGTCTTATGCGCCGCCGTCAGCTGGTGCATGTCGAACCGCTCGCCGCTTGAGGTCGGCCGCCCGTTGAAGGCGTCCCCGTACCAGGAGGCCATACCGACCTCCTCGTAGTCCGGCTGCTCCTTGGGCGTGTACCAGCGTCCGCGCACCTGATAGGGCCGCATCGTCCCCGACACGATCGGCGCCGGATCCTTGACCACGGGAATTCCGCTCGCGCCGCCTTTGCCGCCGACGGTCGAACAGGCCGCCAGCAGCGAGAACAGGCCCAGGATCAGGCCGCTGCGCATCCATTGTCCGGTCGTCATCGGTCGCACCTCGCCTCGATCCTCAAAAACAGGATGACCGAAGACATTTCCGCTTTGGTTAATGCGCCGTTCGCCTGCTATGGCGTCCGCCTCCGCTCAGCGCGGCAAGGAAGTGTGGCCGAGTGGTTTAAGGCACTGGTCTTGAAAACCAGCGACGGTGAGAGCCGTCCGTGGGTTCGAATCCCACCGCTTCCGCCATCCTGTCGATTTTACGCTATGATGCGATGTTGCGCGCGATAGCTACGCACACGCCGACCCTTTCCGCACCGTCGATCCGTGTTTGTCGATAGGCCTGCCGACAAGACCGGGTTTTCAGTCTTGCGCCTTCTGCCACGCCCGAACTCGGGCTCGGGCATTGGCGTAAGCGGATGAGGTATTAAACTGGATCATACGCCCCTTGGTCCATTTCCCGTACCAAGCGCCGCCATACAGTTCCTCATCTGACCGGGCCGTGATCGTCACCATCAGTCCTGTCTTCGCATCCTCCAGACGGGCGAGCAGTTCAGGCCATTCGATTGCGTTGCAATCGGCGTAGAATTTCTGCGCCAGCAGGCCGAGTTGGTTCCATTTGAAACCGGCCTCGGGATAGTCAACCGGTTCATCCCGGTCGTCACGATCCAGCCATTTCAGAACCAACTCGTTCCATCCGACCAGATAGGCCACCAGATCGGCCGGGCTCATGGTGGTTCCGTCGGCATGCCCCTTCATCGTGGCCTCACGTGCGCGGTTCGGCGGAATTTTCGCTAAATCCGCCATCAGCTTTGCGAACGTGGTCGTAATGGCGGTCAGCAATTCCATCTTTGAGGTTGGAACAGCCATAAGGCTCCTTCCCATGTAAGCATCGATCTTCGAAATGATCCGCCCAACTCGGCCGGCCATTTGCCGAGCGATCGCCCTGACCGCCCCCTTTCAGGTCACGCGACGCTTCTCAAGTTTCCGGGCCAGGGTGCGGCGATGCATGCCGAGGCGGCGAGCGGCTTCGGAGATGTTGAAGTCCGTCTCCACCAGGGTCTCGTGGATCCGTTCCCATTCCAGGGTCTTGATCGAGGTCGGGCGGCTGGTCAGCGGCGTGGCGGCGTCGCCCGACGCCTTGCCGAAGGCGGCTTCGATGTCATCGGTGCTGGCCGGCTTGGCCAAATAGTGACGGGCGCCCAGTTTGATCGCCTCCACCGCCGTGGCGATACTGGCGAAGCCGGTCAGGACGACGATGTTCATGTCGGCGTCAAAGGCGCGAAGGGTCGAGACGCACCCCAGGCCGGAGGCGCCGCCCAGTTTGAGATCGACCACGGCGAAGCCCGGCCGGTGAATTTTCAACACTTCGGCCATCTGATCCGGGCCGTCCGCGCTGACCACCGTATACCCCCGCCGTTCGAAGGACTTGCGCAGGGTGCGCGAGAAGGATTCGTCGTCCTCGACGATCAACAGGGTCGGGGTTTCATCAGTCATCGGACATCTCCTGCGGCGCCAGGGCGGCGATGGGGAGGATCAACCGCACCTCGCCGCCGCCAGCTGGGGGATTGGACGCTTCAACCGCGCCGCCCAGCGAACGCATCACATTCACCAGAAGAAACAAGCCCAAACCCGCGCCGGGGCGATCCTTCGTCGAATTATAGGGTTTGCCCAGCCGCTCCAGAATCGTGGCTGGAAAGCCGGGCCCATTGTCGCGGATCGCAAATTCCAGCTGCCCGTCGCGAACGACCGGAGACACGAAGATGCGGCGAGCCCCCGCCTCCACCGCATTGTCGAACAGGACGCCGAAGACCTGACGCAGGGCGGGGTCGGCGATGACGCTCGGATCGGGTCCGGTCCATGCCGTGACCTCGACCCGGACACGGGCGTCACGGGCGCTCCAGCCCTGAACCACCTCGTTCAGAAACCGGCCCATGGTCGTGCGCATCGGCGCCTGGCCTCTCGCCTCGCCCGCCGACATCAGGATGCCGGTGACGATGGCCTTGCAGCGTTCGACCTCGGCCTGCATCACGTCCATGTCCTGCTTCAGGTCCGCATCGGCCTTCAGCATCGGCATCCTTCGCCAGTCGCTCAGTATGACCGACAGCGACGCCAGGGGCGTACCCAGCTCGTGCGCCGCCCCCGAAGCCAGCAGGCCCATGCGCACGATGTGATCCTGTTCCGTCGCCTGCTGGCGCACATCGGCGACATAGGCGTCGCGGGCGCGCAGATTGTCGTTGATCCGCGTCATGAACAGCACCAGCAGCACCGCCATCAACAGGAAACAGATCAGGCTGCCCTGCATATAGAGGCTCAACAGAGCATCCTCGCTGTCGGGCGGCAGGTTCAGCGGCCGGTTGAATACGCCAAGGCCGGCGAAACACAGACTGGTGACGCCGATCAGCGACCAGGCGTAGACGGGGGCCAGAAGCACCGCGCCGAGCACGACCTGCAGCAGATAGAGGGCCACGAACGGATTGGCCGCGCCGCCGGTGAGGAAAAGCTGCCACGTCAGGGCCGCGACATCGGCCAGCAAGGCCAGCATGAGTTCCTGATCCGAGATGGCGTCCCGGCGCTGCGTCAGCGGGACGCTGACCAGATTGACCAGGGCCAGGCCGGCGGGTGCGATCAGCAGCCAGAAGACCGGCAGGCGGATGCCCATGACAAAATGGACCAGCAGTATGGTGGCGACCTGACCGGCGACCGCCAGCCAGCGCAGCTGGATCAGCAGGCGAAGATTTCGCCGGTTCGCGGTTTCCTGCGACACCGCCGTCTCGCGCCAGTCGCCGATGCCCAGCAGGCGTTGAAGCGTCTTGGTCATTGCGCGGATCGACGGCGCCGGACTTCGCGGGCCACGAGCCAGAAGCCGACAAGGGTCATCAGGGCCATGCCGAACCAGGTCAGGGCGTAGACGAGATGGCTGTTAGGGAATTTCACGATGGTCAGACCGCCCCTGGGCCAGCCGTCGGGATTGGGCGTCGCGTCGGCGTCTATGAAATAGGGCGCGACATTCGACAGCTCCTTGGCTGCAGCGATGGCCGCAACGTCGCGCGAGTACCAGCGGTCGCCCGCCGGGTCATTCGTGCGCAGAAAACCGCCCTTGGGTTCGGTGATGCGCAACAGGCCGGTCACCTGTTGTTCGCCCGTCGCCTGCCCGCCCGGTCGATCCTTCTGCAAACGACGCTGTGGCGTGACGAAGCCCCGATTGATCAGAATCGTGGCGCCGGCGTCGGTCTGCAGCGGCGTCATGACCCAGAATCCGGCGCCGTAATCCGTGACGGCCTGAACCAGGGTCTCCCGGTCATGTCGAAAAACGCCCCGCGCCGTGACGCGGCGATACTGGTCCGTCTCTCTCGACACCGTCGGCCAGGCGTCCGGCCCCGGCGCGGGTTGCGGCGCGGCGTGCACCCTCGCTTCGACCTGGGCGATCAGGTCGGTCTTCCACGCCAGTCGCTGCAACTGCCATCCGCCCAGGGCGACGAAGCCCGCGAACAGCAACGCCGCGCCGAAGCCGGCCCAGAACAGGGTCGGCGACAGACGCGGCGCGTTTGGGCCTTGGGCCTTGATGGCGATCTCCCGGGCCTGTCCTCAGGAGGACATCTGGCTCATTTCGTGGGTGGCGGGCATCATGTTGGTGTTCAGGTGGTACATCACCCACAGCGAACCCGACAGGGCGATGACCACCACGATGATCGTGAAGATCAGGGCCAGCATGGTCCAGCCGCCCTCCGACTTGGAGTTCATGTGCAGGAAGTAGATCATGTGGACCACGATCTGCACCACGGCGAACGCCATGACGATCAGGGCCGTCGCCTGGGGCGGCAAGGCGCCGGTCATCACCAGGGCGAACGGGATGGCCGTCAGGATCACCGACAGCACGAAACCGATCATATAGCTCCTGAAGGAGCCGTGATTGTGCGCCTCGTGGCCCAGGTGGTCCACCTCGTGCGACTCGGGCGAGTGATCGTTGTTGTCGGCGCTCATCGAACCATGCCCAGCAGATAGACGAAGGTGAAGACGCCGATCCAGATGACGTCGAGGAAGTGCCAGAACATCGACAGGCACATCAGGCGGCGTTTGTTGGCGGGGATCAGGCCCTTCCAGCTGACCTGAACCATCAGCGTCACCAGCCAGATGATGCCGAAGGTCACGTGCAGGCCGTGGGTGCCAACCAGGGTGAAGAAGGCAGACAGGAAGGCGCTGCGTTGCGGCGTCGCGCCTTCATGGATCAGGTGCGCGAACTCGTAGAGTTCGATTCCCAGGAAGGCCAGACCAAACAGGCCGGTGATCGCCAGCCAGATCAGGGTCTGGGTCCTGTTGTTCTTGTCCATCGCCAGCATGGCGAAGCCGTAGGTGATCGACGAGAACAGCAGCATGGCGGTGTTGACCGCCACCAGCTCCAGGTCGAACAGCTCCTTGGGTCCCGGCCCGGCGGCGTAGTTGCCGCCCAGGACGCCGAACACGGCGAACAGCATCGCAAAGATGAGGCAGTCGCTCATCAGATAGAGCCAGAAGCCCAGCATGGTGCTGGAGCCTTCCTCGTGATGCGGCTCCTCTTCCAGATGGAAGACGTTCGGGTCGATCTCAGTCGCGGTCACGCTCATGGATCAGGCCTCCGTTCCGGCCAGGGCGCGCGTGCGCGCCTCTTCGGTTTCGCGCACCTCATCCTCAGGGATGTAGTAGTCGCGCTTGTAGTTGAAGGTGTGGGCGATCGAGACCGCCAGCACGCCCACGAAGGTCAGGGCCGCCAGCCACCAGATGTACCAGATCAGCGCCAGACCCATCACCAGGCACAGGCCCGAGATGATGACCCCCGTGCCCGTGTTCGAGGGCATGTGGATGGCGCGATAGCCGGACAGCGGACGCTGATAGCCCTTCTTCTTCATGTCCCACCAGGCGTCGGAGTCATGGATGACCGGCGTGGAGGCGAAGTTGTAGGCGGGCGGAGGTGAAGAGGTGGCCCATTCCAGGGTGCGGCCGCCCCACGGATCGCCCGTGATGTCACGCAGCTTGTCGCGATTGATGATCGAGACCGCGAACTGGATGAACATGGCCGCGATGCCCAGGGCGATGACGCCTGCGCCGATGGCGGCGATGACGAACCAGATCTGCAAGGACGGGTCGTCGAACACCCGCATCCGGCGCGTCACGCCCATGAGACCCAGGACATACAGGGGCGCGAACGCCAGCCAGAAGCCCGGCACCCAGCACCAGAAGCTGACCAGCCCCCAGAACTTGTTGAGTCTGAAGCCGAAAGCCTTGGGCCACCAGAAGTTGATGGCGGCGAACAGGCCGAACAACACGCCGCCGATGATGACGTTGTGGAAGTGGGCGACCAGGAACAGCGAGTTGTGCAGCACGAAGTCGGCCGGCGGCACGGCCAGAAGCACGCCGGTCAATCCGCCGATCACGAAGGTCAGCATGAAGGCGACCAGCCACATCATCGGCAGTTCGAAACGGATACGGCCCCGATACATGGTGAAGAGCCAGTTGAAGATCTTCGCCCCCGTCGGGATCGAGATGATCATCGTGGTGATGCCGAAGAAGGAGTTCACCGACGCGCCCGAACCCATGGTGAAGAAGTGGTGGAGCCACACCAGGTACGACAGGATCGTGATCACGACCGTCGCGTAGACCATCGAGGTGTAGCCGAACAGCTTCTTGCCCGAGAAGGTCGAGGCGACTTCCGAGAAGACGCCGAACAGCGGCAGGATCAGGATGTAGACCTCAGGGTGGCCCCAGATCCAGATCAGGTTCACGTACATCATCGGGTTGCCGCCGAAGTCGTTCGTGAAGAAGTTGGTGCCGACATAGCGGTCCAGCGTCAGCAAGGCCAGGACGGCGGTCAGGACCGGGAAGGACGCCACGATCAGGACGTTGGTGCAGAGAGACGTCCAGGTGAAGATCGGCATCTTCATCATGCCCATGCCCGGCGCCCGCATCTTCACGATGGTGGCGATCAGGTTGATGCCGGACAGGGTCGTCCCCACCCCCGCAATCTGCAGCGCCCATATGTAATAGTCCACCCCGACGCCGGGGCTGTAGCCGATGCCGGACAGCGGCGGATAGGCCAGCCAGCCCGTGCGGGCGAACTCGCCGACGAACAGCGAGGCCATGACGATGATGGCGCCGGCCGTCGTCATCCAGAAGCTGAAATTGTTGAGGAAGGGGAAGGAGACGTCGCGCGCGCCGATCTGCAGCGGCACGACATAGTTCATGATCCCCGTCACCATCGGCATGGCCACGAAGAAGATCATGATCACCCCGTGAGCGGTGAAGACCTGATCATAGTGGTGTGCGTTCAGATAGCCTTCGGACCCGCCGAACGCCATCGCCTGCTGCAGGCGCATCATGATGGCGTCGGCGAAGCCGCGCACGAACATGATCAGACCCAGGATCATGTACATGATCCCGATCTTCTTGTGGTCCACGGTCGTGAACCATTCCTTCCAGAGATAGCCCCAGAGCTTGAAATAGGTCAGGGCGCCCAGCAGGGCGACGCCGCCCAGCAGGACCACGATCATGGTCACGACCAGGATCGGCTCGTGCAATGGCAGAGCCTCGAGCGTCAACCGCCCGAAGATGAGTGGAATGAGGGTGTCAGCGTTCATCGACTGTGTTCGCTCAGGCGTTGGGGGAGGAACGGACGTCGGTCGAAACCGCCCCCGTCGATTGTTTGTCTGTGGACAGCGACGCCATCGGCACGCCCTGGGTCAAACCCAGGCCCGACAAAGGCGCCAGGCTGACAGGGGCGCTGGCCGCGTCAAGTTCGGCCCGGCGGATGCGATCAGCGGCCGCAGCCTCGGCCTGCAGCGGCGTGCAGATGGTCATGACATAGCTGTCGTTCGAGCCGAAGATCGCCGCGTTCTTTCCGCGACCGGCGTACTTGTCATAGACCAGCGGCATGGTGTTGCGCACCGAGGCCATGGTCAGGCCGCCCTTGCGGTCGATTTCCATCATCTCGCCCATGCACATCTTGCCCGGCTCGACGCACATGTTGAGGATCGCGTCCCACAGGCCGCCGTCGACCGTGGAGAAACGCATCGCCGGCACCTTCTCGCTGGGCTTTTCCAGTTCGAGGTAACGGTCGCGATCCAGCGCCTGACCGCCCTGGCGAACCCCGGCGATCCAGCCGTCAAAGCCTGCCTGGTCCATACCGTGGAAGGCGAAACGCATGTGCGAGAAGCCGTCGCCGGAATAGTTGGCCGAGAAGCCTTCATACTCGCCCGGACGGTTGATGACGGCGTGCAGCTTCGTCTCCATGCCCGGCATGGCGTAGATCTGGCCAGCCAGGGCGGGAATATAGAAGGAGTTCATCACCGAGGACGAGGTGATGTGGAAGCGGATGGGGCGATCCACAGGCGCGGCCAGTTCGTTGACGGTGGCGACGCCGTACTGCGGATAGATGAACAGCCATTTCCAATCGAGCGCGACCACATTGACCTGCAGCGGCTCAATGCTTTCGTCCACCGCCTGCCCCGGCTTGATCCGGTCGATCGGGCGGTAAGGATCGAGAAGGTGAGTGCCGGCCCAGGTCAGGGCGCCCAGGCAGATGATGATCAGCAGGGGCGCGGCCCAGATCACGACCTCCAGATGGGTCGAGTGGTCCCAGTCCGGTTGGTATTCCGCGTCCTTGTTCGACGCCCGGTACTTCCAGGCGAAGAATACGGTCAGCGCCATCACCGGAACGATGATGATCAGCATCAGCAGGGTGGAGATCATCAGCAGGTCGCCCTGCTGCTGGGCGATGTCGCCGGCGGGTTTCAGCACGACCAGATTACAGGCCGACAGAAGCGCCACCATGGGCACGAGCAGGAGTAGGCGCAGACGGCGCAAGGCGGCTCCAATCGGGAAACATCGGACAACAGGGAGGAGTCGCGACGGTTGGCGTTCGAACTGGGCCGGATAGTCAGCTTCGATCAGAAACGACATTGGACAATCTGTCCTATCCTCAGATCGCGACTTTCGTCGCAAAGGGCGCCCGGTCATAATGCGGCATTACCGACGCATGCCCAAATCTCAAATTTCACGGAGCGATCCCAGCCCATGTCCGTCTCGACGACCCCTTCGTCAGAGTCGCTGGAACGCGACGCCGCAGCCCTCCACTCCGATCACGGCAAGGTGGACGCCGGCGAAATCGCCATCGGCGTGATCATTGGCCGGACGTCGGAGTTCTTTGACTTCTTCGTCTACGCCATCGCTTCCGTGGTCGTGTTTCCGCAACTGATCTTCCCGTTCGCCGGGCCGATCGGCGGCACGCTGCTGTCCTTCGCGATCTTCGCCCTGGCCTTCCTGGCCCGCCCTTTCGGCACGGCCCTGTTCATCGCCATCGACCAGAAGTTCGGGCGCGGCGCCAAGCTTACCATAGCGCTGTTCCTGCTGGGCACCTCGACCGTCGCGGTGGCCTTCCTGCCCGGCTATGAAACCATCGGCATCGCCGCCGCCGTACTGCTCGCTGTCTTCCGCATCGGTCAGGGCGTCGCGCTGGGGGGCGCCTGGGACGGCCTGGCTTCGCTTCTGGCGGTCAACGCCCCCGAGAATCGCCGCGGCTGGTACGCCATGATTCCCCAACTGGGCGCGCCCATCGGCCTGATCGTCGCCTCTGCCCTGTTCGCCTTCTTCCTGAACACCCTGTCGGCGGCCGACTTCCTGGACTGGGGCTGGCGCTATCCCTTCTTCGTGGCCTTCGCCATCAACGTCGTGGCCCTGTTCGCCCGCCTTCGCATCGTCGTGACCCCCAGCTTCCAGAAGCTGTTCGAGACCCGCGAGTTGCAGCCCACTCCGGTCCACACCGCCATCAAGGCGGAAGGCCCCCGGATCGCCATCGGCGCCTTCGCCCCCCTGGCCAGCTTCGCCATGTTCCACATGGTCACCGTCTTCCCCCTGTCCTGGGTCTTCCTGTTCACCCAGGAAACGCCGGTCCGCTTCCTGCTGATCGAAATGGTCGGGGCCGTTTTCGGCCTGCTGGCCATCCTCGCTTCGGGCGTTTTGGCCGATCGCTATGGCCGACGCGCCCTGCTGGCGGTCACCGCCGCCGGCATCGCCGCCTTCTCGGGCTTCGCCCCCCAGCTGCTGAACGGCGGGGCGATCGGCGAGCTGACCTTCATGATCTCCGGCTTCATCCTGCTGGGCCTGTCGTTCGGTCAAGCCTCCGGTCCGGTGGCGTCCAGCTTCTCCCTGGCCAACCGCTATACATCATCGGCCCTGACCTCGGACCTGGCCTGGCTGTTCGGCGCCGGCTTCGCCCCCCTGGTCGCCCTGTGGATCTCGAGCCAGTTCGGCCTGATCGCCGCCGGCGCCTATCTGCTGTCCGGCGCGATCTGCACCCTGGTCGCCCTGTGGCTCAACCGCGAACTGGCCCGCAGTTCCTCGGACAAGACCCCCGCCCCCAAGGCGTGATCCGCTTCAGCCGGATCGGAAAGCCCCGGTCTCGCCAGGCGGGACCGGGGCTTTTTTGTCGCCGCCGCGGCGGTGCGTCAGCGGCGGTCGTGCGGCAGACCGAACCTGTCGACGATCCGATATTCTATCACGGGTCCAGCACGGCTGCCTCCGGCTTCGGCTCTGCCGTGTTCAAGCCCGGCCAATCGCCCGAGCAGGTCGGTCGCAACGCCGCCGCCTTCGTGACGGCCTGGAACGGGCGGCGCGCGGAACGGCCTCTAGATCGCTTCGGCCGTCAGACGCATGACCAGGGTAAGGTGTTCGCCTGGCGCCAGTCGCGCCAGCCCGCCGGCCTCGCCCGGCGTCCCGTTCAGAATGTCCGGTCGGTGCGTCACCGGCTCGACACAGAAGAAGTCGGCCCCGACGGGAGCATAGACCTGGACCCAGTCCGCGCCCGCGCCGCCGTTCAGCACGATGCGGTGCCCGTCCCCGTCCAGCAGGGCCTCGCCGGTCCAGCCGGCGTAGGCGTGATCGACAAAGGGGGCCTCGGCCAGGGCCAGGCCGTCGCCCCAGTCCGCCACCGCATCCGGCGCCGCCAGCCGTTCGGGAATTCCGCGCGCGTCGGTCAGCCACACCCCCGTCGCCGAAAGCCTGAGCCGGGTGTCTGGATGTCTGGGGAAATAGGGATGCAGGCCCAGGCCGGCGGGCATGACCGTATCGCCGGTGTTGGTCACCGACAGGCTGATCTCCAGCCCCTGGTCCGTCAGCCTGACCGCCTGACGCGCCCGCCACGGCCAAGGCCAGCCGCCTGCTTGGGCCGCAGCCTGGTCCGACCAGTCCAGCCTCAGGTCGGCGCTCGCATCGTCGACGGCCTCGACCGCCCAGGGCTTCAGCCAGCCGTCTCCGTGATGGGCGTGGGGGGCGAACCGGTCCAGCGCGGTCAGCCTGACCTCGCGCCCCTCGAACACGAACCGCGCGTCGGCGATCCGGTTGGCGTAGGGGACTAGCGGGAAACAGGCGGTTTCCAGCAGGTCGGTCGCCCCCTTCGGCGTTGGCCGCAACACCGATCGGCCATGTAGGCTCAGGTCTAGGATCGCGCCGCCCAGACCCGGCGTCAGGGAGGCGCGCCAGTCTCCGGCGCGCAATTGGATTACGGCTTCGGCGCTCACGGACGGACGCGGTTCTGCGGCCGGTCCGCCTCGACCGGCTGGATCATGGTGAAGACGCCCGTTTCCGGGTCGAATCGATGCAGGCCGCCACCGACGCCGTAGACCAGCGAACCGTCCTCGGCCGGCAGGGCGAAGCCGGTCTGGTCCGGCGAGTCCCACAAGGCGGTCTCGCCGCTCCCGGACGTATAACGATGCAGCTTTCGACCCTTGATGTCGACGAACCACACCGCCTTGCGCTCGGCGTCCCATACTGGCCCCTCGCCCAGCTCCGCCCGGACGTCCCAGACCAGTTCCGGGGAGGTCGGCTTCGTTTCGCTCATGATTCGGCCCGCCGAATTGAAGGTGTTGATCTGGTGGTGGAAATCCGTCGCTGTAAGACGCTGTGCAGGCGACGCCCCAAAACCCGCGCTTCCGAACGCGCGACCGGCGTCAGATCAGGCCTTGGCCCTTGGGCAGTTCGGCGTAACGGTGCACGCGCGTGGCCATCACCAGGCCGAAACCGATCATCACCGTCAGCATCACCGTGCCGCCATAGGACAGCAGCGGCATCGGCACCCCCACGACGGGCGCCAGCCCCATGACCATCGCGCCGTTGATCAGCACATACATGGCGAAGGTCGCGGTCACCCCCGACGCAGCCAGACGGCCGAAATGGCTGTGCGACAGGGATGCGATCCGCAGCGAGATCAGGATGATCGCCGCATAACAGGCCAGGATGGTGAAGGAACCGACGAAACCGAACTCCTCGGACACCGCCGCGAAGATGAAATCAGTGTGTTTTTCGGGCAGGAATTCCAGCTGGCTCTGGCTGCCCAGGCCGAATCCCTTGCCCAGGAAACCGCCGGAGCCCAGGGCGATCTTGGACTGCATGATGTGATAGCCCGTGCCCGACGGATCGGCCTCCGGGTTCAGGAAGGTCAGCACCCTGTGGCGTTGATACTCGTGCATGCCGAACATCACATAGGGCGGGATCAGCGCCACGGCGGCGGCGCCCACAGCAGCGATGATCTTCCAGCTCAGCCCCGCCATGAACATGATGGCCGCGCCGGTCAGGCCGATCAGCATGGCCGAGCCCAGGTCCGGCTGGTGCGCCACCAGCAGGAAGGGCAGGCCGATGATGGCGACTGGATAGATCAGCTTCCAGTGGAAGCTGGCCTCCTTGGCCGAAGCGCCGTGATACCAGCGCGCCAGGGCCAGAACGACGCCGATCTTCATGATCTCCGACGGCTGGATGCGCGTCACGCCGAGGTTCAGCCAGCGGGTCGCGCCCATGGCCGTATAACCCAGGCCCGGAACCTCGATCAGGGCCAGCATCAGCAGGGCCACCCCATAGACCGGATAGGCCAGGCCGAACCAGAAGCGGATATTGACCATGGACAGGGCCAGCATCAGGGCCACACACATGCCGAAGCGGATCAGGTGTTTCGCCGCCCACGGCGACCAGGACCCTCCGCCCACGGAATAGAGCATCAATGCGCCGGTGCCGGACACCACGCAGATCAGAGCCAGCAGACGCCAGTCGATCTGGCTGATCTTGGTCGAAACGCGCTCGCGCTCGCCGGGACGGGACAGGGCGGAAGCGGTCATCAGCGCGGCTCGGACAGATAGGGACGCGGGCCCGTGGTGACGGTCGGCATCTGACGGGTGCGACGCGCCGTCTCAGCCCCCACGACATCCGGCTCGGGAGGCGCAGCGCCTTCTAGTTCGGCTGTCTCGGCCGAGGCTGTAGGCTCCGGTGGTGGTGGTCGCGTCATACGCGCCACCATGTCCGGGTCCTTAAGCAGCACTGTGCGCATGATTTCGCGCGCACGTGGAGCCGCAGCGGTCGATCCGGCCAAGCCGCCATGCTCAATGATGACGGCGATAGCGTAGCGCGGCTCGTCCACAGGGGCGAACGCCACAAATAGGTTGTGGTCCTTCAGCGCCCAGGTGACGTCGGCGCTCTTGCGAGAGCCTGTTCCGTAGTTGCGCACCTGCGCCGTGCCTGTCTTGCCGGCCATCTTGATGTCGCCGAGCCCTAGCTGGCTCTGGCGATAGGCGCCGCCCCCGACGTCATTGGCCACCGCCACCATGCCCTGACGAACAATTTCGAGGTGTTCGGGTGGGAAGGGCAGATCGGGCACCGCAGCGCCGCTGGGTTGATCCACCCCGCCGACCGACTTGATCAGACGCGGCATGATCGCCTTTCGTGCATTGGCGAAGCGCGCGGTCGTCACTGCCAGTTGCAGAGCTGTGACGTTCACGTCGCCCTGCCCGATCGCAACCGACAAGGTCTCGCCTGGATACCAGGTCCGAGAATCAGGGTTTGGATTGTTCTTGTTGTAGTTCGCCTTCCAGGCCCGACTGGGAATCGATCCGGCCTTCTGGTTGCCGACCCCGATGTCATAGGTCTGCATGAAGCCGATCTTCTTGCCGACCTCCTGAATCTTATCGACGCCGGCCCGATTGCACATGTGATAAAAATAGACATCGCACGACGTCTTAATCGCATCATGCATGTTCATGGGGCCGTGGCCGCCGGGTTTCCAGCAGCGGAAAGTCCGTGACCCGAAGCGATAGCCGCCGGTGCAGACCACCCGCTCGTCAGGATCGACCCCAGCCTCCAGCAAGGCCAGCGAGGTTGTCAGTTTGAACGTCGACCCGGGGTGAAAGACGCCGCCGATGGCCTTGTCGAGCAGCGGCTTGCGCTCATAATCGCGGAGAGCGCTGTAGACGTTGGAGGGAATACCGCCAACAAACAGGTTGGGGTCGAACGAGGGCGCGGACACCATGCAGAGGATGTCGCCGTTGCGGACGTCCATCACCACGCAACCGCCGGACTCTTCGCCGAACACCTCCAGCGCCCGGTTCTGGACATCGGCGTCCAGAGTAAGAACAACCTCCTTGCCCGGCACGGCGGTGCGTGAACCGCCGATATCCTCGGCCACCACCCGGCCCCGAGCGTCCACTTCAACCCGGTTGCCGCCCGGCTCTCCGCGCAGGGCTTCGTCCAGCGCTTTTTCGACGCCTTGGCGTCCGATCCGGAAACCGGGGTTGAACAGCAGCGGCGGCACCGTCTCGCCCTTATCGCGGATCGCCTTGACGTCGCGGTCAGACACCTTGGCGACATAACCGATCACATGGGCGAAGGCGCCGCCGAACGGATAGTACCGGGCCTCGTTCATGTCGGCCATGACGCCGGGCAGTTCGTTGGCGTACTGGTTGACCTTGGCGAACTCCTCCCAGGTCAGGTCGCTCTTGACCGGCACGGGGTTGAACTTGGGCGAGGCGTTGACCTCGCGGATGATCGCGCGTCGACGTTCCAGGGTGTCGGGCAGCAGACGGCCCAGAAGATCCAGCGTCTGATCCAGATCCTTGGTCTCGTCACGGATCACCAGCACCCGGAAACTGGGCCGGTTGCCGGCGATGACCACGCCGTTGCGATCCTTGATCAGGCCGCGCGGCGGCGGGACCAGGCGGAAGTTGAACTGGTTCTGCGACGACAGGGTCGCATATTCCTGGGCCTGGACGACCTGAAGCTGGGCCAGCCGCCCCACCAGGGCCGTGACCCCCAGGGCCGTCAGCCCGCCGAACACGAAGGTGCGGCGCAGGAAGGAGCCCTGGCGCTCGTTGACGTCGGAAAAGAAGATGGAGGGTTCGCCGCTCATCGGAACCGGATATCCCCGTCGTCGAACCGTTCCAGCATCCAGTCGGCGATCGGATACAGGATCAGGGTCGGCAGAATCTGGCCGATCAGGCCCAGAATCGCCGGCGGATTGCCCGCCCTCACCGCCACGATCACATAGGCGACCAGGAAGGCGGCCAGGGTGCAGGCCATATACCAGGCGAAGCGGATCACGCCCTCATGCCCAGCCAGCAGATTGCGCGACAAGAGGATCACGACATAGACGCCCATCAGACACAGAGCCCAAAGGCCCAGCGGTCCGTTCCAGAACAGGTCCAGGAACAGACCAAGCCCGAACAATACTGCGGGCGCCGTCATCGACGGCCGGATCAGCGGCCAGGCGAAGGCCAGCACCATCGGAAACACCGGCTCAGGCAGCATCAAGCCGAACAGTTGCACAGGCGTGGCGAAGATGATGGTGGCGGCGATCGCCGCCAGGGCCGGATAGACGATCCATTGCAGAGGTCCGACGACGCGGACCGCGACAGGACGTCTCACGTCGCGCCCTCCGGCGCCTGTGCGGGCGTTGGTTGTGGAGACATCGCCGCCGATGGCGCCTCGGCGGCGGGTCGAGGTTGCGCCGGACGAGTCTGAACGGGACGCGCCTGGGGCGCCGCCGGTGTTGTTGCAGGCGGTGTCGCGGCGACGGCGGCGGCGGCGCGCGCCCGTGCCACTTGGGCCTCCGCGGCCGCCTGACGGCGTGCTGCCGCGTCGCCGATGGCGCCCGCCTGTTCAGCGTTCGGCGGAGGCGCCGTGGTCAAGCCGGCCAGGGGCGGCGCATTGAGCGCGTTCGGATCGATCAGTTGGCCGAAGTCCTGGAACAGCAGAACCCGCACATAGTCGATGGCGCCGCGATCGCTGAACAGCTTCACGCGCCAGCTGCCGTCGATCCCCTTGGCCGCCACGCCGATGGGAATGCCGCGCGGCAGGCCGCCGCCATCGCCGGAACTCAGGATCCGGTCGCCCGCCTGCACAGAACCGGCCCCGCGCACGAACTCCAGCCGGGGGTTGTCGCTGCCGTCGCCGGTCAGCAGGGCGCGGGCGTCGGTGCGGTCCACCAGAACCGGCGTACGGGACGCGACGTCGGTCAACAGCACCATCCGACTGACGCCGCCGGTGACGCCGGTGACGCGGCCGATCAGACCGTGCTCATTAATGACCGGATTGCCGATCCGCACGCCTTTCGACGCGCCGACATCCACCAGCTTCGCGCGATTGAAGGGGCCGCGGGCATCCGAAATGGCGCGCGCCGTGACCATGGGTACGGCCGGTTCGGTCCGCAGTCCCAGCATGGCTTCATAACGGGCGTTGACGTTCTTCAAGGCGATGGCCTGGTCGCGCCAGGGCTCCAACTCGGCCACCTCGGCCCTCAGCCGCCGGTTCTCGGACACTGCAAAGAAATACCCGCCGATGTAATCGGTGACGGCGCCGACCCAGCGCACCGGCGCGGCGAAGACGCCGCTGACCGGCCCGGTCACAGAGGCCGCAGCCCCCCGCGCCCCGCCATAGCTGGAGCCGCCGTCCGGCGTCGTGCGATCGCTGACAAGAAGAAGAGCCGCGCCCGCCATGGCCACGACTGCGACCACCGCGGCGGTCCAGGCCAGCGGCACCTTCAGGTTTTCAAAAGGGCCGTCGCGAAACGCCACGGGCGACCTTCCACATAAGGGGTTGGAATCGGCAGGCGCCCCTGCCGTCATGCCTGCCTATCGCAAAATCGGGGCCAGAATGGAACCGTTGATCGCGAAGGCCCGAAAGGATTTGCAGCCAGGTTCTCACCCGGCTGCAGACGAATTGATCAGAGCGCCGAGTCGAGCACGCCCTTCATCCAGCGCGGATGTTCCAGAACGCGGCCGCAGCCGATGGCGACGCACGACAGCGGATCGTCAGCCACCGAAACCGGAAGGCCGGTATGGTCGCGGATCTCGATATCCAGGCCGCGCAGCAGGGCGCCGCCGCCCGTCAGCATGATGCCCTTGTCGGCGATGTCGGCGGCCAGTTCCGGCGGGGTGGCCTCCAGCGCGACCTTCACGGCCTCGATGATCTGGGTCACCGGCTCGGCCAGGGCTTCGGCCGCCTGGCGTTCCGAGATGCGGACCTCGCGCGGCACGCCCTGCATCAGGTCGCGGCCCTTGACCTCGATCGACAGGCCTTCGCCGTCGGCCGGGATACGGGCGGTGCCGATGTCCTTCTTGATGCGTTCGGCGGTCGTCTCGCCGATCAGCAGATTATGGTTGCGACGCATGTAGCTGATGATGCTGTCGTCCATCTTGTCGCCGCCGACGCGGACCGAACGCGAATAGACGATGCCCGACAGCGACAGAACGGCCACCTCGGTGGTGCCGCCGCCGATGTCGACGACCATCGAGCCGGTCGGCTCGTGGATCGGCAGGCCGGCGCCGATCGCGGCGGCCATCGGCTCGTCGATCAGGCCCACACGGCGGGCCGAGGCGTTCAGGCAGGAGTCGTTGATGGCGCGACGCTCGACCGCCGTGGCGCCCGACGGCACGCAGACGATGATCTTCGGGTTCACGAAGCCCTTGCGGTTATGCACCTTGCGGATGAAGTGCTTGATCATCTCTTCGGCGACTTCAAAGTCGGCGATGACGCCGTCGCGCATGGGGCGGATGGCCTCCATGTGGCCCGGGGTGCGGCCCAGCATCTGCTTGGCCTCTATGCCCACGGCGTGGACGATCTTGCGTCCGCCGACATTGCGCAGGGCCACGACCGAAGGCTCGTTCAGGACGATGCCCTTGCCCTTCATGTAGATCAGGGTGTTGGCGGTGCCCAGGTCCATCGCGATGTCGTTGGAGATCGCGCCGAAAAGGGAAAAGCTCATGGGAATCGATACCGTTGTTCTTTGACCGAGGGCGTCAGTTTCGCAGTTGACCTGGCGACGCCCCGCTGCCCTGACATCCCCTTGTCGGACAGCTTCCTGATCGTCTTCGCCACGTCTACCGTTGGCCCGTGTGCCCGTATGAAACAGGGAATACAACCCCCTTAGCGCACCGTATCCAAGTTCACCCCCAACCCTGTGGAACAGCCGCGCTTGGGGGTGTTCACGTTAGCGTCATGAGGGTGGGAAACAGCCTGTGAAACATGCTGCCTCTCCCTTGTCGGATCAGTCGCCGCGCGCGACTTCGCGCCGCTTCACCCATTCGCGAACACCCAGCATCAGAGCCAGCCAGGCCAGGGCCACGCCCGCCAGTATGGCCGAGGTCCAGATCCCGTCGCCGCTGACCGCCGTCATGAAGGATCCGCCGAAGAAGGCCACCAAGGCCGTCTTGGGCAGCACTCCGAGCGCGCAACCGGCCAGGAAGCCAGGAAACGACGCCCGCGCCGCGCCGAACGCCATGTTGACGACGATGAAGGGCGCCGACGGCACGTTGCGGATCATGAAACTGGCGTAGAAGGCGTTCTGACCCACGAACCGAGTCAGCCGCCCCACCGTCCTGCCCCCGTGCCGTTCAAGCAGGCGCGCCGTCGGCCCGCGCCCCATCCAATAGGTGACGGCGGCCGAGGCGACCGTGGCGATCCAGCTGTACAGAAACCCGAACCACGGCCCGAAGGCCACGACGCAGGCGGCGATCAGGATGAACTGCGGCGCCCCGAAGAAGGCCGCGACTGTGAAGACGACGATGGCGGCCGGCAGTCCCCAAGGCCCATGCCTGAACCCGCCCAGCCAGGCCTCCAGCCTCACCTCGGCGTCCAGGCCCAACTGGCTCTTGCCCACGGCGAACAGGGCGATCATGGCGCCCAGCAGAAGGGCCGTCGCCAGCACGGCGCGCCAGCGACGCGCCTCCATATTCGACAGGAAATCGATGATCCAGCGCATCAGGAGCGCCGCTTATCATCCTGTCCGGCGATTAGCGAGCGTCGGCGGATTGTCCCGAACGGCGACGGCGCGTAAGGAACCTCGCCTTCCCCGGCACGAACCTTCCAAGATCGACGGGATACCC